>JAPSJC010000062.1 GCA_031178355.1 Ureibacillus sp.
TGATAATATTAATAGAAGATAAATGGGTGAAAGGATGGCCGATTGAATGACATTTGAATTGCACTCCCCTTACCAACCTAGTGGTGATCAACCCGAAGCGATTAAACAACTTATAGAAGGCGTTAAACAAGGAAAGCGTCATCAAACATTACTAGGTGCAACAGGTACAGGGAAAACATTTACCATCTCCAATGTTATAAAAGAAGTAAATAAACCTACACTGGTTGTAGCACACAACAAAACTCTTGCTGGTCAATTATATAGTGAATTTAAACAATTTTTCCCAAACAATGCCGTAGAATATTTTGTAAGTTATTATGATTATTATCAACCGGAAGCTTACGTACCACAGACCGATACATACATCGAAAAAGATTCAAGTATTAATGAGGAAATCGATAAACTTCGACACTCCGCAACGTCTTCATTATTTGAACGACAGGATGTCATTATTATCGCATCTGTTTCCTGCATATACGGTTTAGGGAATCCGGAAGAATATCGTGAAATGGTTGTTTCAATCCGTAATGGTATGGAAATAGAACGTAATCAACTTCTACGAAGACTTGTAGACGTCCAATACGAACGAAACGATGTCAATTTCCAACGTGGGACATTCCGTGTTCGAGGAGATGTAGTGGAAATTTTTCCAGCCTCTCGAGACGAACACTGTATTCGAGTTGAATTTTTCGGCGATGAAATTGATCGTATTCGTGAAGTGGATGCGCTAACAGGAGAAATTTTAGGCGAACGTGAACATGTAGCAATATATCCAGCATCCCACTTCGTAACACGCGAAGAAAAGATGAAAATAGCTATTGGAAATATTGAAAAAGAATTAGAAGTACAACTAGAAAAACTACGTTCTGAAGATAAACTTTTAGAAGCACAAAGACTAGAACAACGTACTAACTACGATTTAGAAATGATGCGTGAGATGGGTTTCTGTTCGGGTATTGAAAATTATTCGAGACATTTAACGTTAAAAGAAGCAGGTGCAACACCTTATACATTACTTGACTATTTTCCAGATGATTTTTTACTTGTCATTGATGAAAGTCACGTAACATTGCCTCAAGTTCGCGGAATGTTTAATGGTGACCAAGCTCGAAAAAATGTTTTAGTAGAGCATGGGTTCCGCTTGCCATCTGCACTAGATAATCGACCTTTAAAATTTGAAGAGTTTGAAAAACATATAAACCAAGCAATCTATGTTTCTGCAACTCCAGGCCCATACGAAATGGAACATACTCCAGTAATGGTAGAGCAAATTATTCGACCTACTGGATTACTTGACCCAACGATTGATATTCGTCCAATTGAAGGGCAAATAGATGATTTAATTGGCGAAATCAATGAACGAGTGAAAATGCAAGAGCGTGTTCTTATTACAACCTTAACGAAGAAAATGTCCGAAGATTTAACAGATTACTTAAAAGAAATGGGTATTAAAGTAGAATACCTACACTCTGAAATAAAAACTTTAGAGCGAATTGAAATTATACGTGAACTACGAAAAGGTACTTATGACGTTTTAGTTGGTATTAACCTATTACGTGAAGGAATCGACATTCCAGAAGTATCACTCGTTGCAATACTTGATGCAGACAAGGAAGGCTTCTTACGTTCAGAGAGGTCATTAATTCAAACAATTGGCCGTGCTGCCCGTAATTCAAATGGTCATGTAATTCTTTATGCAGACAAAATGACGGATTCTATGAAAAAAGCCATTGATGAGACGAAGCGTCGTCGGGCTATTCAAGAAGAATATAATGTGAAACATGGAATCACACCAAAGACAATTCAAAAGAAAATCCCAGACTTAATTCGTGCTACACAGGCTGCTGAAGAGGAAGAAACATACGTTACAAAAGTAACAAAAGGTAAGAAATTAACCAAGTCCGAACTTGAGAAATTAATAGCAACATTAGAAATTGAAATGAAGGAAGCGGCAAAAGCGCTTGACTTTGAACGTGCTGCAGAACTTCGAGATACAATATTCGAGCTGAAGGTAGAAGGGTGACCAAAGTGAAAAATACAGAAATTGTGGTACAAGGTGCACGTTCTAATAATTTGAAAAATGTTAGTTTAACAATTCCACGCGATAAGCTTGTTGTTATAACGGGTTTATCTGGATCTGGTAAATCGTCATTAGCATTCGATACAATTTATGCAGAAGGACAACGTCGCTATGTGGAATCATTATCTGCATATGCACGTCAATTTTTAGGAAACGTTAATAAACCTGACGTAGACTCAATTGAAGGTTTGTCACCGGCTATTGCCATCGACCAAAAAACAACTAGTCGTAATCCTCGTTCAACGGTTGGTACTGTGACAGAAATTTACGATTATTTACGTCTTTTATTTGCACGTGTTGGAAGACCAATTTGTCCGAAACATGGCACAGAAATATCCTCACAATCAATTGAACAAATGGTAGATCGCCTCCTAGAATATCCTGAACGAACAAAAATGCAGCTCCTAGCTCCCATTATTTCAGGGAAAAAAGGAACGCATGTAAAACTTCTAGAAGATTTGAAAAAACAAGGGTATGTCCGCGTACGTGTTGATGGTGAATTGCGAGATTTAGATGATCTCATTGAACTTGATAAAAATAAAAAACATGATATCGAAGTAGTAATCGACCGTATTGTTATAAAAGAAGGGGTGGAATCACGAATATATGATTCCATTGAAACAGCTCTCAAAATAGCAGAGGGACGAGTGTTAGTGGATGTAATGGAACAAGAAGAATTGTTATTTAGTGAACATCATGCTTGTCCAATTTGTGGGTTTTCAATTGGTGAGTTGGAACCCCGTATGTTCTCTTTCAATAGTCCCTTCGGAGCGTGTACGTCATGTGATGGGTTAGGATTTAAACAAGAAGTAGACCTAAATTTAGTTATTCCCGATTGGAGTAAATCATTAGAAGAACATGCGATTGCACCATGGGAACCAACTAGTTCTCAATACTATCCTCAACTTTTAAAAGCAGTATGTGACCATTACAATATACCAATGAATGTTCCAGTTTCTGAAATACCACAAGAACAAATGGACAAAATCCTGTATGGCTCAAATGGAGAATTGGTATATTTCTATTATGAAAGTGACTACGGTAGTGTTCATAACAAGAAGATTGAATTTGAAGGCGTTGTTCGGAATATAGACCGACGCTTCCGAGAATCTTCATCGGAGTATGTGAAAGATCAAATGTCGAAATACATGGATGAACAACCATGTCCAACATGTAAAGGTCAACGTTTAAGACCAGAATCATTAGCAGTAAAAGTAGAAGGTTTGAATATATCGGAGGCTACAACACATTCCGTTCAAGAAATGTATGCATTTTTCTCGACACTTACCTTATCGGAAAAAGAGATGCAAATTGCAAGGCTAATTATCCGTGAAATTACACAACGCTTAAGTTTCTTAATAAATGTTGGTTTAGATTATTTAACATTATCAAGGTCAGCTGGTACGTTATCCGGTGGGGAAGCACAGCGTATTCGATTAGCAACTCAAATCGGCTCTCGTTTAACTGGCGTACTCTACATTCTAGATGAACCTTCTATCGGATTGCACCAACGGGATAATGATCGGTTAATTTCAACATTGAAAGAAATGCGAGATATTGGAAATACATTAATTGTCGTTGAGCATGATGAAGACACGATGATTGCTGCGGATTATCTAATTGATGTAGGTCCAGAAGCTGGTGTTCACGGAGGCCAAATTGTTGCTGCAGGCACGCCAGATGAAGTCATGAATAATGAAGATTCAATTACTGGTAACTACCTAAGTGGTAAAAAATTCATTCCACTTCCGAAAGAACGAAGAAAATCAGATGGAAGAAAATTAACAATTAAAGGTGCTAAAGAAAACAACCTAAGAAATGTTAAAGTTGATATTCCATTAGGCCAATTTATAGCAGTTACTGGTGTTTCAGGCTCTGGTAAATCTACGCTAATTAATGAAATTTTATATAAATCATTAGCACATCAATTAAACCGTGCACGAATAAAACCAGGTGAACATAAAGAGATTACAGGAATTGAACATTTGGATAAAGTTATTGAAATTGATCAATCACCAATTGGACGTACACCACGTTCAAACCCTGCAACCTACACAGGAGTGTTCGATGATATACGAGATTTATTTGCAACGACAAATGAAGCGAAAGTACGTGGTTATAAGAAGGGTCGTTTCAGCTTCAACACAAAAGGTGGACGCTGTGAAGCTTGTAGTGGAGACGGTATTTTAAGAATTGAAATGCACTTCTTACCAGATGTTTTTGTTCCGTGTGAAGTATGTCATGGTAAACGTTATAATCGTGAAACGTTAGAAGTACGATACAAAGAAAAAAATATCGCTGAAGTTTTAGAAATGACGATTGAGGACGCAGTGCAGTTTTTCGAAAATGTACCAAAAATCCAACGAAAACTACAAACAATCGTTGATGTTGGACTTGGTTATATGAAACTTGGTCAGCCAGCCACAACTTTATCTGGTGGGGAAGCACAACGAGTAAAACTTGCTTCAGAACTACACCGTCGTTCAACAGGTAAATCATTCTATATTTTAGACGAGCCCACAACTGGTTTGCATGCACATGATATTGCAAGGCTTCTAAAAGTACTCCAAAGACTAGTCGAAAATGGGGACACTGTTTTAGTAATTGAGCACAATCTTGATGTAATTAAAACGGCGGATTATATAATCGATTTAGGTCCAGAAGGTGGAGATAAAGGTGGGACGATAATTGCCACTGGTACACCTGAAGAAGTAGCTAAAGTCGAAGCTTCCTATACAGGACACTATTTAAAACCAATTTTAGAGCGTGATCGCAAGCGAATGGAGATTTTACTAGCAAACGCAAGTAGTAAATAACAACTCTATCTAAACAGAGTCTTATAAACATCCGAAATGTAAGATTCAACTTAAAAAGTTTAAAAAGTCAATACGTATATGAAACTTTTTGGCCTTCCTCGCCGTATACTTGGTATAGATATTTGAGGGAGGCTTTTTATTGATGGAAAACGAAAGAAAACGCATTTTACAATTAGTTGAAAATGGGACAATTTCGGCAGAAGATGCAATTGTTTTACTTGAAGCGCTATCGAAAGAAAAAGATTCCACTCGTAACACAGTTTCGGTTCCTGTATCTGTAAGCAATGAAGAGAAAACAACTGACGAATCTACATTTGAAAAAATGAACAGAGAGCAAAAATATAAAAATAGCTTTGAAGACATGTTCAACAATATGTTCAATAACAATAAAGATACAAATAAAAAAATGAATGAATTCTTTAATGATTTAAGACAAGATTTATCTCAATTTAGCAATAAGATGATGGATTTAATGAACACAACATTTACGAAGGTTAAAGAATTTGACTTTGAGTTTCCGTTTGGAGAAAAAGTGGAATTGACTAACTCTTATGAATTCAATAGTGAAGATGTCAAAGGTTTAGAGATTGACTTACCTGCAGGGAAAATTGATGTTGTAAAAGGTGAATCTGATAAGATTATTATCGAAGCAAAAGTGAAAACAGCACTTGTAAATGATGATGAAGTGAAAACAAAAGCGGAATTTGAAGAGCAATTCATTAAGTTAAAAGAAGGAAAATTAGATATCACAACTCCTTCTAAAATGGCACAAGTTTCTCTGCGTATTTCATTACCAGAAAAGCACTATGATCTTGTGATCTTACGCCTATTAAACGGTGGAGTTAACGTAACAGAGCTTGATACGAAACTACTGAAAATTAAAACATATAATGGTGCTGTGAAATTAAATCAAATTACTTTTGAAACAGCTTCAATTAATGGTGGAAACGGTTCGATCGAACTTCGTAATGCACATGGCGATGAATTAGAAGCAGAAACTGTCAACGGAAAAATTTATATCGATGGGAAACTGAAAGAAGTCGAAGCGGAATCAGTAAATGGAGCAGTAGTTGTTACAACAACTTCTGAAACAGCGCGTAAAGTGAAGGCGAGTACAGTAGCTGGCTCCGTTGAAATCTATATACCAAAAAGTGTAAGCATTGATGGACAAGTGTCAACAAACTTTGGAAAATCAGATATTGGATTATCAGATGTAACACTGAGTTCCGAAGAAGATCAATTTTTAAGTAAAACTCAAATGTTTACGAAAATAGTAGAAGGTGCACCAACACTAAAACTATATGGAGAATCAAGAACGGGTAGCATTATCGTCCGATATACTCTCCAATCCGACGAACAATAATCTGGCAAAAAAATGAGCAAATCGCTTCTAGCGGTTTGCTTTTTCTTTTTGTACAAATT
This sequence comes from Ureibacillus sp., assembly GCA_031178355.1. Classification (GTDB taxonomy): domain Bacteria; phylum Bacillota; class Bacilli; order Bacillales_A; family Planococcaceae; genus Ureibacillus. Next base: position 6,319 of record JAPSJC010000062.1, read on the forward strand.
ACCTTTACCCCTAACAAATGATAGAGGTAATTGAAAACATGGCAAACAAATCTTTTAGAGGTAAATAATAACGAAAGATGACACTTAATGTAAAAAATAGCTGTCAATCGCTAGCAAAATATACAGTTCTCGACTGAATATGAAACAAAAATGTAATAATATAAGATTAAAAGAGTGATATAATCAAAAGGAATGTAAATATAGATAGAATTTAGGTGAATTCATGATTTCAATGAAAGATGTCTACAAAAAGTACCCGAACGGTGTAGTCGCTGCTAACGGTATTTCAGTTGATATTCAACAAGGTGAATTTGTATATGTTGTTGGGCCAAGCGGTGCTGGGAAATCAACTTTTATAAAAATGATGTATAGTGAAGAAAAACCAACATCTGGTGATGTTATTATAAATGGAAAAAATATAGCAAAAATGAAAAGAAATCAAATTCCACAACTTAGAAGGGAACTCGGTGTAGTATTCCAAGACTTTAAGCTCTTACCTAAACTAAACGTCTTTGAGAATGTTGCCTTTGCCTTGGAAGTAATTGAAGAACATCCGAAAGTGATTAAGAAGCGAGTAATGGAAGTACTCGATTTAGTGGGATTAAAACATAAAATGCGCATGTTACCTAGTGAACTATCAGGTGGGGAGCAACAGAGGATCTCCATTGCGCGATCGATTGTCAATGTTCCAAAAATTGTTATTGCGGACGAGCCTACTGGGAATCTAGATCCGGATAACTCTTGGGAAATTATGAAAATTTTTGAAGAGATTAATACACGTGGGACAACTGTCGTAATGGCAACTCACAACCGTGAAATTGTAAATACAATTCGAAGACGAGTTATTACAGTTGAGGGCGGAATGATTGCAAGAGATGTAGATGGAGGTGACTACGGTTATGAAAGCTAGAACAATCCGTCGTCATTTTCGTGAAAGCTTTAAATCTCTTGGACGAAATGGTTGGATGACATTTGCATCTGTAAGTGCTGTTACCGTAACGCTCTTACTTGTCGGTGTATTTGCCATCATTATGATGAACTTAAATAATACTGCTGATTCTGTAGAAGAAGACGTAGAAGTAAAAGTTCTCATTAATATTATTGAAGATGAAAAAGAAGCGAAGGCTGCAGAAGATAAGCTAATAAAACAAATAGAGAAAATTCCTGAGGTTGCTGAAGTTCGATACTCTTCTAAAGATCAAGAGTTAGATTTACTCATTGAAAAATTAGGTGATGAGTTTAAACTTTATGAACAAAGTAACCCACTCCGTAATGCTCTTTATGTGAAAGCCGAAGACCCATTAGATACTCTAACGATGTCAGAAAAAATTAGAGAAATTGAAAACGTACATAGCGTTGTTGATGGTGAAGATACAGTCGAAAACCTATTTACCTTTTTAGAAACTGCTAGAAATATAGGCTTAGTATTAATTTTAGGTCTATTATTTACGGTAATATTCTTAATCTCCAATACGATTCGCATCACAATTATTGCACGTAAAGACGAGATTGAGATTATGAAATTAGTAGGTGCCACAAACTGGTTCGTTCGAATTCCATTCTTACTAGAAGGGATTTGGATTGGTGTAATAGGTTCGATTATTCCAATGGTGTTGGTGTCAGTTGCATACACTCAACTTCACACTGTTCTCTCATCAGAATTAAAAGGACAATTATTACAACTACTAGATGTAACACCACTAATCTGGCAAGTTAACGGACTAATTCTAATACTAGGAGTTTTCATTGGTATGTGGGGAAGTTTCATGTCGGTCCGTAAATTTCTAAAAGCATAATCGAAGGGAGTCTTGTGAATGAAGAAACTGCTAACCAATAATGCTAAATTTCTCATTGCGTTCCTTACAGTCCTACTAATCATACAAGTTCCGATTACGTATGCGACTAGTTTATCGGAATTGAAAGATGAGAAAAAAGAAGCAGACGAGCAGAAAAGTCAAATAAACTCTGAAATTAAAGAAAAATCAACTGAGATTAATACAATTGAAAGTAAACTTGAGGAATTAGTAGCACAAATTGAAACGTTAAGTTTGAAAATTACTACAACTAATACCGAAATTACGACAGTTAAAGCTGACATAGAAGAAGCAAATGAAAATATTAAAGCTTTAAAAGAAGAGATCGCGATATTACAAGAAAAAATCAATCAACGTGATGAACTATTACAAGAACGTGCTCGTGCTATTCAAGAAAATGGTACGGTTAATTATTTAGATGTGCTACTTGGTGCAAATAGTTTTGTAGATTTTATCGATCGATTCTCAGCGGTGAATACATTAATCGAAGCAGACCGCCAAATTATGCGTGAACAACAGGACGACCAAAAACTATTAGAAGAGCAAAAAGTAGTACTAGAAAATACGAAAAAAGAACTTGAAGATAAACAAGCTGAGCTTCAAAGTCTAAAGGATTCTCTAAGTACACAAAAAGCTCAAAAAGACCAATATATTGACCAATTAGAAGCTGAGCAAGAAAAACTGCAAAGTGAAAAGAAATTACTTGAAGAAGAGTACTCTGAATACCTTAATTTAAGTCAAAAACTCGATCGACAAATTAAAGAAGAACAACAACGAATATTAGAAGAGTTAAGAAAGCAAAATGCCGGTAAAATTCCTAACACATCAGATGGCTCATTTATGATACCTACTAATGGTAGATTAACGAGTCCATGGGGATGGCGTAACCTAGGATTTGGTGCCGAGTTCCATTATGGAATTGATTTAGCAAATAGCACAGGTACGCCTATCGTTTCTTCTGCAGGTGGTATTGTCACATATGCAGCACCTTTATCTACTTACGGAAATGCGATTATCATTACGCATTCGATTAACGGACAAGTCTTTACAACCGTTTATGCTCATTTAAGTTCAATTCAAGTAAGCACTGGACAAACTGTTAGTAAAGGTCAACAAATTGGGCTAATGGGTAGCACGGGACGCTCTACTGGACCACACTTACATTTTGAAATTCATACGGGACCATGGAATGGACAAAAAGCAGGAAATGTAAATCCCCTACGTTATATCTCGCTATAGTGAACGAATTTAAGAAATTGTGTAATAGTAACAATCTGCTAATTATTTTAATTAGCAAGTAGTTCGCTCCGGTGCAGGCGGAGACTCCTACAGGAAAAAACGAGCAATGTCGAGACCACACATAGTTAACTAGTGTGGGCTCGAGGGTCGCCTGAGGAAAGCGAAACCTGCATCGGAAACGAACGATTACTATTTAAATAAAGCACACTCCAAATAGAATGTTGGATTGTGCTTTTCTTTTTTTATGTCTCGACAACTTTTTTATTCACAATTCAGGTACCCTTCATATGACAAAACTTATTGAATGTATGATATTCTATTGGAAAATAAGTATTTCGAGAATAGTTACAATCATGATTGTTAAAAGTCATTCAGGAGGAAGTACTATGAAAAAGTCTATAATTAGTGTGATTGTCATATTAGCCTTAGTAGCAATTATGCTTGGAGGATATATTAATAAACAAATGGTAGCAAGTGAAGAAATAGATGAACAATCGCAAATCCAAGGTTATGAGGTAAACTTAGATCAGGAAGAGTTTGGTATTAAAAAAGGGCAAATCGCACCTAATTTCACGCTGGAGACGTTATCAGGAGAAATGATAACATTGTCGGATTTGAAAGGTAAAAAAGTAATACTAAATTTCTGGGCTACATGGTGTCCACCGTGCAAAAAGGAAATGCCAGACTTACAAAATTACTATGACAACTTTGCAGAAAAAGATAATGTTGAAATTGTAGCGGTTAACTTAACTCATGCAGAAAGATCACTCAATATTGATGAAAACATTCAAAGTGTCAGTTTGTTTGCTGATAGCTATGACTTAACTTTCCCTATTCCATTATTGAAAGAGGATACACTAAGCAAGGCATACCAAATTATCACAATTCCTTCTACATTTATGATTGATACAGAAGGACGAGTCCAGCATCAAATACTAGGACCATTAAACGAAGCGTCTATTCAAGAATATGTGAGTCAATTAGATTAGAAATTGTGACAAATAAATATCAAAAAAGAAATTCGACCTTTGTAAGTATTAGGAGACCTCACTCTTTCATAAATTGAACGAGAGGAGGTTTAACTTTGCAAAAAGGTCGAATTTTTATATTACTTGGAACTATCTGTTTGGTTGTTGCTATTTTTATAGTTTGGCAGGGTTTAAATAGTAAGGAAAAAGAAGAAACAACAGTAAGTGGTATGCCAGTTATTGATGAAGTATATTCATTAATAAATGAAAAATCAGTTTACAGTGTTCCAGAACAAAAATTAATTGAGGGTGCACTTCGAGGTATGACGAATGCTTTAGAAGATCCATATAGCACTTATTATACTGAAAAAGAAGCGGCACTGCACAAACAGTCATTAGCAGGTCAGAGAGTAGGTATTGGAATTGAAGTAACTGAAAAAAATGGGCGATTTATCGTTGTATCTCCTGTAAAGTCTTCGCCAGCGGAAAAAGCTGGTATCCGACCATTCGACGAAATTGTACAAGTTGATGATCAGAGAGTGGATGGGAAAACATTAGGAGAACTTTTAGAATTAATCCAAGGTGAAGCTGGTGATGAAGTAACACTTGTCTTATATCGTCCAAGTGATGACAAGCATATAAAAGTAACATTACAACGGATGGAAATGAAAAATGATACTGTTGATACGCAAGTCTTTGAGGTTGAAGATACAAAAATTGGTTATGTGTCAATTTCGTTGTTTGGTGAAAAAACTGCTAATGAATGGATTGAAGCAACAAAACAATTACTAGATCAAAATGTTAAAGGATTTGTAGTTGACTTGCGAGGTAACCCAGGAGGTTATTTACATAGTGTTGCAGCCATTGTTAGCAGTATTGGAAAAGAAGGCGAAATATTTGCTTACATGCAAAATGGTGAAGGTGCTATGGAGCCATTACAAACAGCAAAGATTGAGGTAGAGCAAGAGTATTTGGATAAAATGAGAAAGCTTCCTATTATTGTCCTTCAAAACGAAGGAAGTGCTTCCGCTAGTGAAGTAATGGCAGGTGCAGTTCAAAGCTGGGATCGTGCAACTATTATTGGTGTACAAAGTTTTGGAAAAGGTACTGTCCAAGAAACATGGGACCTTCAAAATGGTGGGGAATTAAAGCTTTCCACTAATAAATGGTTAACGCCAAAGAGAGATTGGGTTCATGGTGTTGGAGTGAAGGCTGATATCGAAGTCGAACAACATCCATTATTTTTACTTGAAATCGTTCCGTTGACAGGGAATTTTGAAGAAGGTGATTTCAGTGAAGAAGTTGCCTATGTTCAAAAGGTGTTAAATGGACTAGGTTTTGCGGTTAAGAGAACGGATGGGTTTTATGATAAAGAAACAGCCGATGCAGTCGCTCTATATCGTGAGCGCAACGATCTAATGGCAGGCCGTATTATGAACGAAGAGTTTTTTAATAGCATTGCTGAGCAAGTTGTTGCCTATAAAGAAGAACAACAACATGACTCACAATTACAGATGGGACTAAGCGTTATGGTTCACATCTTAGAAGGTGAATTTTAAAATTCAGTAAATACCTACTTAGTTTAGTCAAGTGAACATGGAATATATAGAAAATATCATTCTCCTACTAAGTTAAGAATAGTTTTCTATAAAAAATTATCAATAAATTCCTTTTTTCACTACGCAACTCATTACTTTGAATGATACAATGACTGTAATAGAGAGTTGCGAACGGTAGGTGTAGCATTGGTGATAGATATTTTATTCGAATTAGTTGTAGCAATTGGTAGATTTTTCATTAATCCAATAGTTTATCTTGCGATATTTGTGGCAGTTTTATTAGGTTATAGACGAGTGAAAAATGAGAGAAGACATTTTCATATTCGTATTTTATCTGGGTGGGCTGAGTTAAAAGGGTTAGTATTAGAAGGTTTATTAATCGCCCTGTGTATTTCGGTTCTCTCTCTTGCCGTTGGATTAGTGGTACCTATAGAATTTTTATTGATCATTTCTGCTATTAGTTTTTTAGGTTTACTATTCAATTTCTTCCATTTGCTTTCGCCAATTATTTATATTGCAATTGGTGTAGTCGTGCTAGCTGTAATAAGTTGGAAAAATGGGACCTATACCATACTTGGTCACGAGTTTGATGGAAATTCTTTAGAAAGTGGTGCTGCTATTACAATTACGTTATTAGTAGGTCTGTTACTAATAGCTGAAGGTCTGCTTATTAAGAAAAAAGGTGCACATTTTGCATCACCTCGTTTTGAAAATGCTAAACGAGGGTTGAAAGTAGTATCTTACCTAAGTAAGAAAGTTTGGATTTTACCGATTTTTCTAATTGTACCTGGAGAGGCAATTGAAGCTTTTACACCATATTGGCCACAGTTTACCTTAGGTTCAAGTGAGTTTTCTATCGTATTATTTCCTATTTTAATAGGCTACCAGCAAATGGCGCGAACGACTTTACCATCCTATTTATATCCAAAAATAGGACGCTCAGTTTTAATACTTGGCGAGGTTGTAGTAATTGGTGGTTTAGTTTCTTACTTCCTGCCTACGGTTGGATTGTATGTCCTATTAGGTGGTGCGATTTTACGTATTGCAATTACTGTTTATTACATGATAAGAGAAAGAAAAGATGTATATGCAGTTTCGCGAAATTCTAAAGGTGTCATGATTGCAGCGATATTACCGGAGTCCCCAGCCCAAAAAATGGGGCTAACAGCAGGAGAAGTCATCCGAAAAGTAAATGGTGTAGAAGTTCACACAGAACAAGAGCTTTATGAAGCGTTACAAATTAATGCAGCACATTGTAAACTAGAAGTGATTGACCATAAAGATGAGTTAAGATTAACGCAACATGTCGTCTATAGTAAAGACCATCATCAAATTGGACTAATACTAGCTTAGCTGATAAGTAT
>JAPSJC010000063.1 GCA_031178355.1 Ureibacillus sp.
AAGCAAGAAATTTACAAGAAGTTCGCCACCATGAAAACTTACATTATTTTGTTGGCGATTTAAAAAATCCAGAGGATCTCGAGCGATTTTGGCAAAGAGATGCAGCAGTCATTTTTCACCTTGCCTCGATTGTAGGGATTAAACATTATATTTCGAATCCTTTAAGTTTAGTAGATAACGTTGTCATTGGAACTCGTAACCTTCTAAAAGTAGCTGAGCGCTATCAAACGAAAGTCGTGTTTTCGAGTACTAGCGAAGTATACGGAAAAAATCCAGAAGTTCCTTGGTCAGAGGAAAGTGATCGGGTTTTAGGACCTACTTTTGTTGATCGTTGGAGTTATGCAAGTAGTAAAGCGGTATGTGAACATATGTTTTATGGAATTCATAAACAATGCGGATTACCCTTTGTCATTGTTCGTTTCTTTAATGTGTACGGACCAAGGCAAAACCCAGATTTTGTTGTGTCACAGAGTATATTCAAAGCAATGCGCGGCGAAGAGCCGTTATTATATGATGATGGCCATATGACAAGATGTTTTACGTATGTGGAAGATATTGTTGATGCATTACTATTGGCTGCAGTATCACCAGATGCAGTTGGAGAAGCGATAAATCTAGGTAATGCTGTAGAAGTGAACGTGAAAACAGTTATTGAAACGATTCTTGAACATACAAAAAGCGATAAAGGTTATCAACTATTTAACACAGTAAAAGAGTACGGAAAACAATATGAAGATATCATTCGTCGAATACCAGCAGTAGATAAAGCACAACAATTACTTGGTTGGAAGGCAAATACCCAACTGGATGAAGGGGTCCTCAAAACAATTCAATGGGTTGAGAAGAATCCATGGTGGTTAAGGGACGAAGCAACTGTTAAATAGTTGAACGTTTCGGTATGGCTTTTATTAACCATAAAAGGAGAATGTGAATGATCCTTGTTACTGGCGGAGCGGGTTATATAGGCAGTCATCTTGTAAAGGAGCTCGTGAAAAAAGAAGAAGTTTTAGTGGTGGACAATCTCATCACTGGCCACTACGAGTTTGTCGATGAAAAAGCAATTTTTATAAAAGGCGATATTGGCAATCAATCTCTATTAAACGATTTATTCACCACATATCCAATCAAAGCGGTTATGCATTTCGCCGCATCTAGTTTAGTAGGGGAATCGGTTTGCGACCCGTCAAAATATTACGAAAACAATGTTACTGCAACGATTAAACTATTAAATGCAATGACGACATATAATGTGAAGTCTTTGATTTTCTCGTCATCCGCTGCTATCTATGGAATCCCTTCAGTATATAAAATCGACGAGAGTGTGCATCCAAATCCAGTAAACCCTTACGGCAGATCAAAACGGATGATGGAACAAATACTGGAAGATTATGCGAGTGCTTATTCACTGAATTATGTCATATTAAGATATTTTAATGCAGCTGGTGCATTGGACACGGCCAAAATTGGTGAACGACATGAACCTGAAACACATTTAATTCCCATTATACTCCAACATTTAAATGGATTAAGAGAAAAAGTCCAAATTTATGGGACGGATTATGAGACAAACGACGGTACTTGTATTCGCGACTATATTCATGTTGTGGATATTGCGAATGCACATATTTTAGCACTTGAAGCATTGCTAGGCGGAGCGATTAAGAATGCCATCTATAACTTAGGAAATGGTAACGGATATAGTGTGAAAGATGTCATCGAAGTATGTGAAAAGGTGACAGGTAAAAAAGCAAACATTGAAATTAGTCCAAGACGTTTGGGTGATCCTGCCTGTTTAATAGCATCAGCGGAAAAAATTTTATTAGACCTAGGTTGGAAGGCTGAGCGAGACTTAGAGCAAATCATTAAAAGTGCTTGGAAATGGCATAGTAAAGAGAAGATAGACTCGAAAATATGAAATTATCTTAATTATTAAACTCACTTTATACATATATCTAGCACCTATTAAAGTATATATATAATACCTTTTATAAAATTGTTTAGAGCACGTGATCTAGAAAGGGGAGATTAGTTTGAATGAATCATTGTCATTGAATGAAATACTCAAAATTATGAAGAACCGAATTCTCATTATACTTAGTATTTTCATTATAGGAGTCAGCGCAACGGCAATGGTGAATTATTTTTTTCTCCCTTCTATTTATGAAGCCAAAACACAAATTTTAGTAAATCAAAAAAGTACTGAGAAGGAATTGTTTACTTTTTCCCAAACAGAAATTCAATTAATCGAAACGTACAATGAAATCATAAAAAGTCCGGCGATATTGGATTTAGTCATTAAAGAATTGAATCTTGACCAAACGACGGAAGAATTATCGTCTCAAATTAGCGTAACAAATAATGAAAATTCGAAGGTCGTTCATATTACTGTACAAGATCAAAGTGCCAAACAATCCGTTGTACTTGCCAATAAAATTGCTACCATCTTTAAAAATGAAATCCCTTCTTTAATGAATGTAGACAATATTAATATTCTATCGAATGCTAAATATAGTGAAAACATGGAACCAGTCAGGCCAAAGAAACTACTAAATACGATGATTGCTGCAGTAGTTTCCTTCATGATGGGGATTGGAATCGTATTTTTAGTAGAATATTTTGACTCAAAGGTTAAGAATGAGAGAGAGCTAGAGAACATTCTGAAGGTACCAAATATTGGATATATTAGTCCGATGAAATCCACTAGAAAACGTGTGAAAAAAAGGAGAGGTAGCGGTGGCACGAGGAAGAAAAAGCAACCCAATTCAAAAGCCACGTAGTCTAATAACCTATACAAATTCGAAATCCTATATTTCTGAGCAATTTCGGACAATCCGTACAAATATACACTTTGCTTTACCAAATCGAGAATTCAGAACGCTTTTGGTCACGTCTTCTCTGCCTGGTGAAGGGAAATCAACGAGTGCAGCAAATATTGCCATTGTATTTGCTCAAGAAGGAAAAAAAGTTTTGCTAGTAGATGCGGATATGCGGAAGCCGATTATTCATCATACTTTTTATTTAGAAAATACGGTTGGATATTCGAATGTACTAGCAGGTCAAACGAATGTAGAGGATGCCATTCAAATAACATCGGTAGAGGGTCTCGATATTATAACGAGTGGACCCATCCCTCCTAACCCAACTGAACTCCTATCATCGAGCCACTTGGATGAATTTATGGCTAAGGTTAGAAGTAAATATGAAATTATTATTTTCGATGCGCCACCGATTACAGCAGTTTCTGATGCATTAATTTTAGGAAATAAATGCGATGGAACGGTTCTCATAGTGGATAGTAGTAAAGTGAAAAAAGCAGACGTGATAAAAGCGAAAGATAGTTTAGATACTTCGCGGGCAAATTTAATCGGATTTATTTTAAATAATTATAAGATGCCGAAGAATGAATATTATTATTGACGCGCATGTAATTTTGTTCGTAGTCCGTAAAGGATAGAGTATCTGGAGAAGCAAAAAGAACGAGGTGCGATTGAAATACTACTGGAAAACAATAGTAGAATTCTTAAAGATGAAGAATTAATTTTAATGGAACCGAAACTTATCGAAAAGAAGAAATGGTGGGGTTTGTTTTAACGAAAACTGGATATGCGATATAGGCTTATTAACTTGGGGTATGGTTAATAGGTCTTTTTTCTTTGTAGTTATATACAATGACTTCAAAACATTCAACGTCATTTTTTACTCTATAAATTAGTAAAACCGTCCTATCAATCTTGTATTTTTGTTAAATATAACAAATTTCAGTATTCCACCTGTTTCTATCATCCTCATCATACTTATCGCCAAAACTATCATTTACCAATTAAAAAAGATTCTCATATATTTTCATATCCGTACATATGATTGATTATGCGTGGTACGAGTAGATAGAAAAGAGACAAAATCCTATCTACTGAAAGATTCATAAAGTGAAAGAGTATCTTCTTCACGCAAGAAGTTATTTCAGAACGGAATTAGTAGAGTTATTTTGGCAGCAAGATAGGTAAAACACTATAAAACGAACTATAGAATAATGGAGGTTTTTTATATGGTTGCCACAAAATTTTATCAAGAATCTGTACAAGAAGTCATGAGTGAATTGCAAGTTTCGCCCCAAGGTTTAACAGAAAATGAAGTTGCACATCGACACAAAAAGTATGGTTACAATGAATTACAAGAAAGTAACCGTCAAACGATTTGGCAAATTTTCCTGGAACAGTTTAAGGATTTTTTAGTACTAATTTTAATCGCTGCTGCAGTCATTTCTGTATTTCTAGGTGAAGTAGAGAGTTCAGTTGTGATCATTGTGGTTGTAATATTAAATGCCATTCTCGGTACCGTTCAACAAATAAAAGCAGAAAAGTCTCTAGATAGTTTAAAAGAAATGGCAGCGCCAGTTGCGAAGGTGTTAAGAAACGGACAAGTTACTGAAATTCCATCCAAAGAAGTTGTAGTTGGGGATATTCTTATTTTAGACGCCGGTGATTATATTAGCGCGGATGGTCGAATTATTGAGAGTCATAGTTTGCAAGTAAACGAGAGTTCCTTAACCGGAGAATCTCTTCCAATTGATAAAAAGACTCATGTTATTCAAGAAAATGAAGTTGCGCTTGGTGATCAAACCAACATGGTCTTTTCAGGTAGTTTTGTTACAAATGGACGTGGAAAGGTTATTGTCACATCCATAGGTATGAATACCGAAATCGGCAAAATTGCGAATTTACTAGATAATGCAAAGGAAAAAAGAACGCCACTTCAAGTTAGTCTTGATCAATTTGGGAAACGTCTTGCGTTTGGCATTATCATGATCTGTCTTATTATTTTCGGTTTGGATATCTTCCGTGGTCGAGAAATAGCAGATTCCTTTATGTTTGCTGTATCATTGGCAGTAGCAGCTATCCCAGAAGCATTAAGTTCAATTGTGACGATTGTTCTGGCATTTGGAACACAGAAAATGGCGAAGGAAAATGCCATCATTCGAAAATTACATGCTGTAGAAAGTCTTGGTAGTATTTCGGTTATTTGTTCCGACAAAACAGGGACACTTACTCAAAATAAAATGACGGTACAAAAATTATTTTTAGACGGAAAAGTATTTGAACAAGGTCAGTTACGAATTAACCAGGATCTTCAAAATCGTTTTTTAACTATGGCGTTATTATGTAATGACTCTATCACGTCTAAAGAAAAAGAAATTGGGGATCCAACAGAAGTTGCCCTTGTCCGTTTAGGAAATCAATATCAATTTGATGCACTCAGTGTACGCGAACAATTTAGGCGAGTTGGAGAAGTTCCTTTTGATTCCAATCGTAAATTAATGAGCACGGTCCATCGAGTAGGGAATAAATATTTAATGATTACAAAAGGTGCCGTCGATGTTCTATTAAATAAAATTACTAAAATTGAAACTTCCAATGGTAGCTCGACTATTACGAAACAACAACTCGAGCACATTAAACAAGTAAACAGTCGATTTTCTAATGAAGGTTTGCGTGTTCTTGCATTAGTATATAAAGATGTTCAATCAGCAAAAGTCAGTGTTGAGGAAGAGAATGATTTCACTTTCGTTGGCTTAATAGCAATGATGGACCCACCACGTGAAGAATCTAAACAAGCGGTAGAAGATTGTATTAAAGCAGGCGTTAAGCCGGTAATGATTACGGGCGATCATAAAATTACGGCAACAGCAATTGCAAGACAAATTGGTATTTTAAAAGATCCATCTGAAGCAATCGAAGGGAAAGAGATTGAAAATTTATCAGATAGTGAATTAAGAGCGAAAGTTGAAACTATCTCTGTTTATGCGCGAGTATCGCCAGAACATAAAATTCGGATTGTGAAAGCTTGGCAAGATAAAGGGAATGTCGTCGCTATGACAGGAGATGGTGTTAATGATGGGCCAGCATTAAAACAAGCAGATATTGGGGTGGCAATGGGCATCATGGGTACAGAGGTTGCAAAAGATGCATCCTCCATGATTTTAACAGATGACAACTTCTCCACAATCGTGAAAGCCGTCTCTAATGGTCGTAGTCTTTATGCCAATATTAAAAACTCAATTAACTTCCTATTATCTGGAAATGCAGGTGCAATAATTGTTGTACTATTTGCAACTTTGTTTGCTTTGCCCGCTCCATTTTTACCAGTACATTTATTGTTTATTAACCTATTAACAGATAGTTTACCAGCAATTGCAATTGGTTTAGAACCACACAATAAAAAAGTCATGGATCAGAAACCACGAAATATTCATGAACCACTATTAAATAAACGTTTTGCCTCACAAGTAGCATTCGAAGGGAGCATTATTGCTGCTGTTACGATTATCGCATTTCAAATGGGGTTATCGACAGGGGATTCTGCAGTAGCGAGTACGATGGCCTTTGCAACATTATGTTTGTCACGCTTGTTCCATGGCTTTAACTGTCGTTCGGATGAATCAATATTCAAAATTGGGTTATTCTCCAATATATCTGTTTGGTTAGCGTTTCTTATTGGTTTCACACTTTTAAATATAGTACTCATCGTAGGGTTGTTTGATGTGGCTATGTTAAGTCAATCGCAACTATTTACAATTTATGGGTTATCAATTGTTCCGTTAATCATTATTCAACTGGATAAATTATTCTTTACAAAGAATACAAATTAAAATGTGGTAATAAGTTAAAACGCATCAGTAATGGTGCGTTTTGTTTTTTCAATTTAAAGATTCTTAAAAAATTATACAACGATAGTCCTTAAATATTTTATCATATCAATATGTCTTTGATCTCCAAAATATTCTCCTTCTTAGGCTTCCAAACAGTTCCTTTTTCCCATGAACTATATAATAATTACTAAAAATATGGAAATTGATTTCTTTCATTAATACTTCTTTCATTCTACAAAAATATCCTTATACCTAACAACCAATAACTGGTTGGAGTCTGTTTTCCTGTTGAAACTAAATGAGGTGCAACAATTGAATTATCGAATTAGGTATTTCTTATTTTTTGTTTTAGATTCACTCACTGCACTTTTTGCTGTTTGGATTGCTTATTGGTTATTTAATCCATCTTTTGATATACGTTCTTTTACAATTAGTGCTATCTCCTTAATCGTTACTTATCAAATTTCAGCTTATTTCCTTCTTTTGTCTACAAGAATATGGAGTGTTGCGTCAGTAAGGGATTTATTACCTGTAGGTTATGCTATTAATATCTCCATCTTCATAACTATCCTTTCACAACAAGTTATCCAAGGTTATATAAATTTTCGTGAAAATTTTGTTATGTGGCTTTTTTTAAATTCTGCATTAATTAGTTCTCGATTTTTACTTCGTGTGATTTATGAGGTGAAGTCGACCAAACATCGCGGGCAATTAAAGAGAGTACTAATTGTTGGAGCAGGCGAAGCAGGTACGATGCTAATTCGAAGTATAAAGAGAAACCCAAAACCGGAATACGATGTGGTCGCCATCGTAGACGATAATCGCAACAAACAACATTTGAGTCTTTGGGGAGTCGAGGTGTGCGGAATCATTGAAGATATACCACGTATCGCTCACGAAAAAAATGTAGAAATTATTATTTTAGCGATTCCTTCTTTAAGAAAACTACAGTTAAAGAGAATTTATGAACAATGCAAAAAAACAAAAGCCAAAATTAAAACCATGCCGAAAATTGAGGATATTATTACAGGCAAAATCCCCTTTTATGAAATCCAAGAGGTCAGAGTTGAAAATTTACTCGGACGAGAAGAAGTCAGGCTCGATATGGAGGCAATTTCGAACAAACTCTTAAATAAAACGATCCTTGTAACCGGGGCAGGAGGTTCAATTGGGTCTGAAATTTGTCGGCAAGTAGTTCGGTTTAATCCAAAACAATTGATTTTATTAGGCCATGGGGAACATTCAATCTATGAAATTCATTCGGAATTAGTCGAAAGTTTTAGCTTTCGAGATATTGTATTTATTCCAATTATTGCAGATGTTCAGGATCGAAAAAGGATGTTTGAAATTGTAGAAAATTATAAACCTGACGTTATCTATCATGCTGCTGCACATAAACACGTCCCACTGATGGAATCTAACCCGAAAGAAGCTGTGAAGAATAATATATTTGGTACTAAAAATATCGCTGAAGCGGCACATCATTTTGGGGTTTCAAACTTCATCCTGATCTCAACTGATAAAGCAGTAAATCCTACGAATGTGATGGGCGCAACGAAACGCATTGCGGAAATGATTATTCAAAATTTATCAAGAAATAGTAATACAAACTTTGCTGCAGTTCGATTTGGTAATGTACTAGGGTCGCGTGGAAGTGTAGTGCCTCGATTTAAGGCACAAATATTAAGTGGCGGTCCTGTAAGAGTTACCCATCCTGAGATGAAACGTTATTTTATGACCATTCCAGAAGCTTCGCGGTTAGTTTTGCAAGCTGGAGTCCTTGCAAAAGGTGGTGAAGTGTTCGTTTTAGATATGGGTGAACAAATTAGAATCGTCGATTTAGCAAAAAATTTAATTCGTCTATCAGGCTTTCCTGAAGATGAGATTGGAATAGAGTTTACGGGGATTCGTCCTGGTGAAAAAATGTATGAAGAACTTTTAAATCCTGAAGAAATTCAAGAGCAATTAGTTTATCCAAAGATTCATATTGGCAAAGCATATTGTCTTGATGAAAACCGTTTATCGAATCTACTGATAGAGTTAAAAACAATTGAAATGCAACAACTAAGAGAGCGATTAATTGAGGTCGCCAACGGAAAAGGATGGAATGTGACAATTGGAAAGTAGGTGCATGGATTCATTCGCACGTATAAGGGTAGAAATCGCACGTAAACTGGACGATTTCGCACGTAACTGTGCAAAATCCGCACGTAAGTTACTCGGTTTCGCACATAAATAGGAAAATCCCGTACTAGAAAGAGGAATGCAATTTGGCTAATTCCCTTCATTCAAATAATGAAAATTTACCAAGTTCCAAGTCTAGAATCTATCTTTCCTCTCCTCATATGAGTGATGAAGGGTATGAGATGCAGTATATTCAAGAAGCTTTTGACACGAATTGGATTTCCCCGCTTGGCACCAATGTCAACGAATTTGAAAAAGAGTTAGCAGAGAAAGTTGGCGTGAAATCTGCAGTGGCATTATCGTCTGGGACCGCAGCGATTCATATGGCACTAAAAGCTGCAGGTGTTGAAAAAGGAGACATTGTTTTTTGCCAATCGCTCACCTTCTCCGCATCCGCTAATCCAATTCTTTATTTAGATGCAGTCCCAGTATTTATCGATAGTGATGAAGAAACATGGAATATGGATCCGACCGCATTAGAGAAGGCTTTCAAGAAATATCAAAATGTAAAAGCAGTATTAGTGGTGCATCTTTATGGATTATCACCAAAAATGGATGAAATTATGGAAATTTGCAAGAAGTATAGGGTTCCAGTTATTGAAGATGCCGCTGAGAGTCTAGGCTCCTATTACAAAGGTAAGCATACTGGAACAATTGGTGATTTTGGTGTTTTTTCATTTAACGGAAATAAAATCATCACTACCTCTGGTGGAGGAATGCTCGTTTCAGATAATGAAGAAAGAATCGCCAAAGTAAAGTTTTGGGCAAGTCAATCAAAGGAAAATGAACGATTTTACCATCATAAAGAATTAGGTTTTAACTACCGAATGAGTAATGTTCTCGCAGGAATTGGTCGTGGGCAATTAAAAATATTAGATAAACGAGTAGAAAAGAAGAAATATATTTTCGAGTATTACAAGAAGCATTTACAACAGCTAGAGGGCTTACAATTTATGCCGATTAACGACTGGAATGAATCAAATTATTGGCTTAGTTGTCTTACGTTAAATGGCAAAATTCGACCTACAGATGTAATCGACGCGTTAGAAAAAGAGAATATCGAAGCGCGCCATGTTTGGAAACCGATGCATTTGCAGCCGATTTTTAAGGGTTACAATTATGTCGGCTCCGATGTATCTGGTAAGTTATTTGAAAATGGTGTTTGCCTACCGTCCAGTACGAAAATGTCAGATGCCGATTTACACAGAGTGGTTAATACAATGGTTATGTTATGGGGCGCTCATTGATGAAAAAGAACATTTGGATATTCAATCATTATGCAACCAACATGTATAAGGATCAGAATGGAAGACATTATTCTTTTGCGAAATATTTACTGGAAAATGGCTACCAACCAACGATTTTCTGCTCCTCGGCCAATCATAATTCGGATGAAAACTATATACAGGGAAATGAAATTTTCATATCAGATAAAGTAAACAACATTCCTTTTGTTTTCATTAAAACACCGAACTATGCAGGAAATGGCATTTTGCGTATTAAAAATATGTTTGTATTTTATAAGAATTTATTCCCATCTGTAAAAGAATTCTCTAAACTTCATGGAAAACCTGATGTTATTATCGCATCGAGTGTGCATCCTCTTACATGTATTGCGGGTATTAAGATTGCGAAAAAATTCGGTGTTCCATGCATTTGCGAAATTAGAGATCTATGGCCAGAATCACTTGTGGAATACGGGCTAATCAAAAGAACGAATCTGTTTACGAAGCTCATGTATATGGGGGAAAAGTGGATTTATCGAAAGGCGGACCGAATCATTTTCACAATGGAAGGTGGCAGGGATTACATTATTGAACAGGGATGGGACTTAGAAAGTGGTGGGCCTATTGATGTTCAAAAAGTATGCCATATCAATAATGGTGTAGATTTAGACGCGTTTCATTTTTATAGAGAAAATGAAACGTTTGAAGATCCAGACTTAATGGAACCGGGTATGTTTAAAGTGGTTTATGCAGGCTCCATTCGAAAGGCAAATAACGTCAAGAAAATCGTTGACATCGCCCATGAAATTCAACAGAAAAGCTATGAAAATATTAAATTTCTAGTTTACGGTCGCGGTCCAGAAAGAGAGCAGCTTGAACAATATTGTAAAGACAAAGAAATACGAAACGTCACCTTTAAAGGGTATATCGATAAGAATAAAATCCCGTTTTTATTAAGCAATTCCAACTTAAATATTATGCACATTGAAAATACAAAACTAAAAAAGTATGGTGCGAGTTTGAATAAAATGTTCGAATACTTTGCAAGTGGTAAGCCGACGATTAGTGATTGTGAATTTGGCTATGACTTGATGAAAAAGTATCAATGTGGCATTGTGCTCGACAATGCCAGTAAAGAAGAATTAGCCAATGCAATCATTGAACTATCAAATCCTAACCATGAACAATATGAAGTTTATTGTCAAAATGCATTATCTGCTGCAGCTGACTACGATTTTAAAGTGTTAACAGGGAAACTTGAAGAACTACTAAATTTCGAAAACCTGCAGCAAAGAGATTAATAATAGAAGGGTGGTAAAATGAGCACTTTAAAAGAAAAACTTGTAAATAAAACCGCCATCCTCGGAGTAATTGGATTAGGATATGTGGGTCTACCTCTCGCAGTGGAAAAAGCGAAAGCAGGTTATAGAACAATTGGATTTGATATTCAAGAATCGAAAGTTGATATGGTAAATGCAGGAGTTAATTATATTGGCGATGTCGTCAATGAAGATTTAAAAGAGATCGTTAATAGTGGATTATTAAGTGCAACTTCCGATTTCTCGCAGGTGGCAAAAGCCGATTGTGTTTGTATTTGTGTCCCGACTCCACTCGATAAACATAAGCAGCCAGATATAAGTTATGTGAAAATGTCCGCACTAAATATCGTCCCACACATGCACAAGGAAATGTTAATTGTATTAGAATCCACCACTTATCCCGGAACAACAGAGGAATTACTTAAGCCGATACTTGAGTCGTCTGGTCTTGCTTGTGGGGTAGATTTCTATCTCGCATTTTCACCAGAACGAGTAGATCCAGGGAATTTATTCTTTAAAACAAAAAACACACCGAAAGTTGTTGGTGGCATTACAGAACGATGTACAGACATCGCTGCTACTTTATATGAAAGCATATTAGAAGCGCCGATTCATCGTGTGCTTTCTCCAGCAGTTGCGGAAATGGAGAAAATTCTAGAAAACACTTATCGTAACATCAATATCGGCCTGGTCAATGAACTATCGATGTTGTGCAACAAAATGGGCATTAATTTTTGGGAAGTAGTGGATGCAGCTAAAACGAAACCTTATGGATTTCACGCATTTTATCCTGGACCGGGTGTTGGTGGTCATTGTATACCATTAGATCCTTATTATTTAACGTGGAAGGCGAAGGAGTATGGGTTCCACACGTCAATGATTGAAGCTTCTATGATGATCAATGATCGCATGCCTGAGTACTGTGTGGAGCGTGCGAGTCGAATATTGAATTCATCGAAAAAAGCGCTGAATGGCTCCAATATTTTAGTCCTTGGTGTTGCATATAAACAGGACATTGATGACTATAGAGAAAGCCCTGCAATACGAGTAATCGCAGAACTGGAGAAGGAGGGGGCAAAGGTTCAGTATTTTGATCCATTTGTTCCTTCGTACGAATATTTAGGGAAGATAAAAAAGGGTGAACGGGTATTAACTAGCGAGTTAATCCAGTGTGCGGATTTAGTTATGATTACAACAAATCATTCAACAGTCGATTATTCGTTTGTACAAAAACATGCAAAAGTCATTTTTGATACGAAAAATGCCATGAGAGCAATCGAAAGTAGAGAAAATATAGAATTATTATAAGGTGAAAATTATGGAGTTAACTATCGCTGCTTATAGAAGACTACTAGAATTACTACGCTCTAAAGGGTACCCCTTTTGTTTTTATGACGAAGCAGATCAATATGAAAAATCTGTTATTTTAAGACATGATGTTGATTTTACCATCGAAAAGGCAGTTGAAATGGCTGAAATTGAGCATGAAATATCTATCTGATTCGAGGTTGCGTTGGAGAGAAGATCCAATTGCAATTATTGAATCGGAACAATATAAAAAATTGCATATTTTAACGCACCCTTTCTCTTATTCTACTGATAGAAAATCAATGGAAACAAAATTAAGAGAATTTATACTGAAGGCAATTTATGATAGATACGACTATATAAATGAGAATTTCACAGGACTAGACCAAGTGATTCGGAGAGAGGAGATTTAAACGGGTTAGATTCATTTCATTAAGTTGGCTCATTATTTTAGGGAAATTATAAAAACCATGGTGATAAAAAATGACAAATTTACGTTATGCCATTATTGGTTGCGGTAGGATTTCACCAAATCATATGTCAGCAGCAA
>JAPSJC010000155.1 GCA_031178355.1 Ureibacillus sp.
GTTGTTGTTGTTGTTGTTGTTATTGTTGTTTGCCATGTTGTCATTTCACCTCCACGTCACTATTTTGACTCTCCACAATTTTTTTATTCATTTTTCTAAAATTTTTTTAACATTTCGATTACAAAGTATACGTTCCAAAACGTGATATATGTTGATATATCAAGAACTAAAACCAATAATACAAATTTTAATGATGATTGTTTGAATACAAATTTTGTCGAAAGGGTAGCCTTTCTAAAGGTGTATAAGGAGGTTTTAGTTATGTTTGAAAAAAAATTAGCTCTTCATGAAACGATGGAATTTCATGAATTAATTAATTTTATGACAACTAGCATTCTTAAATCGAAAATGAGCCAAGGAATTGTTTTTGATGATGATTTAAGAGCTCTTTTGGATAAAAATGTTAAATTATCAGCCCCTGCCTTATCGGCAATGATTAAGCTTTATAGAAATACAAAATTAGAATATTAGGAAGTGACAACAGTGGATGATTATTTAGATCCTATAAACTCCGTGAATATGCCTGAATTAACTGATTCAGGAGTTGCTCTTGAGTTTTTACTTACAACCAAAACTGGTATTCGAAACATTTCTATAGCCTTAACAGAAACTGCATCCCCTGCCCTTCGCAAATTAATGAAAACACAACTCGATGTCATGATAGACTTATACGATGAGATTTGTGAGTTGATGATGAAAAAAGAATGGTTAAAACCTTATGACTTAGAAAGTCAAAAAGATTTGGATATAAAGTCTGCGGAAAATGCAATAAGTATTGCAGGTCTAGACTTGTTCCCAAAAGATATGAACCGCAAAGGCATGTTCCCAACTCCACCAATAGAATAAGAACAAAGGAGTTTTCTCAATGAAGGCAGTTACATTTCAAGGAATAAAAAATGTTGAAGTTAAAAAGGTAAAAGCACCGGAAATTTTAAAATCCGACGATATTATTATAAAAGTTACCGCATCAGCTATCTGTGGTTCTGACTTACATTTACTTCACGGCATGATTCCAAACCTTAATAAGGATTATATAATTGGGCATGAACCTATGGGGATTGTCGAGGAAGTTGGTAAAGGTGTTACAAAAGTAAAAAAAGGCGACAGAGTTGTGATTCCTTTTAACGTAGCTTGTGGTGAATGTTGGTTCTGTAATAACCATTTAGAAAGCCAATGTAACAATTCCAATGACAATGGTGAAATGGGTGGTTTTTTTGGGTATTCTCACACAACAGGTGGATATCCAGGTGGACAAGCAGAATATATGAGGGTTCCATATGGTAACTTTATTCCCTTTAGGGTACCCGAAGATAGCGAAGTTTCCGATGAAAGTTTAGTTTTACTTGCAGATGCTGCCTCTACTGCCTACTGGAGTGTTGATAACGCAGGTGTTAAACAAGGTGATACAGTTGTCGTTCTCGGATGCGGACCGATTGGTTTATTGGCACAAAAATTCGCATGGTTAAAAGGTGCAGAGAGAGTTATTGCAGTTGATTATGTTGGGTATCGATTAAAACATGCGAAACGCACAAATAAAGTAGAGATTGTAAACTTTGAGGACCATGAAAATTGTGGAGAGTACTTAAAAGAGATTACTAAAGGTGGTGCAGATGTCGTAATTGACTGTGTTGGGATGAGTGGGAAAATGACTCCTCTTGAGTTCATAGCAAGCGGTTTGAAATTACAAGGTGGTGCACTAGGTGGTCTTATGATAGCAACTCAAGCTGTTCGTAAAGGTGGTACTATCCAAGTTACTGGGGTCTATGGAGCCCGTTATAACGCTTTCCCATTAGGCGACATCTTCCAACGTAATGTAACGCTTAAAACAGGCCAAGCACCTGTCATTCATTACATGCCGCATATTTATAATTTAATAAAAGATGGAAAAGTCAATCCAAGTGATATCGTGACCCATGTACTTCCTCTTGAAAAAGCGAAACATGGCTATGAAGTTTTCGATACAAAGACGGAAGATTGCATTAAAGTTATATTAAAACCGTAATGAGAAAAGTAATACAAACAAAGGAGCTCCTCAAACAGAAGAGCTCCTTTTTATTATTTGTTTAATATTTTTAAGTCTTTGAAGCTGAATTCCGCCTTTTCTGCATCTTTTGTAACAATCAATACATCTAATTGAGAAGATTTACTTGCTAATTCAAATGGTAAATTATATGTTGTCCAATCTTCTGTTAACTGAATTTCCATATTTTTATCCTTTATAAAACGACCTCTTGGATCCGTTTCTGAAACTTGTAATAGTACAGTTCCCTTTCCTTTAAGCGAGACTTGAACTTCAACCTTTGTACTCGTAAAGGGATCAGATGCTGAATACACAAAACCCTCTTTCTCTTTATCCCCTTCTGTTTTTACTGTGTAAATTCCATTACCTTGATCTGTTACATTTGCTCCAGTACCAAAGTAAGGAATTCCAGGGGTATCCTCATCTGCGACAGCGTAAGATTGAATTGACAAAATAACAATCATCGAAATTAATAACATTTTTAAAAATTTATTCATACTTTCTCCTCCTATTCTTTTAGAAATTTATTTATTAGGCACCATAAATTCCATAGCTCGTGATAAAAATGAAGCAAAATGTACACGTTTTACAACATCTTTTGGACCATATTCTTTATTCACTGTAATTCCTAATGCACTAAGTGCTTCTATTGATTCACGAGTATCTTTCCGCGCAGCATGTAAATCCAATACCTGGCTTTGTTTCCCAGAAGCGAGTTCCACTAAGGATTGTCCTCTTATAGCTTTCGTAGCACGATCTAATACTAATGCCATATTTTCACGTGTAATCGTACTAGAATAATCAAGTGAACCATTTGAATCCCCTAAAAACACTCCAGAGGATTTGACCACTGCAGCATACTTTAGTAATTCTCTGTCCTTCGTGTTGACAGGAAGGTCTGCAAAATAAGAATTTTTGTCCCAATCTGCTGGAACAGAACTAATTCCGTTGTTCACTAATAGACGACCTAACATTACTGCAACTTGTCCACGAGTTATCGTGCTATCTGGAGAAAAAGTAGTAGCAGATGTTCCCATAATAATTCCGTTATTTACCAATTGTAAAATTTCGTTTTGTGTACGTTGATTAAATTGATTTATATCTTTAAATGGATTTACAGTATTTTCAGTGTTTTCTATCGGTGTTTTATTTGTTGTAGTTTGATTATTAACCGGTTGCACAGGAGTCTGTATGGTATTAACATCCGATTTTTTCACTAATAAAACCTGTCCTACATAAATATTATCTGTTGTTAAATTGTTTAAATG
>JAPSJC010000064.1 GCA_031178355.1 Ureibacillus sp.
ATTTCATCTCGCGTTTTCGGCATTTCAAAGTCCTTGTCCAATTTCCCCATTTTGCAACACGAGTTGCCGTAGCTTTAAGTCGTTGTAGAGTTTTGTTAAAACAACAGAGAATAACGCTGCTAAAATACCCGACCATATAATACCTGAAACGTATGTAAGAATTACAAAAAAATTTTATTTGATAAAATCTCAGTATTTGCAAATTACAATGGGTGTAAATATGAATAAATACAAAACCTAGTTGAGTAAGTAATCAGTGCAATAATGTTATAAATAACACGAGTTTTTTTCGAAAGCGTAAAGGTTTTACTGCTTTTATCCTTCGTTAAAAATTAGCGTCCTGCTAGTTTGGTTTCTAGCTCATCAATTAGTTTCTTTAATTCTTGATATGTTTGTAAATATGTGTAGATATCTCCACCAAAAGGATCTGAAACATCTTTTGAACTATATGGAGTGACATACTCTTTTAATGTGAATGTTTTTCCTACGGCATTTGGGAATGAATGTAGAATCATATTTTTATGTGCTAATGTCATTGTTAAGATAAGATCAGCCCATTCAATATCTCTTTCATTTACTTGGCTAGTTTTATGCTCAAAATCAATACTTTCTTTTAGAAGAATTGCTCGAGAGTTTTCTGAGATCTCTCCTCCATCTAATGCGTAAATTCCTGCTGATTTAACTTCTACCCCATCCATATCTTTATGTTTTAAAATTGCTTCAGCCATTGGGCTTCGACAAGTATTTCCCGTACAAACAAAATAAATATTCATGCTGCATATCTCACTCTTTCTCTTAAATATTTTGTTTTTTATTTGTTGAATAACGCATATAAGCTAAAAGAAATAAATGCTATACCAGCAATCCACTTTAGCGAATTTCCTTTATAGGATCGGTGACCTCTTCTTGCAAGAGTTAATGAAATATAAGATAAGAAGAATGTCCAAATTCCAGCACTAACAATAAATAAATATTTTTGTAAATTAAGCATACCAAAAGAAATGCTCACTGAAAAGGTGTCTAAACTAGCCGAGATAGCTAAAATCGAGACAGGAATTGGCTTAATTTCTCTATTCTGTGTTGATAAAATGAAATGTAAACCAATGAAAAATAATAAAATACTTGAAATGACATTTGACCATTGCATTAGTATCGATAACATCCAATTTCCTAATGTGAAGCCAATAATCGGAAAAATCATATGCAATAGGGCTGTCCAAAGTGCTAATAAAAAGCGTTGCTTTACTGTTGGAAGCAGTAAATATAATGCAACTACATCAAGTGCCACAATGAGTCCTATTAATATTTCTTGCAAACTCGTCCTCTTTCCTTTGGTTAAATTTCTACCATTTTATGCGAAAAGGACATGCAATATCAGTTTATTTCAATTTTATTGTGTCCATATAAAAAACCACCGAAACTTAATGGTGGTTTTTAAACGAATTTAGTTATTTGCATAATCTTTTGTAAACCATTTTCGTCCGGCTGCTTTTTCTAAACGATTCATTATGGCCGCGCCCACTCCCTCAGTGGAAGTTGTAGTCGCCAGTATAATCGTTGCATTTGTTTTATCACAAGCTCGTAAATCCTCATAGAGCTTTGAGCCAAATTCCTCTATATTTCCTTCATCGCCAAATGAAAAGTAGTAGTCTGCAGATAGATCTAAGTATTGGCTTGGAGCTAGTAAAGCAACTTTTTCGCCAACTTGATGTAACTGCTTAATTGCACTTTTTACAATTTCTTTGTCTTTTTCAATTAAATATACTGGAGCATTAGGTGCGTAGTGGGTATATTTCATACCTGGTGCTTTAGGAGTTTCTTTTTGTTCTTGCTCAATAAGGGATGGTTGAAAGACTTCACCAATTAGTTCCTCTAACATTTCTTTTGTTACACCACCGGGACGTAGTATAGCTGGTGGATTTACTGTTACATCAAGGACGGTAGATTCTAAACCAATTCCTGTTGATCCCCCATCTAATATTAGTGGAATTATTCCCTGTAAATCTTCTTCAACATGTTGTGCCTTAGTAGGGCTCGGCTTACCACTTTTATTTGCACTTGGAGCAGCAACAGGTTTTTTTAAGGTTTGCAGAAGCTTTAAAGCAATAGCATGATCAGGCATACGAAGCCCAACAGTTGATAGACCGACAGTTACACTTGGGGCTAAAATATCCTTTTTAGCCTTCATGACGATTGTTAATGGGCCAGGCCAAAACAACTCCATACATTTTAATGCAATATCTGGAATTTCCTCTATATATGTTGATACTTCTTCAATAGATCCAATATGTACGATGAGTGGATTATCAGAAGGACGACCTTTTGCTGCAAAGATTTTTTTTACAGCTTCGTCATTTGTTGCTACTGCACCCAAACCATAAACAGTTTCTGTTGGAAACGCAACAACTTCTCCTCTATTTAATAAATCCACAGCTTGTGAATAAACTTCATCATTATCCACATTTATATCCACAGGAATACAAGTAGTTTTCATGCTTACACTTCCTTATTTCATCGAGTTAATTCTATACTTATTCACACATTGTGGGTATTTTATTCTCAACCTGTGATTAAGTCACCCAATTAGTGGTGTATATTCCACGTTCTTTTTTATAAACCAAATAAACTTAAAATCCACTCCCAAATAACAAATACTACTTCTCCCTTTTCTTCCTCTTCTACACTTTCTTTTTCAGCAGCGCTTGGACCTTCGCAAACGTCAGGAAAAATACTACACCAAAAATTATCTCCTCTGCCACTTCCAATTGTCACAACTATCGAATCATATAAACTTTGCGGATAAAAATAGTTTACATCTAATTTCGCAGGAATTAGATGTTGACCAACCGTAATTTCCACATCATGTTCCGCGTAATTTTCTTCAATAACTGTTGCTAATTTTGCTAACGCTCTATCGTTATTAACAGCTAGCATTTCATTATATTTAATTTCATTGAAAATCGGAGTTAAATTATCCACGATTTCATTTTTTAAATTTTGGTCTGTCACAGAGTTACTATTTGCAACTACACGTATTTTTAGTGAGTCATCTACTAAGCTCTCACGTGTATCATAGATTTGGTCTATCATTTGCGGAGCCATAAGTATGATGCAGTAAACAGCAACGGCACTTGCTATTAATCTTAAAACACTAATAATTGGATGGTATTTAATTGGACTTTGTTCTCTATTAATCTCGTAATCGTTTAACATAGTTTCATTCCTCCCTGAAAACATGATTGTCAGAAAGGAATGTTTTTATTCATTAATTTCACAAAAAATGATTCTATTTTTTTTGTTAATATCTTTTACAATTTCAATGTTCGCTTGTGGAAAATTAGTTTTGAAGAAATTCACAACTTCTTCACCTTGTGTATAACCAATTTCGAGCCCGATTAGAGCAGGTTTATTTAATAGATTTGGAAGATTTTCTGCTAGTTTACGATAAAGAATGAGTCCGTTTTCTTCTGCAAAAAGGGCTGTATGTGGTTCATGCTCCAAAACGACCTCTGACATATCTTTCGCTTCATCGAATGCAATATAAGGAGGGTTAGATAAAACAATATCCCACTTTTCATTCTCAATTGGTTCAGTTAGATCACCTTGACGAAAATCAATATCTGCATTTAACAACTTTGCATTTTTCTTAGCCGTTTTTAAAGCATCTTCCGAAATATCCGTTGCGGTAACACTTGCCGTAGGGTATTCAAGCTTCATTGTAATGGCAATTGCTCCACTGCCTGTACCGATATCAGCTAAATTAAGTTCCTTGTTCGTCCCAAAAATCCTTTTTACCCTTTCTAGGGAACCAAGGATTAATTCTTCTGTCTCGGGACGTGGAATTAATACTGATTCATCTACTTGAAACGTCCTTCCGTAAAATTCTTCTTCACCTGTAATATATTGTACTGGTCTACCTTTTGCATGTTCAAAAACATAATGCTCAAACCGAATGGAATTTTCTTGTGAAAGTTCATCATGCATTCGCATCATTAATCCTGAATAGTTTGTTTTTAGTACGTATTGCAATAACAACCTTGCTGTATTTTCGTCACGACCGTGTTTCACTAAAAAAGAAGAAGCCCAATTAAGGGCCTCAAAATTTGTTTTATGCTTAATTGTCATTTAAGTGTGCTAATTTCGCAGATTGGTCTTCTAAAATTAAAGCATCGAAGATCTCATCCAGCTTACCTTCCATAATTTGATCTAATTTTTGGATCGTTAAGCCTATGCGATGGTCTGTGACACGATTTTGCGGATAATTGTATGTGCGAATACGTTCTGAACGGTCTCCTGTTCCTACAGCAGATTTACGAGTAGCGTCAATTTCTTTTTGCGCTTCTTGTAAATACATATCAGCAACACGAGCACGTAAAATTTTTAAAGCTTTTTCACGGTTTTTAATTTGTGAACGTTCATCTTGCATAGATACAACAACACCTGTCGGTAAATGCGTCATACGAACAGCTGACATCGTTGTATTTACGGATTGCCCACCAGCACCAGAAGATGCAAAAGTGTCAACGCGGATATCTTTTTCATGAATTTCAACATCTACTTCTTCTACTTCCGGTAAACAAGCAACTGTTGCTGTTGATGTGTGGATACGACCTTGTGATTCAGTAGCTGGTACACGTTGTACACGGTGGGCACCATTTTCGTATTTAAAGCGAGAGTAAGCACCTTGGCCGTTAATCATAAAGATCACTTCTTTATAACCACCTGCCGGATTTGGAGATGCTTCCATGATATCAATTTTCCATCCTTGAGTTTCTGCATAACGAGTATACATACGGAATAGATCTCCAGCAAAAATATTTGCTTCGTCTCCACCAGCTGCGCCGCGGATTTCCATAATTACGTTTTTATCGTCGTTCGGATCTTTCGGGATTAATAGAATCTTTAGTTTCTCTTCTAACTCAGGAATTCGAGAGTTTAATTCATTGAATTCTTCTTTTACTAGTTCATGCATTTCTGGATCTTTTTCAATATCCAGCATTTCTCTTGCATCTGCTAGTTGTTGTTTTACTTCTTTATATACACGATATACTTCAACCATTTCTTGAATATCCGATTGTTCCTTTGAATATTCACGAAGTTTTTTGCTATCGCTAACGATGTCTGGATCGCTTAGTAACTCATTTAATCGTTCATAACGATCTTCTACCGCTTGCAGTCGATCAAACATATATTTCACCTCTAATTGTTCGATTGAATAAATTTTTATATTATCATTCGTTCTTATGTCTTTGTAAAAACCACTACATTAGTATATAGAAAAATTAGCTGTATCGCTAGTATAATGGAAAAATTCTGCATTAAAGAAAACTAAAATTTGCTGTTTAAAAATTAAAGCAAACTCCTCATAGCGGTGGATTTGAATGACATCTTCTACAAACTGGATAATATGTATCATTACCACCGATTTTAATTTGCTCCCCTGTATAAACAGGTTTTTTATTTTCATCAACACGTAAATTCATCGTTGCCTTTTTATGACAGAACCAACAAATAGTTTTCATTTCTTCAATTTTATCTGCATAAATTAGCATATATCTGCTACCTTCGAATAATTCGTTTTGGAAGTCATTCTTAAGACCAAATCCCATAACTGGAATATTTAAATCATCCACTATTTTTGTTAGCTGTAATACTTGTGTTTTGTTAAGGAATTGTACTTCGTCAATAAGTACACAATAAAGTTGTTCGTTTTGTTCATGGTGATGCTTTATAAATTCATATAAGTTAGTGTGATCGAAAATTGGGATTGCTTTTCTTCTAAGCCCAATTCTACTTGATACATAACCAACTTCATCTCGATTATCTATTCCTGAAGTAAAGAGTAATACTGGTTTTTGCTGCTCTTCATAATTATGTGCAACTTTAAGAATTTCAATAGATTTTCCGCTATTCATCGCGCCATGTTTGAAAAATAGTTGTGCCACTAAAACTACCTCTTTCCTTAAATGAGCGTTCATTATTGTTTAGCTTGATTTATTCGGATTTATATTACACTACGTTCAATTAGCATCTCGTAAAAAAATGCCTGCCATTTTAATGGCAGGCATTTTAAATTGCTTATTATTTAATACCGTATTTTTTGTTGAAACGATCCACACGTCCGTCAGCAGACGCGAATTTTTGACGGCCAGTATAGAATGGGTGACATTCGTTGCAGAACTCTACTACGATTTTTTCTTTTACTGAACCAGTTTCAAATGTGTTACCGCAAGAGCAAGTTACTGTTGCAGTTTTGTAATCTGGATGAATTCCTTGTTTCATATTCGTTTCTCCTCTCGCCCTGGACCATCTGGTACAGAGTAATTATTTCAAACTGTGCCTTACATAACCCGAATATGTCAGTTACATATGCACACGTTACATACTTGAAAGATTATAGCAAGAAATATTACTTAATGCAACAATAAAAAATACTACATCTATCTAAATTAAACCTTTTCCTTTAGTTGCCTTTTTCATTTCTTCATTTAGTTTCTCAAAGAACTCTTCATTTGTTTTTGAACCACGTAATTTTCTTAAGAAACGTTCTGTAAAGTCAGGCGCATCTGTAAATGTTTTTCGAATTGCCCATAATTTTTCTAATTGATTATTAGGAATTAGTAATTCCTCTTTACGAGTACCCGATCTACGAATATCAAGTGCAGGGAATATACGACGTTCTGCCAAATGACGATCTAAATGAAGTTCTAAATTACCTGTCCCTTTGAATTCTTCATAAATAACTTCATCCATACGTGAACCTGTATCAACTAATGCAGTCGCTAATATTGTTAAGCTACCGCCATCTTCTATGTTTCGAGCAGAACCGAAGAAACGTTTAGGTCTGTGGAAAGCAGCAGGGTCAATACCACCAGAAAGTGTACGACCACTTGGAGGGATAACAAGGTTATACGCGCGTGCCAATCGAGTAATAGAATCCATTAAGATAATAACGTCTCGTTTATGTTCAACTAAACGACGTGCTCTCTCTAAAACAAGTTCAGCTACTTTTACATGGTTTTCGGGTAATTCATCAAAAGTAGAACTCACTACGTCTGCATTTACAGAACGTTCAATATCTGTTACCTCTTCAGGGCGTTCATCTATTAATAAAACAATCAACTCTGCATCTGGATAATTAGTAGTAATCGCATTAGCTATTTCCTTTAAAAGTGAAGTTTTTCCCGCTTTTGGAGGTGCTACAATTAAACCACGTTGCCCAAAACCAACAGGAGCAACTAAATCCATAATTCGTGTAGATAATTTTGTTGGTTCTGTTTCTAGTTTTATATGACGGTCTGGATAAAGAGGCGTTAACGCTGGAAAGTGAACACGTTCTTTGGCAATTTCAGGGTCCTCTCCATTAACAGCGTCTACTTGTAACAATCCGAAGTAACGCTCGTTTTCTTTTGGAGGACGTACTTTACCAGATACCTTGTCCCCATTACGTAGATCAAAACGACGGATTTGCGAAGCTGAAATATAGATATCTTCTTTTGAAGGTGAATAGTTGATTGGACGAAGGAAACCGAATCCTTCATTTGATACTATTTCTAGTACACCTTCCATAAAAAAGAAACCTTCTTGTTCTGAACGAGATTTTAAAATAGCAAAAATTAATTCTTTTTTTGTTAATTTACTATAATACGAGATTTTATAATCACGTGCTAGAGAGTACAACTCTTTTAATGTCATATTCTCTAATTGAGCTATTGTAAGCGCTGACATAGCATGACTCCAGTCTTTTTTAATTTCAATAATTACATTTGGATTTGTACTTACTGTAGGGATATTAGATAGTTTTGTAGGAAGGATGTCTGATAAAGTGAAACTTCAATCAGCGGGAGACTTTATCCCCAACTGATTGTTAGTTTAACCAGCAGTCAAAAACGCCACGTCCTGTGGCATTGACTGCATGACCAATATCGTGTCGGCCCTCGGGGTGTTATCGTCCGTTATCTCCCACCTAAACACCCTCGTTTATCCTCTTAAAAGAGGGGTGAGTTTTACAAACGGTTACACCGGGATAAATATATCATATTATCAGACATCGTAGTTTAGAAGTTATTTTACATATCTAGGTTTTTTCTCAATATTATGGCGTCCTTCAACAAAGCGAACTGTTCCAGTTTTCGCACGCATAACTAAAGAGTTCGTTAAACAATACGCACCTTTATATTGAACACCTTTTAAAAGTTCGCTATCAGTTACAGCAGTTGCTGCAAAAATAGCATCATCACCTTTAACTAAATCATCTAAGTATAAGATTCTATCAACATCAATGCCCATTTTTTCACAGCGGGCACGCTGTTCATCATCTTCTGGTACTAATTTACCTTGGAAATCTCCACCCAAACATTTTAATGCTACAGCAGAAATTACACCTTCAGGAGCACCACCAGTACCAAACATGATATCAATTCCTGTTTCATCAAATGCAGTATTGATCGCCGCGCTCACGTCACCATCTTGAATAAATTTAATACGTGCACCTGCAGCACGTATTTCATCAACAATATGTTGATGACGAGGGCGATCTAAAAGTACTGCTACAACGTCAGAAATGTCTTTATTTTTTGCATTTGCCACGGCCATTAAATTTTCAGTTACAGAAGCGTTAATATCTACTTTCCCTTTCGCTTCAGGACCAACTGCTAATTTATCCATATACATATCAGGAGCATTTAATAAATTTCCACGATCCGCAATTGCAAGAACAGTCATTGCACCATTAGTACCTTTCGCAACAATATTTGTTCCTTCCAATGGGTCAACTGCTATATCTACTTGCGGTCCACCATTTCGAAGACCAAGTTCTTCACCAATGTATAACATAGGTGCTTCGTCCATTTCTCCCTCACCAATAACAACTGTTCCATGCATTGGGATTGTGTCAAACAAGGCGCGCATTGCTGTTGTTGCTGCGTCATCTGCTTCATCTTTAAGTCCAAGTCCCATCCATTTAGCTGATGCGATTGCAGCTGCTTCTGTTACACGGACAACTTCCATAGTTAAACTGCGTTCCATTCTATATTTCCTCCTAATTCGGTTCCCCGAATTTCTATGTTACAAATTATTGTAACATAAATTTTTTCTATCTTTCGTACTAATTTATTCCTTCATCTCAAATGAACCAACCGTAATTGTTTCACGACGAATATTAGCACCTAATGCATTTAATTTTTCTATTAACGAACTATAGCCACGTTCAATATGATGGATTTCATGGATAATTGTTTCACCTTCAGCAATTAATCCTGCTAAAACTAGTGCTGCGCCAGCTCGTAAATCTGTTGCTGTAACAGAAGAGCCAAGCAGTTTAGCTGGACCTTGGATAATTGCTGTGTTACCTTCTACCTTCGCAGTAGCATTCATACGACGTAACTCGTCAATATGTTTAAATCTGGCTGAATAAATCGTATCCGTGACTTTTGATGCACCAACTGCTTGAGTCATTAAAACGGAGAGCGGTTGTTGAACGTCTGTGGGGATTCCTGGATATACCAGCGTTTTCACATCTACAGCTTGCAGTGAATCAGACCTTGGAACATACACACTTTCTTCACCTTCCATTACTTTTACGCCCATTTCACGAAGTTTTGCAATAACGGCTTCTAAATGTAAAGGAATTATATTATCAATTGTTATTCCATCACCAATTGCTGCAGCCATAATCATAAATGTTGCTGCTTCAATCCGGTCAGGAATAATTGTATGTTTTGTTCCATGTAACTCTTCTACGCCATCAATACGAATTACACTCGTACCAGCGCCCTTAATATTAGCACCCATATTCGTTAAAAGAGTCGCAACATCGATAATTTCTGGTTCTTTTGCGGCATTTTCAATAACTGTTCGTCCTTTTGCTCGAACAGCAGCCAGCATAATATTAATTGTCGCACCAACACTTGCAACATCTAAATAAATTTTAGCACCTTTTAACTCTTCTGCGCGAAGATAAATAGCACCATGTTCGTTTGTTACTTTTGCCCCTAAGGCTTCGAAACCTTTAATATGTTGGTCGATTGGACGCGGACCTAAGAAACAACCTCCAGGTAAACCTACTACTGCCTTTCCAAAACGACCAAGCATTGCACCCATTAAATAATATGAGGCACGAAGTTTTTTCACATTACCATTAGGTAAAGGGATTGCTAGCATATTTGATGGATCTATTGTCATTTGTCCGTTATCAAAATCCACTTCTCCACCAATTTCCTCTAATAATGCTTTTAACGTCCAAGCATCTGCAATCTCAGGAATTCCTCCAATAGTTACTGAAGAATTCGCCAAGATGGAAGCAGGAATTAACGCAACTGCACTATTTTTGGCACCGCTGACTTTAATTGTACCTTTGAGACGATTCTCACCAATGATTTTATATACATCCATAACGCGTTCTCCCTCGTAATTGGAAAGTTACTCCTATTATAGTCAACTTCCTCAATTTTTGTATGTGTACCTAAATAAATAATTTTGGGCAAATTCTTATTTATTAGATACTTAAACGAGATTTCCTTATATAAAAAATAATTGATTAGTCAATTAGTTTTATTATTGACCTTCTCGCTTTTTCCAATCCGCTAAAAAGCCTTCGATCCCTTTGTCAGTTAGTGGATGATTGAATAATTGTTTCAATACTGTAAATGGAGTTGTTGCAATGTCTGCTCCTGCTAATGCAACATCCGTGATATGTTGTGGGTGACGGATCGAAGCAGCAATAATTTGTGTTGGAATATCATGTATTGCGAACATGTCTGCAATAGTTGAAATAAGTTCCATTCCACTTTGACCTATGTCATCTAAGCGGCCAACAAACGGAGAAACATAAGTAGCTCCAGCACGTGCTGCCATTAAAGCTTGGTTTGCACTAAAAATTAAAGTGACATTCGTTTTTATGCCTTTTTCTGTAAAATATTTACACGCTTTTAAACCTTCAGGAGTCATTGGTAATTTTACAGTGATATTTGGATGAATAGCAGCAAGTTCAAGCCCCTCTTTAATCATCCCTTCAGCTTCAAGAGATATAACTTCGCCACTAACTGAACCATCTACAAGCTCTGCAATTTCACGGAGACGGTCGTGGAAGGAGATATTTTCCTCTTTCGCTACTAATGATGGATTTGTTGTCACTCCAGAAATAATTCCCCAAGAATGTGCTTCTTTGATTTCCTCAAAATTTGCAGTATCGATAAAAAATTTCATATTGTTGTTCCTCCTGTGTAATAATGGAAACTTACATTTATATGTAGTCATCCATTAAGTGAAAATAATTAATAGTATATAAACAGTGTCTCCATGAATTAGTTTAAAAAATCAAAGAGAAGGCTGATTTATTCAATCAGACACTTCTCCTGCAAATCATTCATTATGTTTTATAAATGAATAAATAAAAGCAGATATACGTTATTTCATCTTATTAATTTATAAGGATAATACACGTATTTCTTTAAACCAATTTCCCTAAACGCATTTGCGCCTGGTATTATTCTGCCTATCTATTTAAGTTATTCATTAAGCTCTTTGAGAGCTACCAAATTCACGCATTTTTCCAATAACAGTTGCTTTGATCGCATCGCGTGCTGGACCTAAGTATTTTCTTGGATCGTAAACTTTTTGATCGTTGTTTAAGATTTCACGAATTACTTTTGTTGCTGAAATTTGATTTTCTGTATTAACGTTTATTTTCGCAGTACCTAATGAAATAGAACGTTGGATATCTTTTGTTGGGATTCCAGTACCACCATGTAACACAAGTGGAATGTCCGTTAAATTTGAGATTTCCTCCATTTCAGCGAAACCTAAGTTTGGTTCACCTTTATACGGACCATGAACTGACCCTAAAGCTGGTGCTAAGCAATCAATTTCTGTTTGTTCTACAAGTGATTTACATTCAGCTGGATTCGCGTAGATAATTCCACCGATTACTCCATCTTCATCTCCACCTACAGTACCTAATTCCGCTTCAACTGATACACCTTTTGCATGGGCGTATTCAACTACTTCTTTTGTTATTTTAACATTTTCTTCAAATGGGTGATGTGAAGCATCAATCATGACTGACGTAAATCCTGCATCTACAGCTTCTTTACATTTATCAAAACTTGAACCATGATCTAAGTGAATTGCAACAGGCACTGTAATTTTATAGCTTTCCATTAAGCCTTTTACCATGTGAACAACTGAGATAAAACCGCCCATGTATTTCCCTGCACCTTCAGAGACACCAAGAATTACTGGAGATTTTTCTTCTTCTGCCGCTTGTAAGATTGCTTGTGTGAATTCTAAGTTATTAATGTTGAATTGACCTACTGCATAACCTTCTGTTTTTGCTTTGATTAACATGTCCTTCATAGATACTAATGGCATTAATGAAAATCCTCCTGAAGTTAGTATTATTATTTAAATATTCCATTTTACTATATCAAAAACCAGGCACTCTCACAAGTTAGAGGAGAGTGGCTGGTTTTCTGCGCCGAAAGAGTAGCGTCAGGCGCAAAAACCCCTGTTAGTATCTCTTTTTATTTAGTATAAATTCTTGATCTCTCACAAGTTAGAGGAGAGTGGCTGATTTTCTGCGCCGAAAGTTTACGATAGGTGCAAAAACCCCTGTTAGTATCTCTTCTTAATTAGTAACATTCCCTGTTCTTATAAGTAGGGGACATTGCAGGTCTACCCTACGCATTTGAATGAGCATATACATCAATTGGTTACCATACTTTTGACACCAACAATTACTTCATGAATGTTAAATGGTTTTGTGAAAAAATGTGACGCTCCACAATCT
>JAPSJC010000156.1 GCA_031178355.1 Ureibacillus sp.
AAAATATAAACTAACAATGCACCCCAAATGATAAATGGGATATTACGCAAAATCGATACAAATCCTCTAACAATTAAACGAATCGACTTAAATTTATTTGTATGTTCAGAGATTAATATTCCAAGGATAAACGCAAGAATCGATGAAATATATGTTGCTACCACAGCATATCCAATTGTTTCAGCTACAGTTGGAATATATTGTAATAAATTATCTGTACTAGCAGGTATAAATTTTTCAAAGAAGAATAACACAAACTTTGGTAGACCTAGAATTAGGTCGTAGAATGAAATATTAAGATAGAACGTTGAAAATACTAACGCTGCTATGATAACAAAAACAGTTACGATGGTTTTATTTGAGTTTCCTCGTTTAAGTGGAACTCGAGTTGACAATTGGTTATTCATACCTATTCCCCGCTGCAACTAATTCTTTTGCTGTTTCCTCTTCAAAAACCGATGAACCAGTATGATCATTCAATAAGGTCATTTGTGACTCTTTTCCTTCATATATATCTCGCACAATTTCCTCTGTTAACTGGGATGGTGAACCATCGTAAATAACCATCCCATCTTTAATGCCTATAATTCTCGATGCATATTTTTTCGCAAAATCCACTTGATGCAGATTTACAATACAAGTTAGATTTTTTTCAGATGAAATATCGTGAAGTTGTTGCATGACAATATTAGCTGAAAGTGGATCTAGCGATGCGATTGGCTCATCAGCTAGGAGTAACTTCGGTCTTTGTAAAATGGCTCTACAAATTCCAACTCGTTGCATTTGTCCACCAGATAGCGCATCGGCACGTTTGTATATTTGCTCTTCCAGTCCAACTTTCTTTAGAAGTTCAACCGCTTCTTGCTTATCTCTCTCATTGTAAAGCCCTAATACACTTTTATATAAAGGTGTATTACTTAATTGACCATGGAGAACATTTTTTATAACATTCGTTCTGCCCACTAAATTATAGTGTTGGAAGATCATCCCTATTTTCGAACGTTCTTTTCTCAGTTTTTGACCACTGAGTTTTTCCAAATGCTGCCCGTCAAAAATAATTTCCCCTTCTGTGGGATCTACTAGACGATTGATACAACGAATAAACGTAGATTTTCCCGCCCCCGAAGGACCAATCACTACAATAAATTCACCAGGGTAAAAGTCTAATGAAATGCCATTTAGTGCGCGTGTTTCTTTCCCATATACTTTTACTAAGTTTTTTACTGATAATAATGGTTCCATTATTCTTGCACTTCCTCTAACGCATTAATGGCATCTAATATTTCAATAGACGGATCGTAGTAATCTGGTTCCGTCGCGATAAATCGAGCATTGGCATCTTTATGTAGTGCTTCGAAATATTTTTCATCTTCAAAGGATACAAAAGCTTCTTGGATTGCTTCTTTTAAATCTTCCGGTAAATCACCACGTATAATATAACTAGCATCCGGAATTTTTTCCGTTTGTCCAACTACTTTAATTTCTTCCATATTTACTGCACCTGCTTCTGCCATTGCTTCAATTGCTGAGTAAGCAACAGCAGCTCCCTCGTAATCACCCATAATTACACCCATTAAACTATTTTGATGAGACTCAGAAAACGTAACATTTTCAAAGAAATAACCTGATTGTTCAACTAAATCTGGATCCAAGTTAAATTCCTGAACTAGTGTACCCTTTGGATATAAATAGCCTGAAGAAGAAGCTGCATTCACGAAGGCAAAATTAGATCCCTTTAAGTCTTCTAAGCTATTAATCTTTTCATTATCTGATTGGGTTATAAAAGCTGTATAATAATTCGTTCCGCCAGGTAATGTTGGAGTTACTAATAATTCTGCACCTGCTAATTTGTTTGCTTGATAATAACTCATTGGACTTGCAAGCATGATATCAATATTTCCACTGGCCATCGCTTCAATCCCAATTGCATAACTACCACCTTCGTGTTCTACTACATCAATTCCAAGTTCTGTGGAAAGATGTTCTCTTAAAGATGTATGCATTGTTGCTGCTTCAGTTGGATTATTTTCATCTGGCATTTGTACTAACGTAATTTCATCTGGCCAATTTTCTTTTCCTGTTGTTTCTGCTGAATTTGCTGATGTTTTGTTTTCGTCATTTCCACATGCAGCTAAAGTAGTTAACAATCCTACAGTGAGTAAAAATTTCGGTAATTTCTTCATTCTTTTTTGTCTCCTTTTTACAAAGCTATTTTTATTTCTCTCTTTAATATCATCAATTACAAGTTTTTAGCGTATAGAATAATTTAATAATGACTCCGTTAACTTTCCCCCTTAGGATTTAGGATTCCTACCCTTACACTCAACTTGTATACAACCCTTACACAAATGAATATACAGAGATATTGTTAAGGAAATATATTACTGTTGTAAAAGTTAAAAACGTCTAAATATTAATGAAAACGCATTCTTTAAAAGATTGTAAAAATTTCAACTATTAACACACACCACTTGTATACAACTTGTTTATAATGTAAACTGAACGGATAACTTTTAAGGATGTGTGCTATGTGTCGTCTTTAGCAGAAAAGGCGTATGAGGAAATACGTAGAAAGATCATTTATGCAGAGTTTTTACCAGGGGACATATTATCAGAAAATGTCTTGTCGAAAGAACTGGACATGAGTAGAACACCGATTAGAGATGCATTACTTCGTTTGGATGCGGAAGGTTTTATTAAAACTTTAAAAAATAGAGGAATTCTCGTGAAGGAGATTTCCTATAAGGAAATATTAGATATTTTAGCATTAAATAACTGTATGGCTCTTTATGCAGTTGACTTGGTATCAAAGGGTATTACATCTTTTAATATTGAACAACTTAAACTTCATTTAGATATACAATTGAAAGCTACGGAAAAGGATGATTATTTAGAATATACCCTTCAATCAATTCTATTTGGGCGGACGCTAATTGCAAGTTCACAAAATGATGTTATGATAAAAACTTACGATTCATTAAGAGATAAAACTCTTCAATTTGCAATGGTCGGTTGGAAGTTACGACCACAGGCAAAGCATTATTCTGCAAACAATTATAATTCCAGTATTCTCCAGGCTATTATTTCAAAAGACTATAATGGTATCTATCAATTAACGGAAGAATATACATTATATAACCGTGAGAGATTTATTAACTATGGGGTTACATAATGTATACCGCGAACGGTAAGGGAGTGCAAAAAAGTCATTATAATA
>JAPSJC010000065.1:0-2085 GCA_031178355.1 Ureibacillus sp.
TTCATTTCATTAAGTTGGCTCATTATTTTAGGGAAATTATAAAAACCATGGTGATAAAAAATGACAAATTTACGTTATGCCATTATTGGTTGCGGTAGGATTTCACCAAATCATATGTCAGCAGCAAAGGAAAATCAGTTGAACATCGTTGCTTTGTGCGACCTAGATGAACCAAAAATGGATTCGCTAGTAGCTACATTTAATTTAGATAGTGTAAAGAAATATATAGATTATCATGAAATGTTGAAGAATGAAGAAATAGATTTAGTTGCGATTTGTACAGAAAGCGGAAAGCACGGCAGAATCGCATTAGATTGTATCGAAGCGAATTGTCATTTAATCATTGAAAAGCCAATCACTCTCTCGTTGGAAGAAGCAGATGCGATTATTGAAAAGGCACAAGCGAATAATGTAAAGGTTTGTGCGTGTCACCAAAACCGCTTTAATAAATCTGTACAAAAGTTGAGAGATGCTGTGGTTGGAAGACGATTTGGAAAGTTACTTTACGGGACCGCCCATATCCGCTGGAACCGCGGGGAAGAATATTACAAACAAGCTCCATGGCGAGGTACTTGGGAGCAAGACGGTGGTGCCCTGATGAATCAATGCGTTCATAATATTGACTTATTGCGTTGGATGATGGGTGAGGAGATTGTTGAAGTTTTTGGCATGACTGATAATCTAATGCATGACTTTATCGATTCGGAGGATTTAGGGTTAGCACTCGTTAGATTTGCAAATGGAAGTTACGGGTTAATTGAGGGAACGACGACTATTTACCCTCAAAATTTAGAGGAGACGCTCTACATTTTTGGGGAGAAAGGGACGGCCAAACTCGGCGGTAAATCTGTGAATCTCATTGAAGAATGGAAGTTTGCAGAATCAAATGAAGATCCAGCAAACGTTAAGGAACTTTTTTCTGAGAATCCACCAAATGTATATGGGTTCGGCCATCTTGCGCTTTATCGAGACGTAATCGATGCAATATTGACTAATCGGGAACCTTATGTGACGGCTGTGGATGGAAGAAAAGCCTTAGAATTAGTACTCGCTATATATCAATCCGCAAAAGAAAAAAAGAGTGTTCAATTGCCACTACAAAAAACGAGTACTATGGAATTTATCGGAATGTTTAATCGGATAGTGGATGGTCATGGAGATGAAAATAGTCATGAGTAATTTAGAAAAATATCGTAAGTTCAGTGAAATAGAAAGGACGGTACCAATATTTTCTAGGGGCTGGTGGATGGATGCGGTTTGCGGTGAGAATTGGAACGTCATTTTAGTGGAGAAAAACGATCGGATTATTGCTGCACTCCCATATTTTTTGCAGGATAAAGAAATTCGTAAAGCACCTCTTACTCAAAATAACGGAATTTGGATTCATTATCCACCAAATCAGAAGTACGAAAAAAAACTATCTTACGAGAACCGCTTAATGAATTTGATTATTGATGAGATTGAAGCGTTGGACTTAGATAAATTTCAGCAGTATTTCCACTACTCGTTGACAAATCACCTACCTTTTTATTGGAGAGGGTATGAGCAAACAACAAGATACACGTATGTCATTTCGGATACTTCGAATGTTGAGGAACTGTTTAATCACTTTAGTTCTGCAGTCCGAAACAAGATTAGAAAAGCTGAAAAAAACGTAACTGTGAAAGAGGATCTAGGAATCGCACAGTTTTACGATTTAAATAAAATGACTTTTGAAAGACAAAACGTAACGATTCCATATTCATTTAAACTTGTTTCTCGAATTGATAAGGCCTGTGAAAGTAGAAATGCTCGAAAAATCTATTACGCGGTCGATGAGCAAAATCGCACTCATGCTGCTGCTTATTTTGTTTGGGATGATGAGTCTGTCTATTATTTAATGGCAGCGTCGGATCCTATGTTTCGATATTCACAGTCTTTATCGTTATTAATTTTTGAAGGAATCAAACTCGCAAGTCGCTTAGGAAAAAAGTTTGATTTTGAGGGAAGTATGAAAAGAAATATTGAAGAACATTTTAGACAATTTGGAGCGAAACAGTTTCCGTATCATCATATACAAAAGACTTTTTGAGAATTGAAGCGGTG
>JAPSJC010000065.1:2185-12643 GCA_031178355.1 Ureibacillus sp.
AGGGGTGGAGAATGGAGTTTCGCGATTTACAAGCTCAATATGAGAGGTATAAGAAGGAGATTGACGAAGCGATTCAACGTGTGCTTATTGATGCGAATTTTATAGAAGGAGCAGAAGTAAAAGAATTGGAGCAACAATTAGCTGATTATGTTGGTGTGAAGCATTGTATTTCTTGTGCCAATGGAACTGAAGCTTTATCGCTCGTTCTTATGGCGTGGGGGATTAAAGAGGGCGATGCAATATTTGTTCCCGATTTTACGTTTTTCGCATCAGCCGAAGTTGTGTCGCTCTGTGACGCAACCCCTGTTTTTGTTGATGTTTGTCCCGATACCTTTAATATCAATCCTCAAGAACTAGAAAAGGCCATCAAAAAAACACTCGAAGAAGGAAAATTGTCGCCAAAAGTGATCATACCAGTCGATCTGTTTGGATTACCTGCAAACTATTACGAAATTAATAGAATTGCCCGCAAGTATAATCTTCTAGTTTTAGAAGATGGCGCTCAAGGATTTGGTGGCCATATCAATAACAAAAAAGCATGTAGCTTTGGAACTGCCGCCACAACATCTTTTTTTCCAGCAAAGCCACTTGGCTGTTACGGTGACGGCGGTGCAATTTTCACGGATTTAGATGAATTAGCAGAACGTTTAATGTCCTTAAAAGTTCATGGTAGAGGAAAAGATAAATACGACAATGTTCGAATTGGTGTTAATTCAAGGTTAGATACTATCCAAGCGGCCATATTACAAGTGAAACTTCAAGCTTTTATTGATCATGAACTAGATGATGTGAACCGTATCGCACAAACCTATCAAACAAACTTACATGATATCGTCGAAACACCAACGATACCAGAGGGCTACTATTCTAGTTTTGCACAGTATACCATTAAGCTAAAAAATAAAGAGCAACGAGATCAACTGCAACAACATCTTAAACAACTAGGTATTCCAACAATGGTTTATTACAATAAGCCAATGCATACGCAGGGGGCATTCGCGTATTTACAAACTAACGATGGAGACTTCAACGTATCAAACAATCTTTCTGAACGGGTCCTCTCATTACCAATGCATCCTTATTTAATCAAACATGAACTTGATTTCATTTGTCACTCGATTCGAAATTACTTAACAAAAAATTAAGAGGCATTAAATTTTTAATCCCAAATAAAAGGGCAGTAGATCAATGAATCATTTACTCTTTAAAAACTTTTCTTGGAGTTTTATTGGCAACGTTATTTATGCTCTTAGTCAATGGGTACTTCTCATCGTTATTACAAGATTAGGCAGCGTATATGATGCTGGTGTATATGCACTTGGTTTAGCAGTGACTGCACCGTTTATTTTATTAGTTAACTTAAACTTTACCGCATTACAATCGACTAATTTACAAGTTCAAGCGGGTTTCCTTTCTTTTCGTATGATTCGGTTATTAGGTAATTTCTCTTTTTTCCTTGTCTTCTCAATTATTCTAATTATGTCTAACTATGATTTTAAAGTATCCCTTGTCTTCTTATTAATTGCTTTAGGGAAAGTTGTTGAGTCGGTTTCTGAATTATATTATGGACTTTTTCAATATAACGAAAGACTT
Source organism: Ureibacillus sp. (assembly GCA_031178355.1). Classification (GTDB taxonomy): domain Bacteria; phylum Bacillota; class Bacilli; order Bacillales_A; family Planococcaceae; genus Ureibacillus. The sequence goes on from JAPSJC010000065.1 coordinate 3,779, forward strand.
GATTTAGTCGCAATTTCAACAATCAAACGAGGTATAATCGGAACACTCTTTTTCGGCATTGCTTATTACTACTATGGGGAGCTGTATATTGCCTTAACGATGATACTTGCCTATTGGTTGATCAACTTACTATTTTATGATCGCCCAAATGGCCATAAACTCCTCCAACTCATGCCAAAAAGCAGCTACACGTTAACGATGTGGGAGTTATTGAAGCTTGGAATACCACTAGGAATTGCAGCTTGTATTTCTTCATTCAACGTAAATATTCCACGAATCTTTCTTGAAAACTATTTAACCTTTGAAGATTTAGGCTACTTCAGTGCGGTCTTTTATTTAGTGCTCATTATGGGGAAATTTATGACCTCGTTAGCGAGCGCGTTCCTCCCAAGATTGGCAAAGCTTTATGAGCAGAATCAAATCAATCAATTTATCAATAGTATCAAATTAATCATTTTGTTTTTAGGCATTCTCTTTTTATTCATTTTCAATGTAGTTTACTTTTTCGGTAGTGAAATGTTGGGTCTCATTTATGGAGAAGCATATACAAATCTCCGAAAATTACTTTTGTTAATTATTTTCTATGGATTATTGAATTATTTAGGGTTTGTATTTGAAACGGGATTGAATGCCATGAAAGAGTTTCGATTTAGAATGGTCAATGAAGTGTTTGTGACCATCATAATTATAATTGGCTGCCTATACTTCATTCCCCATTTTCACTTAATTGGCGCAGCAGCTGTTTTAATTATTGCAGCTTTTGTGAAATGTTGCTTCCTTTTCGCATTATTCCTATTGAAAGTATACATTAGGCGAAGGGGTGTTTAAGTTGGATCGAAAAGATTTAGCTGCGTTATTAATTGCACTTTCATTTTTCCAGTTTGGTCTATTACAACCGATTGCCGTCTTCACTAACTCACAATCGATCATAGCAATGTCAACGGTAACCATAACACTAGTTTTATTAGTAGCCTTCCAATATAAAATGCACATCTATGTCTTTTTCGTCTTTGCAGCCATATCTTTACTCTTTTTATTCAGTTATTTTTTGTTCGATACACGTTATGAAACACTTCTCATTTACTGTGAATTCCTCTTAAAAAGTTTTTCTTTGTTTCTTATTGGTAGTTTCCCATTCTCTACGGAATCTTTAAAAAAATATTTCTATATTCTGTCCAATTTTAATTTCATTGCTTTATCTTTTGTACTCTTTGTGGGGCACATCGATAGCATTGAATACATGAGATTCGGATATGCCATGTTACCTACTCTTTTAGTCTCCATCTATATGTATCATGAGCGGAGTAAGTTACTTAATGGATCCATTCTCATTAGTAGCTTTGGGATGATTCTTTTATTTGGAAGTCGAGGTCCTTTAATTGGGGTTATCCTTTTTATCTTCATTCTCTTGTTTATTAATAAAAAATTGAAGATACACCATAAGATCATGGCATTTCTAACAATCAGTGCAGGATTTATTTATCTATTTCTCATGGATGGATTTCTTCAAATTCTAGATTTTATTTATTTCGATTTAGGGTATGAAACGTATTCCATTATTAAATTAAGGATGATGATTCAGGATGGAATTTCGGAATCGAGCTCTGGGAGGGATTTCTTATATCAGAGTTTCCTTGAATTATTTTACGAAAATCCAATATTCGGTAATGGTATCGGGATTACCAACGAGTTATGGGACGTAACACCTCACAATCTATTTTTGCAAATTTTAGTAGAGTTTGGGATTTTGGGCATGTTTGTGTTTATTCTACTAGCTTGTGGATTCCTTTATGTGCTACTTAAAATTCGAAAAGTGAATAATGAATTGTTTCTAATCTTGGGGATTTTATTCTCTGTATCTTTCGGAAGATTGTTAGTCAGTTCGGATTTATGGCTTCGCCAAGAATTTTGGTTATTCCTTTCCATGGTAATTAACGGATTTTTGATAACCAAATATCAAAATTCTTCTGAGCAAAAAAAATTTAGAGAAACGTTTTAAGACACTATATAACAGTGGTGATAATGGTTGAAATCGTCAAAAAATGGAATCTACAATAGATATATAAAGAGATTTTTAGATTTACTATTGGCTTTTGTTGCAATCATCATGTTAAGTCCTATTTTTTTCATTATTTGTGTGTTCGTAAGGGTATTTATGGGCAGTCCAATTTTCTTCCGGCAGGAGAGAGTTGGTTTAAATGAACAAATCTTTATGATTTATAAATTTCGAACCATGACAGATGAGCGGAATGAAAACGGAGAATTCATTCCGGAACATTTAAGGCATACAAAGTTTGGTAGGTGGTTACGGTCCACTAGTTTAGATGAATTGCCGGAGCTTTTTAATATTTTTAAAGGGGAAATGTCTATCGTAGGACCGAGACCGCTTCTTGTAAAGTATCTACCGTTATATAACGAACATCAAAAGCGTCGCCATGAGGTGAAACCAGGGTTGACAGGTTTTGCACAAGTGAATGGTCGAAATGCAATTAGCTGGGAAGAGCGATTTAATCTGGATGTAGAGTATGTGGACCATCTTTCATTTGGCTTTGATATGAAAATTATTTTACGCACATTTGGGAAGGTGTTTAGCCGTGAAGGAATTAATTACGAAGGAGATGTGACGATGGAAGATTTCACAGGAAGCGATATTAAAGAAAAAGGAAGCTAGGTGAAATATTTTAAAATAGAGGTGCAAATATGGAAGAACAAAAATGGACAGAAGACAACCTGAAAACTCCATATTTTATTATAGATGAAACAGAACTAGCGAAGAATATAAGACAATTAAAAGCAGCACTGACAAAATACTGGGATAACGCAATTATTGGTTATTCATTTAAAACAAATTCCTTGCCCTGGTTATTACATTATTTTAAGGATGAAGGATTTTTTGCAGAAGTTGTATCAGATGATGAATATGAATTAGCTAAAGCAATTGGCTTTGAAAAAGATAAGATGATTTACAATGGTGTGGCAAAATCGAAAGAAACCTTCGAAGAGGCACTACAAAATAATTGCGTAGTGAACATTGATTCACATAGGGAATTGGATTGGTTAAAAGAACTTAATGCTGGAAGTACGAAAGTATACGAGGTGGGAATAAGGGTTAATTTTGATTTAGAAAAACATTGCCCAAATGAAACAGTAATGGGTAATGAAGGTAGTCGATTTGGATTTTGTTATGAAAATGGGGAACTGCTAAAAGCCGTTAAGCGAATTGTTTCATTACCTAATGTTCGCTTAACAGGTCTTCATCTTCATAATAGTACGAAAACTAGAAGTTTGAATATCTATTCGACGATTGCAAAAATGGCTTGTGAAATTAAGAAAACTTATGCCCTCGATCTAAAGTATATTGATATCGGTGGGGGATTCTTTGGCGGACTAATAAATAAGCCACAATTCGATGACTACTTGAAGTGCATTTCAACAGAATTAAGTAAAGAATTTAAAAAAGAAGAAACGACTTTAATTGTTGAGCCGGGTATTTCTCTGGTTGCATCCCCCATTCGTTACGTTTCAAGCGTAATCGATGTGAATGAAACAAATCGGAACTATTTTATCATCACGGATGGAAGCAACATCAATATTAACCCACTCCAAAATAAGCAAATGAAGTTTTATCATATCAAGTATCAGTGCTCATCCCAGCAGAAAGTGATAGATAAACAAGTGGTTTCAGGATTTACCTGTATGGAGGAGGATTGGTTAATGATTCTAGAATACTCACCAAAATTATCCGTGGGAGATCAAATTATCTATGAAAAAATCGGTGCCTATTCGTTAAGTCTATCTCCCCTTTTTATTAAGTATTTTCCAGCTGTTTATGCTAAGAGAGAGGGGATAATCACAAAAGTTAGTGAGAAATGGACAGCACAACAAATGATTCAAAGTGATGGTTTACACGATAAGGGGATCATATAGATGAACATTTTGATACTAAGCTGTGGCAGTCGTAATAAAATCATCCAATATTTTAAAAAAGAGCTACAAGGAATCGGAAAAGTTTTTGCGACTGATTGCAGTACACTTGCGCCCGCCCTTTATGATGCGGATCAGTTTTTTATCGTCCCAAGAATTGATGCACCCGATTATTTATGTAAAATTCTATCAATCTGTAAAGATTTCAATGTGAATGCAGTATTCTCATTAATTGACCCAGAAATTAGTTTAATTGCAAAACATCAGGATGAGTTCTTGAAAATAGGTACAGTGCCAATCGTTTCAAAATTCGATTTAGTGGAAATGTGCTTTGACAAGTTTTCTATGAATCAATTTTTAGAAAACAGTGGGTTTCAAACGATTAAAAGTTATCTAGATAAGGAAGCTTTTTATAAAGATATTGATGCTGGGAAAATTGAATTCCCTGTATTTGTGAAGCCTGTCAAAGGAAGTGCGAGCATCAATATTAATAAAGTGAATAATGGTGAGGAATTAGAGCTTTTATTTGCGAAGCATAACGATTTGATGATTCAACAATTTATAGACGGCGTTGAATTTGGCGCGGATGTTTATATTGATTTCATTTCTGGGGAAACCGTAGCGATTTTTGTGAAAGAAAAGGTAGTAATGCGGGCTGGGGAGACAGATAAAGCGATTTCGGTCAAAGATGGGAAATTGTTCGAGCTCATCCAAGGATTCGTTTCGAGGGCTGGGTTTAGATGGATAATAGACATTGATCTCTTCAAAGTGAACGGGGAATATATTATTTCTGAAGTAAATCCTCGATTTGGAGGTGGTTATCCACATGCGTATGAAAGTGGCGTTAACATTCCGAAAATGATTATCAAAAATCTACAAAATGAGATCAATGAACCACTAGTAGGGGAATATGATGAGGGGATTCGAATGATGAAGTATAACGAGGTTAAGATTGTTAGAGATAAGTTAGTATAGTGCTCGTGGTGAGGGTTTTAGGGATAGACATCGATGGCTGATAATTAAAATCCTCATTTTATTAATAATTGTTTTTTATTAGTAAAGAAACCCATATAGAATTTGATTCTCATACAGTCATTTCACTCAATTTAAGCATATTTATAGAATAAGGAAGTCTTTAACGATTCTTCCATCCTAGTCTAGTAATCTGTTTTTTTAGGTAATAAATTTAATTATACCTATCCATACATCAAGGGGGATCCGACATTGGGGGGTACAATTGATTTCCGACAGCTTGCTCAGATGTTAAGTAAACGCTTCTTACTCATCTCGAGTTTTGCCATTATCGCTCTTGGAGTTGCTTGCATATTCAGTATATTTTTGATGAATCCAATTTACAAAGCGGAAACGCAATTATTAATAAATGATAATAGTAGTACTGAGGGAGTTCAGTCATTTGACACATTTGAGAGAGATATACAATTAGTTAACACCTATAACATTATTATAAAAAGCCCTGCCATATTAGATATAGTGATCGAAGAATTAGATTTAGAGTCTGATATTGATAACTTAACGAATCAAGTCTCAGTAGCACATGAAGAAAATTCAAAAGTCATCAATATAAAAGTGGAAAATGAAGATCCAGAGCTAGCTGTTCAATTAGCGAATTCTATCGCACAAGTTTTTAGTTCACAAATTCCAACCATTATGAGTGTTGATAATGTCAATATCCTTTCGGAAGCCAAAATGAGTGAGTCTCCTCATCCTGTAAAACCGAATCTTTTATTAAACTGTGTTATAGGGCTATTTATAGGAATTTTATTGGGTGTAGGTTCAGCGTTCCTATTAGAACTCTTTGATACAACAATTAAAAAAGAAGATGAGGTAGAGGACTATTTAGACTTGCCAATTTTAGGTGTTATTAGCGCTTACCCTAAAGATATGAAGCGAAATTTCACAAACTATAGTAAGGGTCAGGGGGGAAAATAAGTGGAATCCAGGAAAATCAAACATCGTAAACAATTGAATGAAGGACCATTTTCCGAACCGAAAACCCTCGTCACTTTTTCCGAACCGAAATCCATTATTTCTGAACAATATAATACGATCCGTACGAATATTAATTTCATGTTGTCAGATCAACAAAATAAAAAAATTTTAATTACTTCTGCTACGCCTGGAGAAGGGAAATCAACCATCGCTTCTAATCTAGCGCTAGTGTTCGCAAAAGAAGGGAAACGGGTATTGATCGTCGACGCAGATTTGCGAAAACCCACTTTGCACTCTACGTTTGAAATCGAGAATCGATTCGGATTATCAAACACGTTAACCAAAAAGGTTTCGTATACAGAATCAATGAAAGAGACTTTTATTTACGGACTCTACGTATTGCCAAGCGGTCCAGTACCTCTAAATCCTTCAGAATTACTCGCCTCAAAAGCCATGGATTTACTAATAAAATCCATAGAGCATTTCTTTGATATAGTCATTTTCGATGCCCCACCTCTCTTGCCTGTGACCGATTCACAAATTCTAGCAAATAAATGTAACGGCACTATTCTTGTTATTAATTCGGGGCATGTCAATCGAGCGGATGTATTAAAAGCTAAAAACATTCTCAAAACTTCCCAAGCCAATATACTTGGCGTTATCTTGAACAATTATGATTTACCAAATGATCATTATTATTATGGGAGGTATAAGTAATTGAGTAGAAGATATAGGTAGTTGCGGAGTGGGTTTGTGCAAGGGTTGAGGGGCTTATTGATTATTAATAAACAAAGAAAAACGTGATGCCTCTAAGGATTGCGTTTTTTTATTTGTGGTATTCAGTTTTGCTATTATGGGTCGACATTTTTACCATTTCATTGGAAAAAAATTTCAACAGATTGTTTTTGAATTGATTAGTTCGTCTAAAACTGGTGAAAAATAGTAATAATATTTTTTCCGGTGGAGGGGTGGTAGGGTTGAATAAAGATGCTATAGTCATGGAGAAACAAACAAATGCTGCTGCAACCGTGTCTTTTTCGAATGCCATTTTAGGATTAATTTTAAGCTTCATCCCCATAATAGGTTGGATTATTGCACCCATTTGGGTCATTGCAATTTTATTTGGCATGGTAGGATTAACTAAAAATTATAACCGTCGGCTGGCTGTTTACGGAATTGTGATAGGTTTATTTACTTTTGCCTACAAAATCCTATTACATCAACTGTTTAGTTAAAGCTATGCATGCATATGAGCATGTTGAGAAAGGCAAGTAGAGTTAAGTTTGAAAATTGAGGTCGGGCTGAATTTAAAATCACCGGTCTCTTTATCGCGTTGAATTTCCTCAATATGTTACCTTTTCTTAATCTACACGCAAAATCTCCCTGTTTATGTTACTATTGAACAAGATTGTTTTTAGAAAGAGTGATAAAATGAAGGTTATTTTTATTGGAGATATTGTTGGATCAATTGGTCGAGATGCGGTTGAAAAGTACCTACCGCGACTTAAGAAAAAGTATCAAGCGGATGTTGTCATTGCGAACGGTGAGAATGCTGCAGCAGGACGCGGAATTACTTACAGTATTTATCAAGAATTACTCCAAGCAGGTGTCGATGTGATTACAATGGGGAATCACACTTGGGATAATAAAGATATATTTGAATTCATCGATGATGCGGACTATCTAATTCGTCCAGCCAACTTTTCGAAAGACGCACCTGGTAAGGGAATGGTGCAGATTGAGAAGGGTGGCGTTACACTCTCGGTCATTAATTTACATGGACGTGTCTTCTTACCACCTCACGAGGATCCATTTGCTGTGGCTGATCAACTAGTTGCTGAGGCGCGTGAAATATCTCCACTAGTATTTGTGGATTTCCACGCTGAAGTCACAAGCGAAAAAATTGCGCTTGGGTGGCACTTAGATGGACGAGCATCCGCGGTTGTGGGAACTCATACACACGTACAAACAGCAGATGCGCGAATCTACCCTGCAGGCACAGCGTATATTACCGATGTGGGCATGACAGGACCTTACGATGAAGTTTTAGGTATGACAAAAGAAAGCGTCATCTATAAATTCCAAACTAACATGCCCACACGTTTCGAAGTCCCTAAAAAAGGACGCGAAGTACTAAGTGGCTTCTTTGTCGATATTGACAATAAAACAGGAAAAGCTATTTCGTGTGAGAGAATCTATATAAATGATGACTATCCATTTGAGAGATAAGGAACAACTTCTAACGCATTCTATTATGTGTTATTAATGTGATTGTTTTAGGGTTGTTTAATATGTTAATCTTTAGTTAAATAGCTTTATATCCGTTGGTAGGTTAGTGGTAATTTTTAAATGCTCTAAATCTAACATATAAAGTAAATTTGAGGAAAGGCATCATTTAAATGAAAAGTAATAGAATAGAATCTTTAGACTCATTACGAGGTATATCAGCTTTCATTGTTGTCATTTTTCATTGTTTAATTGCATTTGTACTTTTTGCAAATGCAGTAAATTATCATTTTGCAAATGATTTTATAGAATTTCTAACATTATCACCATTAAAAATCTTTTGGTCTGGAAACGAAGCGGTTTTATTATTTTTTGTGTTAAGTGGGTTTGTTCTATTTTTACCATTTATTAACAACAGAACACAAAGATATTCCGTTTATATAACGAAACGATTTTTTAGAATCTATATTCCTTATATCGTATTGATGGCAGTATCAACCATTCTGGCCATTCTTTTTATGGATTATAAAGATAACACGGGATTGAGTTTGCACTATGTAAATAGATGGGATCACGAAGTTACATTTTCCGCAATTGTCGCTTATATTTTGATGATTAATTATGAGTTAACGAATGTGAATGGTGTTGTCTGGTCTTTGATTCATGAAATGAGGATTTCAATTATTTTCCCATTTGTTGCCTATCTTATTTACAAATTAAATTTTGTAAAGTCCTTACTTATTACCAGTGTCGGGTGGGCAATTG
>JAPSJC010000157.1 GCA_031178355.1 Ureibacillus sp.
GTTCCAAATTGTTTGTTTACCCGGCACCAAAACCATTCAAAACTTTTAAATTGTTTTGGTGCCAGGTTCACACAAAATGAAACCCTGTGGGAAGTTTTCCTCCACACAGGGTAATTTTGTAATATTCAGAATTGTTTGTGTACCTGGTACACAAACAATTTATAACGACACCATGTTGTGGCGTTCGTAGGCAAAGTCTAGTAACAATGATTTTAAAATTTCATTATTATCTAGTATCTCGAGTTCGAGTTGTTTTCGAACTGTCCGTTCACGTCTTATCTCATGTAATAAAAGTTCCATAACGGCATTTTGGATATTAGATTGCTTCATTTTTCTACCCAGGCCTAAGTGAATGAAACCGTTATGCTCTCGTGGGAAAGCGTTATTTAATTCGATCTCATTTTGGGCTGCAGTAATACAAGGAACACCGACAGCTGCAACCTTATATGGAGTGTAGCTAGCGTTACAAATAACAATATCCGCTTCTGTTAATAACTGTTCAAGTGCGCGCTCATGCTTAAAAATCTTTGTATTTCGACGGCTTAGTACCATCATTTGTAAATCTTCAACAGAATGTTTAAACTCACGATCAATGGCAACAGTTACCTTTAAAGGTATATTCAGTTGCGTTAAGTGACGTAATGTACGATAAGTTAAATTATTTTCATCGCCATCTTCATAGGCCACAACAATATGTGGAGGACTAGATAATTCATTTGACGCACGTGATTCTGCTATAGAGCGAATCGTATCAGTAACTGCAAACGCATAAGGACCCGCAAGCATGTTCTGTGCTGCATTTTCCTTTGTTTCTTCGAATAATGCAATAATATTACAATCTGCAAACCTTGCACCTTCACCAAAATCATCAAAATGAACAAGTGTTTTGCAATAAGGCTTTAATTGTTCCACATGCTCAATCAAGGTGTCTTTACCATCTTGAACAATTAAATCTGGTTGTAGATTGCGAATATGTTTTGTCAACTCATTATGACGGTCAAATAGTATTGGTGAAATTTGCTCGTTTTTGAATATTTGTAGAACGTCATTATTAGTAGTTTTTAAGAAGATCCAAACAGTCTCTTCATTTTCTAGTAGTTTTGCTAGAGTAGCGACCCGTTCAATTGGATATAATCCTTTTGTTTCGCAGTATTCTACAATAAAAGCAATTTTCTTCTTTTCTGAGTGAGTAGTTAATTCATTGTTCAAGAGTATCCCATCCTTTCCAATCCATACTAAGTTATGGTGGAAACTTCCAAAGTATGAATAGAAAATAGTTATTTGTGAAAATAGTATTTTTTTTAAAGAATGTATGCTATGAGCCTAACGATAATGTAAAGTTTTTTTAAAAAATTAGAAGAATTATAGAATTATTAAACAGTTTTTGTTAATTTTTTTGGAGTGGAGTACCAATGTTGGTAACAAGTTTATGTTTCTAGTAGAATGGATGACCTACAAGAGCAAATACTATTTAGTAAAACATCGTCATAAAACCATATTTTCCAATTCGCAATAATATTTAAAATCATTTTTATACAACTAGAAAGGAGAGTATTGATGCTAGATACGATTATTTTTCAAATTGCAGCAGTTGTCGCATTAGGAGTACTTTCTCAGTGGGTAGCGTGGCGATTTAGCCTTCCAGCCATTGTTGTTATGTCTCTTGTAGGTTTAATAGTAGGTCCATTTCTTAATCTTTTACAACCAAATGAAAGCTTTGGTGAAGTATTCAATCCTCTTATTTCATTAGCGGTTGCCATTATATTATTTGAAGGTAGTTTAAGTTTGGATTTTCGTGAAATTAAGGGTTTCCCACGTGCAATAATTCGAATTTCAACTTTAGGGGCATTGATTGCGTGGGTTGCAGGTTCTCTAGCTGCTCATTACTTAGCAGGGTTGTCAATTGATGTAGCGTTTATTATCGGAGGATTATTTATCGTTACAGGACCCACTGTAATTTTACCATTATTAAGACAGGCAAAATTAAAGGAGCGTCCTGCAGCTATATTGAAGTGGGAAGGTATAATAGTTGACCCATTTGGTGCATTACTTGCGTTATTTGCCTTTCAAGTAGTGTTATGGACAAATGATTTTATAACAGGTACATCTTTATTACTATTCTTGGGCGCTTCCTTACTTGCAGCTTGTTTAGGTGCATTGGTAGGGTGGGGTCTAGGTCGGATGATCGAACATGGTTATGTTCCAGAATATTTAAAATCCCCATTTGTTCTTGGATGTGTTCTTTTAGTTTTTGTTGTTTCGGATGCTATCATGCATGAAACGGGATTGCTAGCAGTTACGGCAATGGGAATCACAATGGCCAATATGCATTTAACTTCATTACGTGACTTGATTCATTTTAAGGAAAATATATCTGTATTACTTATTTCAAGTGTATTTATAATGTTAACGGCTTCACTAACAATTGATACATTGTTGAAAATTTTAAATTGGCGTATGCTTTTGTTTGTGTTAGGAATGATGTTTATCGTAAGACCTTTATCAATTTGGGTCTCAACAATTGGTGTCGGGCTAACGAAAGAGGAGAGAACCTTAATTGGATGGATTGCACCAAGGGGAATTGTTGCATTAACTGTTTCAGGATTCTTTACTTACGAATTAACTGAAGCTGGATTCGAAGGTGCAGAGATCATTACAGCACTTACGCTTGCACTAGTATTTGCAACAGTTCTAGCACACGGATTTTCGATTGGGTGGTTAGGTAAAAAACTAGGCTTACAAGCAACAGAGGAATCCGGTGTACTAATAGTTGGCGGAACACCATTCAGTGCCCTTTTAGGAGAAGCAATTCAATCATTTAATAAACCAGTCCTGATTATGGATAGATCGTGGGGTATGTTATCCAATGCGCGACAGCTAGGACTTAAAACAGTGGTAGGAGATATTCTGAGTGAACATACTGAATACCACGTTGATTTAACACCGTACGAGATCATAATTGCTGCGACAGAAGGGGATGATTATAATGCGCTCATTAGTCAAAGATTTGCCCCGGAAATTGGTCGTGAACACATTTATCAAACTCCTATTCATATAGGAGATCCAAAAGACTATAGTAAATCAATCGGTGGAAAAAAACTTTTCTCACCTGAATATAATATTCATACATTAAATAACTACGTTGAAAAGGGATTTATGATACGTAAAACAGTTATTACAGAACAATATTCCTTAGAAAACTTCCATGAAGATA
>JAPSJC010000001.1 GCA_031178355.1 Ureibacillus sp.
TAGCGCTGTAACGGAAATCGACAATCTCTATATGATTGTATAAAGAGAAAAAGACCGTAAACAATCTCATAATTCTTTGAGTTTGTCTACAGTCTGACCCAAAGACGTATTAGTCCTTGGGTTTTTATTTTTAACAAAAGAAAGTATAGTAGACAGTCTGTTCAATTTACATATAGAATTAGCTGTATTTTTTTACTTCTATAAATCTTAAAAATTAATTGAAAACAACTTATTTACTAGTTTTTCGGTATAATAGACTTATGTAAGGAAGTGAGTAAATTGATTAAATCCAAAAAGAAGTGGGTTGTTCAAAATGCAAATGAACAGCTTATTAAGCAATTACAAAAAGAATTAGGTTTATCATCGATTGCGTCAAAAATCCTTATTTCTAGAGGGTATGAAAATGCAAGGGATGCCAAGTCTATTTTAAAAATGGATGATAGCAATTTACATGATCCATTTTTATTATATGGAATGAAAAGAGCGGTAGAAAAAATAAACCAAGCGATAGATAATAGAGATAAAATTTGTATTTATGGGGATTATGACGCCGATGGAATTTCAAGTACAACGGTTATGTTAAAAACTCTTCAAGATTTGGGTGCTGATGTTAGTTTTATCATCCCAAACCGTTTTACACATGGCTATGGTCCACACGAAGAATTATTTCGTGAAGCACATCAATCTGGCGTAAAATTAATTATTACAGTCGATAATGGTATTAGCGGATTCGAGCCAATTGGTGTCGCAAAAGAACTTGGAATGGATGTAATTGTTACAGATCATCACGAAGCGGGTGAAGAATTACCAAATGCTGATGTAATTATTCATCCAAGAGTACCGGAAGGTCATTATCCATTTGGTGAGTTAGCCGGTGTAGGTGTTGCCTTTAAATTAGCACATGCATTGTATGGATATATACCAACACATTTATATGAATATGTTGCGATAGGAACCGTTGCGGATTTAGTACCACTAGTTGATGAAAATCGTTATTTAGTGCAACAGGGCATAAAATATATGAGAAAGTCAGCAAACCCGTGGGTTCGTGCTCTATGTGAAGCATCAGGAGTAAATCAGTTTGAGATTGATGAAGAAACTATTGGATTTTACTTCGGTCCAAGATTAAATGCGATAGGTCGTTTAGGTAGTGCTACTCCTGGTGTAGATTTTTTAATGAGCGAAAACACTATGCAAGCAACAGAAGGGGCGAAATTGCTTCAAAATAAAAATGTTGAGCGAAAAGAAATCGTCAATACGATTACCGATGAAGCCATTGCAATGATTGAAAGTAATGAAAAAATCTCAAACTCATTAGTAATTGTCATTGCAAAAGAAGGATGGAACCCAGGTGTAATAGGAATTGTAGCATCACGACTAGTTGAACGATATTACAAGCCAACGATTGTTTTATCACTGGACTATGAAAAAGGTACCGCGAAGGGTTCAGCTCGAAGTATTGAAGGCTTCCATATGTATAACGAATTAGCTAAAAATCGCGAAATCTTACCTCATTTTGGAGGTCACCCTATGGCTGCTGGTATGACATTCTCTTTAGAATATGTAGATGAGCTTCGCCACCGACTGCATACCCAAGCGGCCAATTGTTTAAACGATGAGTTATTAACGCCTAAGTTACAAGTGGATGTTCCATTAGAATTAGCTGAGATTACGGTAGAAGCAATCCAAGAGATTAAAGAGTTAGGGCCTTTTGGAACAGGATTCTCCAAACCAACTTATGCAATTCAAGATGTTAACGTACGGTCCATGAAGAAAATAGGTGCGAATGAAAACCATATTAAAATGGAATTGGAAGACAATTATGGGTTATTAGATGCCATTGGTTTTGATAAAGGTTATCTACATGAAGAGATTTCTTACGGAGTAAAGTTATCACTTGTTGGAGACTTACAAATTAATGAATGGCAAGGTAAGAAAAAACCACAATTTATGATAACGGATGTACAAACCAATGAATGGCAACTATTTGACCTACGTGCTAAAGTACAATCTGATCGTTGGCTACAGTTAATGCCAAACTCTGATGTTCAATATATTGCATTTCAAAAAGGGACGATTACTAAGTATCAATCTACACTAAAAGAACCTATCTATTTATTTGAACAAAAACCTAAAAGCACTAATCAGCCTTTCATCGTATTATTAGATTTACCTGTTTCGATTAAAGATCTAGAGCATGTTCTTAACGAAGTGAAACCTAAAAGAGTGTATGCAGTATTCCATACGCCAAACTCACAATACTTCTCAGGGATGCCTAATCGAGAACATTTTGGTTGGTACTACAGTTTTCTAAAACAAAGACCATTATTTAACCTTGATGCATCGATTCAACAATTAGTTCAACATAGTGGATTAAATATAGAAATTGTTAAATTTATGACAACGGTGTTTTTTGAGCTAGGATTTGTTACAATAAGTAATGGTCTAATTTCTGTTGTTGAAGGAGCTCTGAAGCGCTCTCTTGAGGATGCACCTTCATACAAATTACGTGTACAACAATTAGAAATTGAGCAAATTTTACTATATTCAAACTATCAGGATTTAAAGCAATGGTTTGACAATGTTTTGCAGAAGTCACTCGTCTTTAATTGATGAGTTAGAATTAGAAGTAAAAGTAGAAGTAAGAATTGATGTATAGGAATATTATTATTCCTTATTTTAGGAGGATATTATTAAAATGGATTTAAAGCAATATGTGACAACCGTAGAAAACTGGCCAAAAGAAGGGATCAGTTTTAAAGATATCACGACAATTATGGATAATGGTCCTGCTTTTAAATTTGCTGCAGATGAAATTGTAAAGTATGCAAAAGAAGTAGGAGCAGAAATTATTGTTGGTCCAGAGGCGCGTGGATTTATCATCGGGTGTCCTGTAGCCTATGCCCTTGAAGTCGGTTTTGCACCTGTCCGTAAAGAAGGGAAATTACCACGTGAGGTTGTTCGTATAGAATACGGCTTAGAATATGGCATGGATGTATTAACGATGCACAAAGATGCAATTAAACCAGGTCAAAAAGCCTTAATCGTAGATGATTTATTAGCTACAGGTGGTACAGTTAATGCAACAATTCAATTAATTGAAAAATTAGGTGGAGTAGTTGCTGGTTGTGCATTTATCATAGAGTTAGAAGACTTAAATGGCCGCGAAAAAATCGGGAATTATCCAGTTAAAACGTTAATTTCTTATTAATCCTAAAAATACCTCTTTTATCTATAAATGAGATAAAAGAGGTATTTTTTCATATAAATCAGGGTGAAAATATGAAGAAAAACGACAAAAAGTTCGAATTTTCTTCAAAATGTTATGATTTCTTAAAGTTATTCGTTACTTATCTTTACATTCTATACACACTTTTTATACAATTAAATTTATATATATAATGAAAAATTATTAGCAAGGTGGACAACTAATGGCGAAAGAGCAAATTTTGACGCCCGAGGACGTATTTTCGAAAGTCAAATCGTATATGAATGATGAACATGTGGATTTCGTAAAGAAGGCCTACGAAGTTGCAAAAGAAGCACATAAAGAGCAATTAAGAAGTTCAGGTGAACCTTATATCATACATCCCATTCAAGTAGCTGGTATTTTAGCCGAACTACAAATGGATCCAGAGACTGTAGCTGCAGGGTTTCTTCATGACGTAGTTGAAGATACACCAGTAACACGAGAAGACTTAGTTAGTGAGTTTAATGAAGAAGTTGCGATGTTAGTAGATGGTGTTACAAAACTAGAAAAAATTAAATACCGATCTAAAAAAGAACAACAAGCTGAAACGCATCGTAAAATGTTTGTTGCTATGGCACAAGACATTCGTGTAATTCTAATTAAACTTGCAGACAGACTTCATAACATGCGTACACTAAAGCACCTTTCCTCTGAAAAACAACGTAGAATTTCAAATGAAACATTAGAGATATTCGCACCACTCGCTCATCGCCTTGGGATTTCAAAAGTTAAATGGGAACTAGAAGATACAGCATTACGATATTTAAATCCTCAACAATATTACCGCATAGTTAGTTTAATGAAAAGAAAACGAGTTGAACGCGAGGCATATCTTGAAGATGTTATGAATGAGATTAGAAGCCAGCTGCAATTAGTCGAGATTAATGCTGATATCTATGGTCGTCCAAAACATATTTACAGTATTTATCGCAAAATGATTCTTCAAAATAAACAATTTAATGAGATATATGATTTACTTGCGGTTCGAATTTTAGTAGATAGTATTAAAGATTGCTATGCTGTCCTAGGTATCGTTCATACTCTATGGAAGCCAATGCCTGGTCGTTTTAAAGATTATATTGCCATGCCAAAACAAAATTTGTATCAATCTCTTCATACAACTGTGATTGGTCCTTATGGAGATCCATTAGAAGTTCAAATACGAACAAGAGAAATGCACGAAATTGCTGAATACGGGATTGCAGCTCACTGGGCATATAAGGAAGGGAAAACGGTTAAACAAAATAAAGAGAATATTGATCAAAAATTAACATGGTTCCGTGAAATTTTAGAATTCCAGAACGAATCTTCGAACGCTGAAGAATTTATGGAATCGTTAAAATTTGATTTATTTTCTGATATGGTTTACGTATTTACACCTAAAGGTGAAGTAATTGAATTGCCTGCTGGTTCTGTTCCAATTGATTTTGCGTATCGTGTCCATTCTGAAGTTGGGAATAGAACAATTGGTGCGAAAGTTAATGGGAAAATGGTTCCTTTAGATACCGTATTGAAAACAGGAGATATTATCGAAATACTTACCTCTAAGCAATCATTTGGTCCAAGTCGCGATTGGTTGAAAATTGCACAAAGCTCTCAAGCGAAAAATAAAATAAAGCAATTTTTTAAGAAGCACTTGCGTGAAGAAAATATCTTAAAAGGGAAAGAGCTTGTAGAAAAAGAAATAAAATCCCAGGATTTTGATATTAAAGATGTGTTATCGGCGGAAAATGTAAAACGTGTATTAGATAAATTAAACTTTACCAATGAAGAAGATTTATATGCGGCAGTAGGTGTTGGTGGAATCACAGCACAACAACTGGTAAATCGTCTTGCGGAAAAGAAACGTCGTGAGCGAGAGAAAGAAGAAGCCCTTGAAAAGCTTGTGAAAGAAATGCAAAATCCAACGGTTAATAATAAACGTACAGAAACAGGCGTGATTGTAAAAGGGATTGATAATTTGCTTATACGCTTATCCCGTTGTTGCACACCTGTTCCAGGAGACGAAATTGTTGGATTTATCACAAAAGGACGAGGTGTATCTGTTCACCGTGAGGATTGTCCAAATGTAAATGACGGTGACCGTGAAAGGTTGATTGATGTTGAATGGGAACATACTGAAAGTCAATCTAGAAAAGAATATCCAGTTGATATTGAAGTTTATGCGTATGACCGACCTGGTATTCTAAATGACGTTATGCATGCTGTAACAGATACAAGAGTGAATATACTAGCTGTAACAGGGAAGGCAGATTATAACAAAATAGCAACACTTCATTTAACAATTTCAATCTCAAATATTACTGCATTGCACAAAGTAGTTGAGAAAATAAAACAGCTACCAGATATTTACTCGGTACAGCGTGTTATTAATTAAATTTTATATAGAGGTAATAGGATGAGAGTAGTTATTCAACGAAGCAAAAAAGCATCAGTTACTGTTGATGGAAATGTAACTGGCTCAATTGAAAAAGGTTATGTATTATTAGTTGGTTTAACTCACACGGATACAATTGACGATGTTAAATACGTAGCTCGAAAAATTTCAGAAATTCGATTATGGGAAGATGAAAACGGAAAAATGAATCATTCTATTTTAGAACATGGAGGAGACATTTTATCTGTTTCACAATTTACCCTATATGCGGAAACTAAAAAAGGAAGAAGGCCAAGCTTTATTGAAGCAGCAAGACCTGAAGTGGCACTTCCTTTATGGGAAGCCTTTAATGATACTTTAAAAGAATACGGACTAAAAGTTGAAACAGGTGTATTTGGTGCTATGATGGACGTTTCGCTTATAAATGATGGTCCTGTTACTGTTATTGTTGAATCTAAATAACACATTTCACCAAGATGATTTTGGTTTAGTTTATCAATTGAATAATTATCTAGAATATACACCTCCTTCCAGTCATATCTTACAAATGACAATTTGGAGGTGTTTTTTTTGTTTCAACGAGTGAATAGATTGGCAATTGAATTACCAGAGGTAGAGTACGGTGATGTTAATGCTGCATCCGCTGTACAAGAATTACTTGGTGGCAAATTTGGTGAAATGAGTACTTTAAATAATTACATGTATCAGTCGTTTAATTTTCGTGAAAGAGTAAAATTAAAACCCTTCTATGATCTAGTCGCAAGTATTACTGCTGAAAAATTCGGTCATGTTGAACTAGTATCAACAACCATTAATTTATTGAATAAAGGCGCATCATTTTCTGCCTCGCCTGATTTAAGTCAACTTCAAAATGGAAAAAACATGAGAAATGCGAAAGCTATCATTACAACTGCACAAACATCTTCTCCACACGATTCTATGGGATTGCCATGGACCGGTGAAAATGTTTTCACAAGCGGAAATTTAGTTTTAGATTTACTACACAACTTCTTCTTAGAATGTGGTGCAAGGACACATAAGATGAGAGTATATGAGATGACAGACCATCCAGTTGCTAGAGAGATGATTGGATATTTATTAGTCCGTGGTGGAACACACATTGTTGCTTATGCTAAGGCACTTGAAATGGCAACAGGTGCGGATGTTACAAAAATGCTACCAATTCCAAACTTTGATAATCGGGTATTTGATGCTGCTAGAAAATATGAAGATCGTGGATACGGGAATGTATTATTTACTTGGAATTATGTTGGTGACTATACTGATATCAATAAAATATGGAAAGGTCAGCATCCTATAACAGGGGACAAGCTTATTGTCAAAGAAGGAATTCCTGAAGAATCTGGGGAAGTTCCTAACTTGGACCAACTCCCTGAAGAATCTTCACCTGGAATTGGACCTAAGGAGTTTCAGGCAATAGCAAAAAGATTATTATTAAAAATGTAAAAAGACGGGTAACGATTCCCGTCTTTTTACTTATTAAAGTTGTGAATCGAAGTAATTAATGATCCCTTGATAAATTCCAAGTGTCGCTTGTTCTCTATAAAAATCTGTTGTGATTACACGTTCCTCAATTGGATTACTTAAATACCCTAACTCGATTAGTATGGCATTTTGGTAATTTTCACGTAAAACCAAATAATCTCCAGGCTGTGCCCCTCTATTCCTCAATGTAACTTTTTTTCCAATATGATTATTGATATACTCTGCAAGTTTTTGTTGGTAATCATGATAATAATAGGTTGTAAAACCAGAAATACTGGTATCTTCTGTTGAGTCATAATGGATACTGATAAATGCATCTGCTGCATAGTTATGGGATATTAATACTCGTTTTCTTAAGTCTACATATACATCAGATTCTCGAGTTAAGTAAACAGTTGCTCCGGCATTTTGTAGTTTCGCTTGCAACATTTGAGCAGTAAGTAGTGTAATATCCTTTTCAATTGAACCTCTATAACCAGAAGTGCCTTGGTCATTACCACCATGTCCAGGATCTAAAACAATTGTAACACCATTTAAAGTTCCTTTTTTGCGTTCAATTTTTTCTACATCTTTGGAGTTATTTTCATGATTTAGGGTAGCGGAAACTACCCATTTAGCTACATATGCTGTTTTGTTTGGATTAATGGCTACCTCGTACCATTCACCTTCAGTAGATAAAATCTCAAAGGTTTCACCAATATCTGCACGTTTTACAACGGGTGAAGATGTTGTAGGAGATTCCCTTAAATTGGTTCCACCATAAAGAATCGTTACTTGATCTACACCATTATTGGTGGTTTTTGAATTTTCATATATCCCGTAAAATCGATAAAGCCAACCGACTTTATCTTGACTTAATTGAATTTTTATCCAATTATTGTTTTGTTCAATAACTTCAAATGTATCACCCTGATAAGCTGTACTAACAATGTCTGATGATAAATTTGGCTGTTCTCGGACATTTACAGATTTTACTTTAATAATAAAATGCGATTGTTGCTGTTCCAAATTAGGATTAAATGATACTTCAATTTCTTCACTGGACCTCTCATTGATTGTAATAAATTCTTTAGCTACCCAACCTGTCGTTCCAGTACGATCATCAATCTTAACCCATTCGTTTTCCTCTTTTTCAACAATTACCTCAACACCAATACTTAGTTGTGTTAATACTGCTGCAGAGGTAGTCGGCTCTGCTCTTACATTCAACCCATTTACATTTGAAACAGCTATTTTTAACTTCGTTGTATGTTCCATCTCGTCAGTATTTATCAGCCATGCAGGAATCCAACCTTCTTCGTGCTCAGTTACAACTTTTATCCATTCTCCTTGTTGCTCTATTTGTTCTATTGCTTGGCCTTCTTTTGCTCGTTTTAAAATTGGATAGGATAGTCCCGGTCCTTCACGGATATCTAAATTTTTATTCAAAATAATTAAATGATCATTATCGGTTTTTGAATTTGAAGGTTTCTTACCTGTAAATTGTGTAGAAATTAGTAAAACTAAAATAATGAATGTAATAACAATATATATCAAGTACTTTTTCAAGCTTAGATCCACCTGCTTTTCTTTAAAACTGAATAAATTAGCGGAATTGTGTACAACAATAGTAGTATTGAATCTATTGTAAAAGGAAATAGTTGATGAAATCTATATTTTTCTCTCGTGACTAATAAATTGAATGTCCAGGTAACATAATACCATTTTGTACACTAAATTGCCTTTAAAATAGTTGACAATTCTAATTCGCTACACGTAATATAAGTAGTAATGTTAAGATAAGTAAATTGCCATTGACCAAGGAAGTAACTATTACCGATGCTGAAAAGAGAGGGAAAGACCACGGCTGAAATCTTTCCTACAGTATGTATGTGTGAAAAACGCTTGCGAGGCTTTCCCTCGAACATTTAGTAATTAGTAGGGGGAAACGGAATCGGCCGTTATCCGATTAGAGAGGGTGTGCTCTGTTTTTTGCACATCAACTAGGGTGGAACCGCGGAAGTTACAGCTTTCGTCCCTTGCAGTTAATGCAATGGACGGAAGCTTTTTTATTTATTTAAATACTATATTTCTTGTGAGGAATCCCTAAAAGTACATCAAACAACTTATATAATTCTAAAAATTTTAGAAAGGAAGGAGCAAAATATATGTCTTTTAAAGTACCTAGAGGAACACAAGATATTTTGCCTGAACAAACGCCAAAATGGCAAAAAGTTGAATCAATATTAAGAGATTTATCACGTGTGTATCGATATAGAGAGATTAGAACTCCAATGTTTGAACAAACAGAATTGTTCCAACGTGGTGTAGGAGATACGACAGATATCGTACAAAAAGAAATGTACACATTTGAAGATCGTGGAGGTCGTTCTTTAACATTAAGACCAGAAGGAACTGCATCAGCTGTACGTTCTTATGTAGAACATAAAATGTTTGGTTCACCAGATCAACCAGTAAAACTGTCCTATATTGGACCAATGTTCCGTTATGAAAGACAGCAAGCAGGCCGTTATCGTCAATTTGTACAATATGGAGTTGAAGCGATCGGTTCAGCAGATCCAGCTATTGATGCAGAAGTGATTTCACTGGCAATGGATGTTTATCAATCAGTAGGGCTAAAAGATTTAAAACTACACCTGAATTCTTTAGGTGATAAAGAAACACGAGATGCACATCGTACAGCTCTAATTAATCATTTTAAACCGTCTATTGGCGAGTTTTGTTCGGATTGTCAGAATCGTTTGGAAAAAAACCCTTTACGAATATTGGATTGTAAAGTCGATCATGAACACCCATTAATGCAATCAGCACCAAAATTAACGGACTATTTAACAGAACAATCATCTGTTTATTTTGATAAGGTAAAATCATATTTAGATGTTCTTGGTATTGACTATGAAGTGGACCCAAATTTAGTACGTGGTTTAGACTACTACAATCATACTGCATTTGAAATTATGAGTACTGCAAGTGGTTTTGGTGCAATTACAACGCTTTGTGGTGGTGGTCGATATAATGGGTTAGTTGAAGGCATTGGTGGACCAGATGTTCCAGGTATAGGTTTTGCCCTGTCCATTGAAAGATTGCTATTAGCATTGGAAGCAGAGGGTATTGAACTTGAAGTGGAAGATGCTTTAGATATCTATGTCGTTGCAATGGGTGAGGAAGCGAAGAAAAAGTCAGTAGAATTATTAAGTTCATTCCGTGCAAAAGGAATTTCTGCTGATATGGATTATATTGATCGTAAAATGAAAGCACAAATGAAATCAGCAGACCGTCTTGGAGCAAAATTCGTTATTGTTATTGGTGAAACAGAACTTGAAAATGGTTCGGTGAAAATTAAAAACATGCACACTGGTAATGAGGAAAATCTGCAATTTGAAGAGTTAGTAAATTACCTATTAGAAAATAAGTAAAATAATATTGTCACAATGGAGGAAAAAACATGGCACAAAGAACACATGCTTGCGGTGAATTAAGTGAACAGCAAGTAGGTCAACAAATTGTAATTAAGGGATGGGTACAACGACGTCGCGATTTAGGTGGATTAATTTTCGTTGATGTACGTGATCGTACGGGGATTGTGCAAGTTGTATTTGGTGATTCAGCACCTGAGAGTTTAAAAATTGCAGAGAGAATTCGCAATGAATATGTTGTTGAAATCCAAGGTGAAGTTATATTACGTGATGAAAGTCAAATAAACCCAAATATACAAACTGGTAAAATTGAAATCGTTGCTTCTAATATCACAATAATTAATGAAGCAAAAACACCACCGTTCTCTATTGAAGATAAAGTAGAAATTGGTGAAGAAACACGTTTAAAATATCGTTACTTAGACTTACGTCGTCCAGTGATGTATAACACTTTTAAATTGCGTTCTGATATAACTCGTTCGATTCGAAACTTTTTACAAAATGAAGGGTTTTTAGAAGTTGAAACACCAATTCTAACGAAATCAACGCCTGAAGGAGCTCGTGATTACTTAGTTCCATCACGTGTGCATGAAGGAGAATTTTATGCATTACCTCAATCACCACAATTATTTAAACAATTGTTAATGGTCTCTGGATTTGAAAAGTACTTCCAAATTGCTCGTTGTTTCCGAGATGAGGATTTACGTGCTGACCGTCAACCAGAGTTTACACAAGTTGATATTGAAACGTCATTTATGTCTATGAACGAGATTATAGAAATGAATGAGCGATTATTATATACAGTTATGAAAGAAGTAAAGGGAATTGAGATTCAATTACCGTTACAACGAATGACGTATGCTGATGCAATGAGCCGTTATGGTTCTGACAAACCGGACGTTCGTTTTGGTTTAGAATTAACACAAATGTCTGAAATTGTGAAAGAATCTTCATTTAAAGTTTTCGCACAAACAGTAGAAAACGGTGGAGAAGTAAAAGCAATCAATGTTAAAGGTGGTAATGATAAGTATTCACGTAAGGATATTGATGCTTTAACTGAATTCGTTGCTATTTATGGTGCTAAAGGTCTCGCTTGGATTAAAGTAACTGAAGAAGGATTTACTGGACCGATCTCTAAATTCTTTGAAGGCGCAATCGTAGAACGTATGTCGAAACAATTGAATGCAGAACCAGGAGATTTATTATTATTTGTTGCGGATAAATCATCTGTTGTCGCAGCTTCTTTAGGTGCATTACGTATGAAATTAGGGAAAGAATTAGGGTTAATTGATGAATCTCAATTTGCATTCCTTTGGATTACAGACTGGCCATTATTTGAATACGATGAAGATGCTGACAGATACTCAGCTGCTCACCATCCATTTACTCGACCATTTGATGAAGATATAGAAAAAATGGCTACAGATCCATCTTCAGTTCGTGCCCAAGCGTACGATATTGTTTTAAATGGTTATGAACTAGGTGGTGGATCACTACGTATTTTCGAACGTGATTTACAGGAAAAAATGTTTGAAGTGCTTGGGTTCTCACAAGAAGAAGCACAAGAACAGTTTGGGTTCCTATTGGATGCATTTGAATATGGAGTTCCTCCACATGGTGGCTTAGCATTTGGACTAGATCGTTTTGTTATGATTCTTGCAGGAAGAACAAACCTACGTGATACAATTGCATTCCCTAAAACAGCTACAGCTAGTTGCTTATTAACAGATGCTCCAAGTGAAGTAGCTCCAGCACAATTACAGGAACTACATTTAAAAATTAATAAATAATAAAATATTCTTGGATAATCATTTTTACGAAGAGAAATCTAAGTTTTGTTATTTCCTTGTAAGGAAGTCGTTTATTGAAGGTGTGTAAATGCTAAAGCATTTCCTCCCCAGTAGAAAGAACAACAGATTACTAAAAAAGAAAAAAAATTAATAAATTTCGTAATATCGTTTGAAAATTCAGACTATTTATGTTATGATAAAACCAATACGAATCCTGAAATGTATTCACATACAAGTAAACTAGTTTTGACCGAACAATATTATGTCGGGAGCTCATATTTCTACTCAGCAAACAAGCCCGCCCGTGACGGGACGTTTAATTAGTAGTTTAGGGCACCCCCCTACGCAGTTAGCGCGGGTTCAAAACTAATATTTGTATCGTTCACTATATTTCAGGATTCGTCAATTCCTAAACTCCTTGCTGTTCTCCCTTCTATTGAAGGGTTTTTTTGTATAGATTCTAAAATTATTTTACAGACTAATGTCGCTACATAATTTAAATTATGATATAATTCCGACTAGACAAATATAGATTGAGAGGATTTAACATGTTACACCAGTTTTCACGAAATGAATTAGCAATTGGTAAAGAAGGATTAGAAAAACTTAAGAATACAACGGTTGCAATACTTGGGGTAGGGGGAGTTGGCTCTTTTGCAGCTGAAGCTTGTGCTAGAAGTGGTGTAGGACGGATAATATTAGTGGACAAAGATAATGTCGATATTACAAATGTAAACCGTCAACTCGTTGCATACCTTTCAACAGTTGGAAAGTCCAAATCAGCAATTATGAAAGAGCGTATTGCTGATATTAACCCAGAATGTGAAGTAATTGATATGCATATGTTTTATACAGAAGAAACGTATGAAGCATTTTTTGAGCAAAATATTGATTATGTCATTGATGCGTCTGATACAGTGATGTATAAAATACATTTGATGAAAGAATGTTTAAAACGAAATATCCCGATTATCTCTAGTATGGGTGCAGCAAACAAGATGGATCCAACGAGGTTTCGAATTGCAGATATCTCTAAAACTCATACAGATCCTTTAGCAAAAGTTATTCGTACAAAGCTAAAGAAAGAGGGAATACGTAAAGGCGTAATGGTTGTCTTTTCTGACGAATCACCAATTATTACACGTCCTGAAGTTGTTGAAGAAGTTGGAAATCCAAATGCTCAAATTCGTAAAGCGAAAATGCCACCTTCATCAAATGCTTTCTGTCCTTCTGTAGCAGGTTTAATTGCAGCTAGTTGGGTCATTAATGATATATTGAAAGATATAAAAATTAATCGTGTTAGCGACTAATAATACAGAGGTTGATGTAATGGATTATCTTAATCCCATTATATCAACCCTTTTTTATTTTTTCCTATACTTATAGCATCTTGATATGTTAGCGATTATTTACTTCGTATCTACTTGCATTACTGGCATCATTCAGATTTTATTCAATATACGCTTTATTACCAGGATTTAAGATTCAGCCAAAATAGTTATTTAAAAAAAACAAATAATTCTATTAAAAAGCTGTAACCGAATATAGAAATTTGTTAAAAATGAATAAATCCGCCGATTATATTGCATTATTTTGTTAGTTTTTATTTTCTAAAAAAAGTAAACGTTTTTATTGGTATATTAATGTTATGCCTGGGATAAAAAGGGGGATGAAAATGTTCACTCAAATTGAAGTGAAAAAAGGACTTATCAATGTTGCACAGCTACAAGGAAAAGTTGATGAACTTATTTTTGATTATATTGATACTTCAAAAAATTATGGCAAAGCGTTTAAGGGGTTAAATAACTTATTTCAGCAAACGGTTAAATTTTATGTAAGTTATATTAATGAACATAAAGGTTCTATACCAGAAGGAAATGTTTATTGGACTTTGTTTGCAGATGTAACAGCGAGACTGATTTATTTCAAATGTATATCTGAAAAACAATTAACGAATTTACAAACAGACGAAGATGTTGAAAACACACTAGAAGGTTATCTTGTTGCAGCAAATTGTTTGCCAAACACAGGCTCAATTACTGAGCGTTTTTTACTTGACGAAATTAGTGAAAGTTATGAGGAGATTATACTTCTTGATGGCGTAAAAGGGAGATTTAAACAGTCAATTATTGAGAAAAATAACTCCATTCGTAACAATTTAACACATCTGTATCAGTATGCTGTAAATTTTACTGAATAATTTTGAATCAGAAAGCTCGCATCATTTAGTATAATGCGAGCTTTTTTTATTTATTTGATTTAAAGGATTTTAATCTTTCATATATAGCAGCCAGTCGTTTTTCTTCACCAGCATGTACTGGTTGGTAAAACTCAGTACCCTCAATTTGATCTGGCAAATATTGTTGATCGACCCAACCTCCAAATGTTCCAATAGGAGAATCATGTGGATATTTATAGCCAACATGTCCTAATATAGCTGCTCCAGCATAATGGCTATCACGTAGATGGGAAGGAATTTCACCAGTTTTACCTTCATGGATAGCCTTAATAGCAGCATCAAGAGCTGAATAAGCGGAATTTGATTTTGACGATAAGCACATTTCAATGACGGCAGTCGCTAACGGAATTCTAGCTTCTGGTAATCCTAGCCTTTTTGCAGATTCTGTTGCAGCGAATACGTGTGCGCCTACACTAGGATTAGCTAAGCCAATATCTTCATAGGCCATGACTAACAACCTTCTACATACTGCAACTAAATCACCGGTTTCGAGCAAGTGAGCTAAATAATATAAAGCTGCATTAGTATCACTACCTCGAACGGATTTTTGTAAAGCAGACAATAAGTTATAGAAATGGGTACCACCTTTATCGCCATATACACCTATACGTTTGGCTAGGTGTTCAATAATATCATCTTTAACAATTGCTTTTCCGTCAACTTCATCAGAAGAAAAATATACTGACTCAAGTAATGTTAGTGCTTTTCGTGCATCTCCATTAGCACTAGTAGCGATTTGTAATAACTGATGATTAGAAATCTCAATTCCAACATTACCTAAACCGCGTTCCTCATCTTCTAATGCATTTTTTAATAACTGAACAAGATCTTCTATCGTAAGACGTTTTAACTGTAAGATTTCACCACATCGTGAACGAATAGCTGGATTCACATCATGAAATGGATTTTCAGTTGTAGCACCTATTAAGACAACTGAACCATTTTCAACATGGGGAAGTAGTGTATCCTGTTGTAATTTGTTAAATCGGTGGATCTCATCTAAAAATAAAATAACTTTTCCAACGAGTCTCGCTTCTCCTACAATCTGTTCAACATCTTTTTTACCAGCATGGGTTGCATTTAACGAGAAAAATGGTAGTTTCGAACTTCCTGCAATGGCATTGGCAATTGATGTCTTACCGATTCCAGGTTCCCCATATAAAAGAATAGAGGGAATATGTCCATTCTCAATCATTTTATATAAAGCTGTACTTTTTCCTATAATATGCTGTTGGCCAACAACCTCATTTAAATTGCGAGGACGCATACGGAATGCTAATGGTTCATTATGCATTTTGTAATCCTCCGAACTAATTAATTTGACGTAATTATAATTTATCACATTTTGTCAAATTAGACCTTTTCCAAGTGGAATAAAAGGTGTTATGGTATACTTGAGCTTATATATGGACAAGTAAAATAGAGGTGTTTATAATGAAAATTTCTACAAAAGGTAGATATGGACTAACAATAATGATAGAACTTGCGAAACATTATGGTGAAGGACCTGTTCCACTACGTCAAATCGCTGAAGAGAAAGGTTTATCTGAAGCGTACTTAGAACAACTAGTGTCTCCACTTCGAATTGCAGGGCTTGTGAAAAGTGTGCGCGGAGCATATGGTGGGTATTTACTTGCACAATCACCAGAAACAATTTCTGCTGCAGATGTTATTAAAGTGCTAGAAGGTCCAATCCAACCCGTTGAAGGTATTGAAGAAGAGGAATCTCCTCAACGTGAGTTATGGATTAGAATCCGAGATGCAGTAAAAAATGTACTAGATACAACTTCTCTACTAGATTTGGCTAACTATAAAGATGAAAAGGAATATGACGGTTACATGTTTTATATTTAAATGTTCTATAATAAGTCATTACCTTGATTGAACATATCCGTCATTTAAAGGAGTTATAGAATAACGATGAACACAATTTATCTAGACCATGCAGCCACTTCTCCTATGCATCCAGAAGTAATCGAGGTTATGACGAAAGCAATGTCTGAAGTATATGGCAATCCTTCAAGCATCCATACTGTTGGTAGGTCAGCGCGAAAAGTTTTAGATGATGCCAGGCAGATCCTCGCAACCGCAATTGGTGCAAAAGATAATGAAATCATTGTAACAAGTGGTGGTACAGAAGCGGATAATACAGCTATCTTTGGTACTGCATATGCTCTAAAAGAAAAGGGTAAGCATATTATTACGACACAAATTGAGCATCATGCAGTTATGCATGCTTGTGAGAAGCTTGAAAAAGAAGGCTTCGAGGTTACTTATTTATCAGTAGATCGATCTGGGCGTATTTCACTTGATGAACTTAAAAGTGCATTAAGAAGCGATACAATTCTAGTAACAATTATGTATGGAAATAATGAAGTGGGAACAATTCAGCCAATTGCAGAAATCGGTCATATTTTAAAGGACCATCAAGCTTCCTTTCACACAGATGCAGTGCAGGCTTTTGGAATAGAAAGACTTAATGTAAATGAATTAAACGTAGATTTATTAAGCGTTTCAAGTCATAAATTAAATGGTCCTAAGGGTGTTGGTTTTCTATATCAACGTACAGGTACACCTTTACTTCCTACTTCATATGGTGGTTCGCAGGAGAAAAAAAGAAGAGCAGGAACTGAAAATGTACCGGCTACTGTTGGCTTTGCTAAAGCTGTCATGATTTCTCAACAGGAAATTGAATCGAAAATCGAGATATTCAAAAATTACCGTAAGCTATTTATTGATAGATTAAATAATGAGAACATCATCTTTGAGTTAAACGGAAATCAAGAACATACCTTACAACATGTATTAAATATTAGTTTCACAGGAATGGAAGTTGAATCATTCTTAGTGAATCTTGATATGTCAGGAGTCTTTGCTTCAAGTGGTTCGGCATGTACCGCAGGTTCTATAGACCCTTCACACGTACTTGTTGCAATGTTCGGTAAAGATGCGGATGAATTAAGAAATTCTATACGCTTTAGCTTTGGTTTAGGATTATCTGAAGAACTTATAATAGAGGCTGCTAATCGAACAGCTAAGATTGTTAAAAGACTTGCGAATTCGAATTAATATAGAAAAGGTGAAGAGTTATGATTGAAACAAGAGACCCATCACAAATTCGAGTTGTAGTCGGAATGTCGGGTGGGGTTGATTCATCAGTTGCTGCATATTTACTAAAGCAACAAGGTTATGATGTAATCGGAATATTTATGAAAAACTGGGATGATACAGATGAGAACGGTGTATGTACAGCAACAGAAGATTACGATGATGTAATTAAAGTATGTAACCAAATTGGCATTCCCTATTACGCTGTGAATTTTGAGAAACAATATTGGGACAAGGTGTTTACGTATTTTCTAGAGGAATATAAAGCTGGTCGCACTCCTAATCCAGATGTAATGTGTAATAAGGAAATTAAATTTAAAGCGTTCTTAGAGCACGCTTTAAAACTAGGGGCGGATTACTTAGCAACTGGTCATTACGCACGCGTAGAAGAGCGTGATGGGGAAGTGGCGATGCTACGTGGAATTGATCGTAATAAAGACCAAACGTATTTCTTAAACCAATTATCACAAGATCAATTAAAACATGTTATGTTTCCAATAGGTGGAATTGAAAAATCGGAAGTTCGTAAAATTGCTGAAGAGGCAGGGTTGGCTACTGCCAAGAAAAAAGATTCAACTGGAATTTGCTTTATTGGTGAGCGTAACTTTAAAGAGTTTTTAAGTCAATTTTTACCTGCACAACCTGGTAAAATGGAAACATTCGACGGGAAAGTAATGGGAACACATGATGGCTTAATGTATTATACAATTGGCCAACGCCATGGCTTAGGTATTGGTGGGGAAGGTGAGCCTTGGTTTGTAATTGGGAAAGACTTAGAGCGTAATGTTCTTTACGTTGGACAAGGATTTCATCACGATGCTCTGTATTCAACTTCTTTGAAAGCTGTAAAAATGGGCTTTACATCAAATGAAGGCTTACCTAAGAAATTTAGCTGTACTGCTAAATTCCGTTATAGACAAGAGGATACTCCTGTTGAAGTGGAAATGTTAGAAAATGGAACTGCACTAATTACGTTTGCAGAACCTGTCCGTGCAATTACACCTGGTCAAGCCGTGGTATTATATGAAGGTGAAGTATGCCTAGGTGGCGGAACAATTGATGAAGTGTATAGTGGTAGCGAAAAATTAACTTATGTTGGTTAATTAATAGACGGCTGTGCAATTTACAGTCGTCTATTCATTTGTTTAGTTGAGGTGAATAGTAATGGATTATAACGAAATAGGAATTAAGGCGTTTCAAGAAAAACGTTATGAAGATGCTGCAAAAGCATTTACTGAGGCGATTGAAAACAATCCAGATGAAGCGATTGGTTATGTGAATTTTGGCAACTTACTTGCCGCAATGAATGATATCGAACGAGCGGAACGCTTTTTCCAAAAGGCAATTGCTGTAGATGAAAAAACAGCAACAGCCTTTTACGGACTAGCAAATCTTTATTACAATTCGGAACGATATATCGAAGCTGCGAAATTATACCAAAAATCAATTGATTTTGGTATTCAAGGTGCAGATGCATATTTTATGTTAGCGAAATCCTTTGAAAGAGATGAAAAACATAAATTAGCATTGCCCTATATGCAAAGAGCAGCTGAGTTAGCTCAAAATGATTTACAAATACGACTTTCTTATGGTATTTTATTATGTGCCCTTGAAATGTTTGACAAAGCAAAAGATGAGTTACAATTTGTTGTTGAGAACGATGAAAATAATGCAGATGCACATTATAATCTAGGAGTCCTTTATGCAGTCTCAACCGAAAATATTGAAGCGGCATTATATCACTTAAAAAAAGCATACACGATCGCACCTGAGTTCGATCAAGCAAAATATATTTATGATATGGTTAGACAGCGCTATAACTAAATAGTCTAAAGTTCACGACCTAAATTTTAGGTCGTTTTTTATTTTGTTTTCTGTATGAAACTCAAGAAGTGAAGAAAAATAGTAAGTGAAGAGGGTGAAGATTTGAATATTATTTGGGGTATATTCGGAATAGTTATTGTATTAGGTATTGCTTTTTTGTTGTCAAATCATCGTAGGAATATTAAGTGGAGAACGATCATTGCAGGATTAATCATTCAGCTATTATTTGCTTTTATCGTACTGAAATGGGAGTTTGGACGAGAAGCACTTAACAATTTATCAAACGGTGTGCAACGTTTAATTTCTTATGCGAATGAAGGTATTAGCTTTTTATTTGGTCCTTTGGCTGACACTCAATTAAATGGATTTGTATTTGCAATCCATGTATTAACAGTCATTATTTTCTTCTCATCCTTAATATCAGTTCTTTATTATTTAGGAATTATGCAATTAATCATTCGCTTTATTGGTGGGGGATTATCAAAAGTTCTTGGGACGAGTAAAGCGGAATCGATTAATTCAGCTGCTAACATTTTTGTTGGCCAAACAGAAGCTCCATTAGTAATAAGACCGTTCTTAGGTAGATTGACAAAATCTGAAATGTTTGCTGTAATGACAGGTGGTTTAGCATCGGTTTCGGGTTCGGTTTTAATCGGGTATTCTTTACTTGGAGTACCATTAGAGTATCTATTAGCAGCAAGTTTCATGGCTGCACCTGCTGGTTTAATCTTGGCAAAGTTAATGATTCCAGAAACTGAAAAAGTGGATGATTCAGAATTCTCACTTGAGAAAGATCGCGACTCTGCAAATGTAATTGATGCTGCAGCGCGTGGTGCAGGTGATGGATTGAGACTGGCAGTAAATGTTGGTGCAATGTTATTAGCGTTTATTGCTTTAATCGCTTTAATTAATGGTATTTTAGGTGGTCTATCAGGTCTAATTGGTTTTGAAGGAGTTACATTAGAATCCTTAATTGGGTACGTATTTTCACCATTGGCATTTGCTATAGGCGTGCCGTGGGAAGAGGCTGTTAAAGCTGGGTCGTTTATAGGACAAAAACTGATCTTAAATGAATTTGTAGCATATTCAAATTTCGCTCCTGAAATCCCAGATTTAGCTCCAAAAACAGTCATCATTGTAAGCTTTGCATTATGTGGTTTTGCTAATTTAAGTTCGATGGCAATTTTAATTGGTGGTTTAGGTTCTATGGCTCCAAGCAAACGACCTTTGATTGCTAATTTAGCAATAAGAGCAGTAATTGCAGGAACATTAGCATCACTATTAAGTGCTTCAATCGCAGGGATGTTTTTATAAAAATAAGGCATACGATTTTTATAAATCGTATGCCCTTTATTTTATTTATTTAAACAGAATGAAACAACATCTTTGTAAGGCAGAGTGCCTCCAAAAATATCAAGAGCGCTTCCAATAGTTACATGGAGTTTCCCGTTAGAAAGCTCTTCAAATTTTCTTAAGTCCTCCAAAGAGCGAACTCCACCGGCGTATGTAGTAGGGATGGAAGTCCAATTAGCTAAGTCGCGAACTAATTCTTCTTGCATACCACTACGTTTACCCTCAACATCCACTGCGTGAATTAATAACTCATCACAATATTGTTCGATATAAGGTATAGTTTTTTCATTTACCTCAAAATCGCTAAATTTTGTCCATTTATTAGTGACAACAAACCATTTACCGTCACGTTTACGGCAACTTAAATCAATCACAATGTGTTCTTTTCCAACAGCTTCAATTAATTTGTCTAATCTGTCCATATCTAATTGTCCATCGTGAAATATGTAAGAGGTAATAATAATATGAGAAGCTCCTGCTTCAATATATTTTTTTGCATTTTCAGCGGTGATGCCCCCACCAACTTGTAAACCGCCTGGAAAGGCTTTTAAGGCTAAGAGTGCAGCATCCTCATTTCCAGACCCTAACATGATAACATGTCCACCGGTTAAACCATCCTCTTTAAACAACTGAGCATAGTATGCTGAATCATATTCCGAAATAAAATTCTCAATAACAGTCTGATCTTTGTGCCCTAAAGTACTACCAACAATTTGTTTAACTTTCCCATCATGTAGATCGATACATGGTCTAAATTCCAAAATACTCACAAGCCCTTCATTTATCTTTATATTAATAATATCATTGTCCCCTTTTCATGAGAAAGAATATATATTATAAAGAACAATATTTATGAAAAGGACAGTACGCCTTGGATATGATAAAATCGAAGATACGAGAAAAATGTAAGGGAGGTTGACATAATGGTAAGTAACTTTGATTTATTTGAAGTGAATAAATTATTCGTACTTGGTCGACCTATTGTTTCAATTTATCATAATCCCTCCAATATGTATTCTGTAGTTAGAGTAAAAATACAAGAAACGAACCTTCAATATGAAGATAAAGAAATTATGGTCATTGGTTATTTTCCTCAGCTTGTTGAAGATGAATTATACCGTTTTACAGGTGTTGTTAAAAACCATCCAAAATATGGCCAGCAATTTCAAGTAGATACTTTTGTTAAAGAAGTTCCTGCTACGGAAACAGGTGTCATTCATTATTTATCTAGTGATTTATTTCCAGGAATTGGTCGTAAAACTGCAGAAATTATTGTAGATAAGCTAGGTGTAGAGGCTATTAAAAAAATAATGGAAGATCCTAGTGCCTTGGATATTGTACCAAGGTTAAATGACGATAAAAAAATAGCGATTCGTGAAACTCTTGAACAAAACCTAGGGTTAGAACGTATTATTATTCAATTAAATCAGTGGGGTTTTGGTCCACAAATTGGGATGAAAATCTATCAAACATACCGTGAAGATACGATTTCGATTATTACGGAAAATCCATACCAACTAATAGAAGATGTAGAAGGAATTGGTTTTGGACGAGCAGATGAACTAGGGGCCAGGCTTGGAATTACAGGAAATCATCCTGATCGTATAAAAGCAGGAGTATTACATGTATTAAACAATGCTTCCTTATCAGATGGACACGTTTTTTTAGATGCTGAGTTTGTGTTGCCTGAAGTTAAGACAATGCTAGAGCGAAGTCAGCCTGTAGAAATTCCATATGAAGCAATTTCGAAGTCAATTATTGAAATGAGAGAAGAAAGTAAAATTTGTGGTGAAGAAACGAGACTTTACTTACCTTCGTTATATTTTAGTGAAATTGGTATCGCTTCAAAAATTGTAGACTTACTTTCGAAAAATAAAAATCAACAACGTTTTTCTAAAGATGAAATTCGAAAAGCCATTGGTGAAGTGGAAGAACGATTTGAAGTAACATATGCTGAAACGCAAGCAAATGCAATTGAATGTGCACTAAATTCCTCCGTTATGATTTTAACAGGGGGACCAGGAACAGGAAAAACAACCGTTATTCGAGGCTTGGTTGAAGTCTATGCAGAGTTAAATGGACTCTCCTTAAATCCAAAGGAGTATGCTAAAAAAGAAGAGGCATTTCCTATTGTTTTAGCAGCGCCAACTGGACGAGCTGCTAAACGATTAGCAGAGTCGACGGAACTACCTGCGATGACAATACATCGCTTACTAGGATTTAATGGGCTAGAAAAAGAAGAAGAAACAGAACGTGAAATTGATGGAAGACTG
This sequence comes from Ureibacillus sp., assembly GCA_031178355.1. Taxonomy (GTDB): domain Bacteria; phylum Bacillota; class Bacilli; order Bacillales_A; family Planococcaceae; genus Ureibacillus. Next base: position 23,137 of record JAPSJC010000001.1, read on the forward strand.
ATTATTATTGATGAAATGTCAATGGTGGACACATGGCTTGCACACCAATTATTAAAAAGTATAAACGAGGATGCACAAGTCGTTTTTGTAGGTGACCAAGATCAGCTCCCGCCAGTGGGACCTGGACAAGTCTTAAAAGATTTATTGGCATCGAAACAAATACCAACAGTGGAATTAACCGATGTGTATAGACAGGCTGAGGGTTCGACGATTATTGAACTTGCACACCAAATTAAAAAAGGTGATATACCTAATGAATCGAAAGTAATTGAAAAAACTGTTGATCGATCCTTTATTAAAGCTTCTGCAGACCAAATTCCAAGTGTCGTTACACAAATAGTGAAAGGTGCTATTGCGAAAGGTCAGTCTATTAAAGATATTCAAGTACTTGCACCAATGTATAAGGGTCCTGCTGGAATTGATTCATTAAACAAAAAAATACAAGAATTTGTTAATCCTAATATAGATGGATCAAGAAAAGAATTAGCATACGGTGATGTTGTGTATCGTATAGGAGACAAAGTCTTACAACTCGTTAATCAACCAGAAAGTAATGTTTTTAATGGTGATATGGGTGAAGTAATTGCAATTATAAAAGCAAAAGAAACCGTAGAAAAACAAGACTTATTGGTTGTATCTTTTGATGGTAACGAAATTACTTACCAAAGAGCAGACTTGAACCAAATTACACTGGCATACTGTTGCTCAATTCACAAATCTCAAGGAAGCGAATTCCAGACAGTGATCATGCCAATTGTACGTGGCTATTCTAAAATGCTTCGTCGCAACTTATTATATACTGGTATCACAAGAGCTAAAAACTACTTAATCCTCTGTGGAGAACCAGAAATTCTTACGATGGGATTAAATAAAACGGATGATTTACAAAGATTAACAAGTCTCCGTGCCAGGTTAAACCCAATGGATCAAGATGAAGTGTTTATTCAAGAAGAAGAATCTATTTTGAAACCAAATCAGAGTGTAAAGTCGAAATCAAAAGAAAAAGATTTGAATTTAGTTAAGGAACAGCAAGAAATATTTACTGTGTTGGGTGAAGCTGTAATACCAGCATTAACAAATGAAACAGTTCATACCATTCACCCATTGATTGGAATGAATGGCATATCACCATTTGATTTTATGGTAGATGATTAGAATTTTGTATGTTTACCCCTGCATAAAATGTAGGGGTTTTTAATTATTTAGTTCAATATTAAGTAAACCATGCATATGTTGATGTAAAAACAAGTTAAGGGTGTGCTTTGTTGGAAACCATTCAAAAGATGTATGAACATTTAATTTGGGCAAATAAACGAATACTTGCTACTTTGCATACTATAAACGAGGATCAGCAAGAAGTAATTCGTTTATTTTCCCATATTTTATTTTCGGAAATTATATGGATGGCACGATTGCAAGGAATTGATAGTTCAAAACTACCTCTATGGGCAAATGTTGATATTAGCGTATGTGAACAATTAGTTAAGAGAAATGAAGAAAACATAATTTCATATTTATTAAATTTGTCTAAAGAAGATCTCGAAAAAAGTGTAACTTACAAAAATAGTAAGGGACAGGAATTTCAAAACACCATTCGTGAAATATTAACACATGTATCTTTACATGGTCACTATCATAGAGGACAGATTAATACTAGGTTACGATTACAAGATGCTGAACCTATTATGTTAGATTTTATCCATTATGTTAGAACATAAGGAAGGTGAATAGGTTGGATCACTCAAATCGTCATGTGAAGAAACCGTACCGAATTATCACGACAATTGGTAATGGTGAAGTAAGTGTTGAACCTAACTATGCCGAGTTAAGAATTGAAGTTGTAACACAATCAAGGGATATAAACGAAGCGCAACGTGAAAATGCTAACATTATGAATCAAGTAATACTTGCGCTACTTCAGCTTACTATTACACAAGAAGATATTCAAACGGCATCCTTTAATATTTTCCCACAATATGATTATGTCGAAGGTCGTCAAATATTTCGTGGGTATGAAGTAACAAACGCAATTACAGTGAAAGTAAGAAACGTTCAAGAAGTTGGAAGGGTCATTGATGTGGCTGTACAAAGTGGTGCAAATCGCATTTCTTCTATAGAATTTAAATTAGAGAATGAAAATAGGTATTACCATCAATCATTACAAATTGCTTTGTTGGATGCAATATCAAAAGCTAGGACAATTGCGGAAACGTTAAAATTACCCTACGCCCCTCAGCCTATAGAAATAATAGAGGGCGATACGGAAGAACCCCCTGTATTATATAGAGCGGTCGCGATGACCCAAGAATCAGTCCAAACGCCTATTGAAATTGGATTAATTACAATCAAGTCAAAAGTAACAGTAAATTTCCAATACTAATTCTAAAAGCTGTCTTAAAAGTATAAACTTTTAAGGCAGTTTATTATTTGAGTGGTGTTTTCACTTTTCTTCTTCACAAGGACATTGGTATAATTTTTCCAGATGACTACAATGGAGGATAGAAGTGTGACAAAGTATGAAGCTAAAACGAAAATGACGGACCAAAGTGTAATTGAATTTATTGAATCCGTTGAGAGTGAAAAGAAACGCGAAGACGCTTATAAACTATTAAAAATCTTTGAAGAAACTTCGGGATACGAAGCAAAGATGTGGGGTCCAAGTATTATTGGTTTCGGCTCTTACCATTACAAATATGCTTCCGGTCACGAGGGAAATGCGGCATTAGTAGGTTTTTCACCAAGAAAAGCAAAAATCAGCCTCTATTTTGCACCTGGTGATCATCGTAGAGAAGAGTTGCTTTTACGCTTTGGTAAACACACAACTGGAAAAGCTTGTGTTTACATAAATAAAATTGCAGATATTAAAGAAGACGTTTTGAAAGAATTGATTACTCAATCGATTGATTTTCTACAGAAATTGTATCCAAATAATAAAGAAACTTTTTGAGAGTTCAATCCGTAGTAAAGAGGTATTCACTATGCACAGGAGGAGATAATATGTCTTTTTTTAACAAAATGTTAGCTAGTATTGGAATCGGATCGTCAAAAGTTGATACAAAATTAGAGAAATCTTCATACGAAGCTGGGGAACTAGTTCGGGGAGAAGTAGAGATTATTGGTGGTAATGTGGAGCAAAAAATTGATGCTATTTATTTAACATTGTTCACAACTTACATTAAAGAAATAGATGACACAAAATACAATTCAAAAGCACCAATTGAAAATTTTAGGGTGAGCGAACCATTTGTTATTCAACCAAATGAAAGAAAGTCTATCCCGTTTTCGTTTCAATTACCACTTGATATACCGGTTACTGTAGGTAGTACTCGTGTATGGGTCAAAACGGAGTTAGATATTCGGAGTGGTGCTGATTCGGAAGATAAGGATTATATTGAGGTTCGTCCATCAAAGATAGCTGCACGTGTGTTAGATGAAGTGCAAAACCTTGGATTCACGCTTCGTAAAGCAGAGTGCGAACAAGCTTCGAACCGATATCGTAGAAAATATCCATTTATACAAGAATTTGAATTTGTACCAGTCAGAGGATTGTTCCGTGGTAGACTTGATGAGTTAGAAATCGTATTTCTTTCGCAAACAGAGAGTTCCGTTGATCTATTAATGCAAGTCGATCGTAAAGCTAGAGGTTTTGGCGGCTTTTTAGCTGAAGCATTAGATGCAGATGAAAGTCATGTGCGTTTAACTATTTCGGTACAAGACTTACCAAACCTCCAAAATAAACTGGAACAAACGATATCAAGATATTCTTAATACACATTTGAAAGCTCAGGATTGTAAAACCTGAGCTTTTTTATTATTTTTCGAATATTACATCATTTTAAAAAAGTATAAAAATTTCATATTTAACATGATATTATGTTTTATGTTCTTATAAAAATTATTCTTGCTAAAGAACATATTAAACATGATGAAGTGGGGTCATTTTATGAAATATAGTTTTCGAAATGATTATAGTGAACTATGTCACCCGGCGTTACTCTCGGCATTACTTCAAGCTAGTAATGAACAAAATAAAGGCTATGGAATGGACAAACATTCTGACAATGCAAAACAATTAATAAGACAAAAACTTGAAACTGAAAATTGTGATATTCATTTTGTAACGGGTGGAACACAAGCGAATGCCACGGTAATCTCATATATATTACGTCCCTATGAGGCTGTACTAGCTTGCAGTACGGCACATATCAATGTATATGAAACGGGTGCAATTGAAGCAACTGGACATAAAATAGTGACTGTAGAAGGAACTGATGGGAAACTAACACCTTCTGATGTTGAACATGCATTAAAATTACACTATGACGAACATATGGTGAAAATAGGGATGGTCTACATTTCCCAATCTACTGAATTAGGAACTGTATATAGCTATACTGAACTACAAGCAATTTATAATTATTGCAAGGAACAAAATTTATATTTATTTATCGACGGTGCAAGACTTGCAAGTGGGCTCGCTGCAAGTGATGTAACATTAAATATGTTTAAAGACTTATGCGATTGTTTTTATATTGGTGGAACGAAAATCGGTATGTTAAGCGGAGAAGCCATTGTTCTATTTAATGATCGACTAAAACCATATTTCAGACATCATATAAAAAATAAAGGGGCCTTGCTTGCAAAAGGATACGTTGTAGGCATTCAATTTGAAAGAATATTTCAAGACGATCTATATTTACAATTAGGTTACCAAATAAATGACCTCGCACGCTTCTTAACAAATCAATTAAAGGAGTTAGATGTTCCATTCTTTAGTGAATCTTCTACGAATCAGATTTTTCCAATATTCAGCAAAAAAGTTGTGGAACAATTAAGCGAATTGTATGATTTTGAAGTTTGGGAAGAAGTAACAGATGGATTTGCAATTCGTTTCGTAACTTCGTGGTTTACAACTAAAGAAATATGCGAAGAGTTGATAGAAGATATTAAGAATATTATGAATAAAATGTAGATTTTAACAGTAACTAGTACTATTATTTAATAAAATACGCTACTAGCATGGTTTGTCCATTACGCTAACGCTTTGCGTAATGGACTTTTTTATTTGGAGGATAAACAAATGAATAATCAACGTTGGCTTTCTCAAAATTTTTTCCTATTCTTCTTTACGTGGGGAGTATATCTACAGTATTGGTCTGGATGGTTAGCGGAAGGAAAAGGTCTTAGTGTGACAGAAGTTAGTTTCATTATGGGGATCGGTTTAGTAGCAAGAGCTATCGCTACTTTATTCGCGTTTCCTTTTGCATCAAAGTTTTTAAGTAACAAAAAACTAATCGTTATACTAGTGGTCATTTCTTTCATTATTACACTTTTTTATATCCCGGCGAATTCTTTTACATCACTATTAATCATTACATTTATATTCAGTCTTTTTTATCCTTCATTGTTACCAGCAATTGAAAGTGGTGCTACTGCCCTTGTTCAGGAAGGAAACGTCAACTATGGGAAGAGTAGATCTTATGGTTCTATAGGGTTTGTTGTTGCAGTATTAATCATAAGTGGGATTATCAGTTACTTTGGTGAGAATGTCATTCTTTGGTGTATGATTATATCACTTTTAATATTACTGTTGGTGCAACTGATGCCAGCGCCTGTAACTTTATTAGAGAGCCCTTCTATTGAAGACCGTACTAGTGCATACTCAATGCGCGGCTTATTTAAAATAAAAGGTTTTCCGCTTATTTTATTTATTGTCATTCTATTACAGGGTGCTCTTGCGTCGTATTACAATTATAGTTATATTTATTTGCAAGATTTAGGTGTAAATCCACTGTACATAGGTATTATTTTAAATATTGCCGTTCTATTTGAAATCTTCTATTTAAGTAAAGCGGAATTGATGTCACATGTACGAACTTCAACATTACTATTAATTGCAGCAATTGGTTCAACACTGCGCTGGATTATTATTTGGTTATTTCCGAATGTGTGGGCGTTTATATTTTCTCAAACATTGCATTCACTTGCATTCGCAATGGCGCATTTTGCATTTATCCAGTATATTACTAGAACTTTACCGAAACAGCAGTTATCGAATGCGCAAGGAATCTATTCAGCTTTAGCTATGAGTTTAAGTGCTGCTTTACTTACAATTTGGGGTGGTTTTCTATATAAGATTCAACCTGGATTATCATTTTTAGGGATGATAATATTTACAATCCCAGCTATTCTACTAATTCTAGGAACTCGAAATAAATATCATTATTAATAATAAAAGTCGTCTATTTTTGGCGATTTTTTTTTGGATATTCTAAAGATCATAACTGTTAGCAGGAATAGATTAAGAGATCCCTAACGCTAATAAAGCAAACCTAGATTTGAGGCTATTGGTTTTAGAATATGTAACTATTTGACGTAATAATGTATTGAACTTTTGTATTAAACTTCTTGTTGTTGTAATTGACACATATCTTTCATTCACATATAATTTAGAACAGAATATGACAATACAATGATGGAAAGAGTAAGTTTTTGCTTAAACGGTACAGAAAGAGATTCCTTTGGCTGAAAGAATCTTACGAAAGCTTAACCGAAAGCTAATCCAGAGTGCAGCTAATACCTGCCGTTCACTTACGTTACAGTGCTCGAGATATGAAAATTGTATCGTTTTTGGGATCCAATTTTTATAACGAGGGTGGTACCGCGAGATAACAGTCTTCGTCCCTTATTGGGATGAGGGCTTTTTTTATTTTCTTTAAACAGAAAATAGAATTGGCGGAAAAGCTTGCATTTTGGTTGATTCCAAAGAAGAATTGGCGGAATATCATATCTCTTTTAGCGGAAACAATTCGTCGCTAATCTCCATCAAAAAAATTAGGAGGAATATACAAATGAAAGCATCAGACATTCGACGCAAATATTTAGAATTTTTCATTGAAAAGGGGCACGCACAAGAACCTTCTGCTTCCTTAGTACCAATTAATGACCCTTCGTTATTATGGATTAACTCAGGTGTTGCGACGTTAAAAAAATATTTTGACGGTCGTGTCATTCCAGATAATCCTCGTATTACAAACGCGCAAAAATCGATTCGTACAAACGACATTGAAAATGTAGGGAAAACTGCACGTCACCATACATTTTTTGAAATGTTAGGGAACTTCTCTATTGGGGATTACTTCAAAAAAGAAGCAATTCATTTCGCATGGGAATTCTTAACAGACTCTAAGTGGATAGGATTCGATCCAGAAAAGTTATCCATTACCCTTCATCCAGAAGACGAAGAAGCATATAACGTATGGAAAAATGAAATCGGAATTCCTGAAGACCGATTAATTCGAATCGAGGGTAACTTCTGGGATATTGGTGAAGGTCCATCTGGTCCAAACTCGGAAATATTCTATGATCGTGGTCCTGAATATGGTAATGATGAAAGTGATCCAGAACTTTACCCAGGTGGAGAGAATGAACGTTACTTAGAAGTTTGGAACCTAGTATTTTCACAATTTAACCATAATCCAGATGGTACTTATACTCCACTTCCAAAACAAAATATCGATACGGGTATGGGTCTTGAACGTGTGGCATCTGTAGTGCAAAATGTACCGACAAACTATGATACAGATTTATTCATGCCAATAATTGGGAAAATCGAAGAATATGCAAACCGTTCATATAAACGACCAGGTGAAATCGATTTAAAAGAGATTTTCGGAAGTGCAGAAGATATTAACACACCATTTAAAGTAATAGCAGACCATATTCGTACTGTAGCTTTTGCAGTAGGGGATGGAGCTCTACCATCAAATGAGGGACGAGGATATGTCTTACGTCGCTTGTTACGTCGTGCTGTTCGTTATGCTAAACAAATTGGTATTGAAAAGCCATTTATGTTTGAATTAGTACCAACTGTTGGTGAAATTATGTCTGACTTCTATCCAGAAGTGAAAGAAAAGCAAGAATTTATTGCACGTGTTATTAAAAATGAAGAAGTACGCTTCCATGAAACATTAGATGGAGGACTTTCGATTCTTTCAGAAGTCATCGAAAAGGAAAAAGCACGTGGCTTAACTGTTATTCCTGGAGAAGATGCATTTAAGTTATATGATACTTACGGTTTCCCAATCGAATTAACAGAAGAATATGCTGAAGAAGCTGGTATGACAGTAGATCACGAAGGCTTTGAAGTTGCGATGAATAAACAACGTGAACGTGCAAGAGCAGCTCGTGCAGATGTGGATTCAATGCAAGTTCAATCAGAGGTTCTAGCAAGCTTAACGATGGAATCAAATTTTGTAGGTTATGAAACATTACAAACAGAAACAACTGTTAGTGCAATGGTTTTAAATGGTCAAACCGTAGAAGTAGCTTCTGAAGGTGAAGAAGTTCTTGTAATTTTAGCAGAAACTCCTTTCTATGCTGAAATGGGTGGTCAAGTAGCAGATCACGGTACGATTTCAAATGATTTATTCAAAGCGTTCGTAAAAGATGTTCAAAAAGCGCCAAATGGTCAATCGTTGCACACAGTGATTATTGAATCAGGTGAAATGCATGTAAATGATCAAGTTATTGCAGTTGTAGATCGAGATGAGCGTAATCTAGTCGTAAAAAACCATACGGCCACACATATTATGCAAAGTGCACTAAAGGATGTATTAGGTCAACATGTAAATCAAGCAGGTTCATACGTAGGTCCAGATCGCTTACGATTTGACTTCTCTCATTTTGGTGCAGCAACAAAAGAAGAATTAGAGCAAATTGAACGTATCGTTAATGAAAAAATTTGGGAAGATATAAAAGTGGTTATTGAAGAAATGCCAATTGCAGAAGCAAAAGCGATGGGAGCAATGGCTCTATTCGGTGAAAAGTATGGCGACGTTGTTCGAGTTGTACAAGTAAGTGATTATTCAGTTGAACTTTGCGGTGGTATTCATGTAAATCGTACTTCTGAGATTGGTTTGTTTAAAATTGTTTCAGAAGGCGGAATTGGTGCTGGTACTCGTCGTATTGAAGCGGTAACTGGAAAAGCTGCTTTTGAAGCAGTTAAGGAAGAACAACACGTGTTGGAACAAGCAGCTTCAGTTTTAAAAGCAAATCCAAAGGATCTTATTCAGCGTGTGGAAAACTTACAACATGAGTTGAAAGAACTTCAACGTGAAAATGAATCATTATCTCAAAAAATTGCCAATGCACAAGCTGGTGAAGTACTTAGTGCTGCAGAAAAAATTGGAGAAGTAACGGTTTTATCTACTCGGGTTGAAGCAAAAGATAACAATCAACTTCGTCAAATGATGGATGATTTGAAAGAAAAACTAGATCGTGCTGTCATCGTGTTAGGTGCAATTGATGGAGATAAGGTAATGTTATGTGCAGGTGTAACGAAAGACTTAGTCGGTGGAAGTTACCATGCTGGAAACATTGTAAAACAAGTGGCGGAACTTTGTGGTGGTCGCGGAGGCGGACGTCCAGATATGGCGATGGCTGGTGCAAAAGAAGTGTCTAAACTTGATGAAGCTCTTGCAACTGTGTATGATTACGTTAAATCTATCTAAGTTTAATTTTTAAAATGTTTATTATTATCAAGTGGATTTGTTACACAAATATAAAAACATTTTGATAAAGATAATTTCATTTAACTATAGATGAAGAATGGGTTATAATATAAAAAATGGGGAGGATATCCTCCTCCTATCTTGGAGAGCGAGGTGCTGGTCTTGAGTTCGTTTGATCAAACAATGAAATTCAGTTTTCCAGAAGAATCGATGGAGCAAGAAGTGAAGCAAGTTTTGTTAAAGGTATACTCTTCTTTAGAAGAAAAAGGGTATAATCCTACTAATCAAATCGTTGGGTATTTATTATCAGGTGACCCTGCATACATCCCTCGCCATCAGGACGCACGTAATCTAATCCGTAAGCTTGAACGTGATGAAATTTTAGAAGAGCTCGTAAAATTTTATATTAGGAAGAATAACGAGGCATAATAGATATTATGAGAAAAATGGGTTTAGACGTAGGTTCAAAGACAGTAGGTATCGCCATAAGTGATGCATTAGGCTGGACTGCACAGGGAATCGAAACGATAAAAATTAATGAAGACGAAGGCGAGTTTGGAATCGAGAGAATAAAAGAGCTCGTTAAGGAATATTCTATTACTGAATTTGTTGTTGGATTCCCGAAAAACATGAACAATACAGTAGGGCCACGTGGTGAAGCATCTGAAAATTATAAAAAACTGTTAGAAGAGACTTTCGAACTCCCGGTCATCTTATGGGATGAACGTTTAACAACAATGGCAGCTGAAAGAATGTTAATTGAAGCTGACGTGAGTCGAAAAAAACGTAAAAAAGTAATTGATAAAATGGCGGCTGTCATGATCCTACAAGGATATTTAGATAGTAAAAGTAAATCTTTATTTTGATTGGCCTTTGTCCAGAATATGCATTAAGGTTGGAACACAGAATATAAGAGTTACAGGTTAAATAAATAGAAGAGGTGACCACTATGGTACATGAACACGATCAAGAAAACGAACATCGTCACATTACAATTGTTGATGAAGACGGAAATGAACAACTATGCGAAGTAATTTATACATTTGATTCTGAAGAATTTGGGAAATCTTATGTTTTATACTCAATAATTGGTGCAGAAGAAGATGATGAAGGTCAAATTGAGATTTTTGCATCAGCTTTCACTCCTTCAGAAAATGGGGAAGATGGAGAGTTAGAACCAATTGAAACTGAAGCTGAGTGGGATTTAATCGAAGAAGTATTAAACACACTTGAAGATGATTTGGAAGACGAAGAAGAATAATATTAATTACTAAGGTAGGCATGACGCCTACCTTTTTTACAGAAAGTCTTTAATTTTAGTTTCTGTTCATTACGCCGATTACTAATAAGGTTCAATGTGATTGGATTATTATAAAATGGAGGGTTGTCTATATGGAAGATCAATTATTTACAGTTGTAACTGACGATGGCCAAGAACAACAATGTAGAGTTGTATTTACATTCGATTCAGATGATCATTCTTATGTACTTTATTCAATAATTGATGAAAATGGAGAGGAAAGTACAGAAGTTTCTGCCCTCCGATATGAATTGGATGAAGATGGGAAAATGACTGACTTTTCATCTTTAGAAACAGATGAAGAATGGGAAATGGTTGAAGAAGTATTAAATACCCTAATTGATGAATTTACTGATGATTTAACTAATTATTTCACCATTACGAATGATGAAGATGAAGAAATCATTTGTGAGATTGTCCATAGATTTGAATTAAGTGACTTTGCGAAATCTTATATTCTTTACACTTACGCTGATGAAGAAGAGGTTTCAGAAATTTTTGCATCTGCTTACGTGGCTGGTGAAAATGGGGAAGTAGTTGACCTAATACCGATTAATTCAGAAGATGAATGGGCAGCTGTTGAGAAAGAACTAGACCTTATTACTGGTTAACTAATTTTATGATAAAAATAAAGAGGTTGTCTGGAAAGTTTTGGTGCTTTCTAAGACGGCCTTTTTTCATTTTATTAGGTGAATAGGGTATGATATCTATTTATGATTGGGAATAGTAAAATTTGATATGTTATAATCCAATAGGTATTTTACCTAATATAAGCTTTGGAACTTATATATCTATTTTATAAAAGGGAACTTTAAAACCTAAACCCTATGAAAGATAATTTGAATATTTCATAGATTCTTTGTATCATATTAAAAGATGTAAGGGGGGACACCCGTGGAAAAAGAGAAAGATAAATTGCAGCAGGAAATGTTTGAAAAAATTAAACAACGTAAACAAGAAGGAAGAACTGTGCGAAAAATTGTCGGAATAACTTCTTTAGTCATTATTCTATTCATTGGTATCGTGACACTATCTGGATATTTTTATATTAAATCTGCACTTGAACCAGTAAATCCAAATGCAACAACTGAAATTGAAGTAGAGATACCAATGGGGTCTAATTTATCATCTATTGCAAATACTCTTCAAGAAAAGGGCATTATAAAAGACGCTCGAATATTCAAATATTATACAAAATTTAAAAATGAATCACAGTTTCAAGCAGGGAATTATACAATGAATCAAAGTATGACTTTAGATGAAATTATTGAAAGTTTAAAGACAGGTAAAGTATATCGTGAACCTTTATTTACATTAACAATACCTGAAGGTTTAACCCTAGAACAAATTGCCAATATTATTGAGAAAAATACAGATTATACGGCCGATGAGTTTTTGAGTAAAGTGACAGATGAGAAATTTATCCAAAATATGATCGGTACATATCCGGAAACAATTACCGAAGAAGTACTTGAAGGTAATATTCGATATGCACTTGAAGGATATTTATATCCGGCAACATACTCGTTCTATGAAGAAAAGCCAAGTTTAGAGGGAATTGTTACAACGATGATTTCGCAAACGGAAGAAGTTATGAAAGGTTATAGTGCTCTACTTCAAGAAAGACAATTGACTGTACATGAACTATTAACATTTGCGTCCCTATTGGAAGAAGAAGCAACAGCTCAGACTGATCGTGAAACAATTGCAAGTGTTTTCTATAATCGACTTAACATTGATATGCCGTTACAAACTGACCCAACTGTCCTTTATGCTTTAGGTTCTCATAAAGATCAAGTTTTATATGAGGATTTAGAAGTCGATAGTCCATACAATACCTATGTGATTTATGGATTACCACCTGGGCCAATTGCAAATGCAGGAAAAACTTCGATTGAAGCGGCATTAAATCCAACTGATACAGAGTATCTTTATTTTTTAGCGGATAAAGAAGGAATTAACCATTTTGCAAAAACCTATGAAGAGCATTTGCAAAATATAGAGACGTATTTACGTTAATTGATAGGAGAACGGATATTTCACTATGGACTTATGAAATTAGATCATAAGTAAGTGTTAGAGAAATATTCGCTTTCCTTTTATTTTCGTGGTATTATATATTTTGATTTTTTGTGCAACGCATCGTACATCTTTTCGTTGGTTTACTACGCAGATATGTCTGCATTACATTAACTCGACCTGAATGGTCGAGTTGTGTTTTTCCAATCTATAGATTTAAAAAAAAACAATTTGAAGGGAATCTAAAGTAATGGAGTTTTCTGATACTTATATAGAATCCTTTATACAACCAAGAAATGATTTGCTCATTGAAATGGAAACTTTCGCAAGAGATAACCATGTACCGATTATGCAATTGCCTGCAATTGATGTCCTAAATCAAATTCTAAGAATACAGAAACCTTCTAACATTTTAGAAATTGGGACAGCAATTGGTTATTCAGCAATCCGAATGGCATTAACATTACCTAAAAGTAATATTGTCACAATTGAAAGGGATGCGGATCGTGTTGTTTTAGCAAGAGATTTTATTGCAAGATCTGAAGTAGCAAATCAAATTACGGTGATTGAGGGAGATGCGTTAGAAGTGGATGTTGATTCAAAATCTACTTTTGATGCTGTTTTTATTGATGCGGCAAAAGGGCAATATATGCGCTTTTTTGAAAAGTATTCACCGCTCGTACCATCTGGTGGGGTTTTGTATATTGATAATATGTACATGCATGGTCTATCTGATCTAAATTTAAAAGACGTTCCGAGAAGAAAAAGAACCATGATACGTAATTTAAGGAACTTCGCCGACTGGATTATGAATCATGATGAATATGATTGTACGTTTTTCCCTGTTGGTGATGGTTTATTAATCTGTTTAAAGAGGTGACATGATGAAAAAACCAGAACTTTTGGTTACACCAAAATCAGTTGAACATATTGAAGATTTAATTTCATCAGGCGCGGATGCTTTTATAATTGGGGAACAACAATTTGGTTTGCGTCTTGCTGGTGAATTTTCACTAAAACAAGTGAATGAAGCAACGAAAGTAATACATGCAGCAAATAAAAAAGTATATGTAGCTGTAAACGCCTTATTCCATAACGATCGTCTGGAGGCACTTGATGAATACTTAATGGAATTGCAAAGAATAGGTGTAGATAGTATTGTTTTTGGTGACCCTGCAGTATTAATGGCTGTTCGTGAACTCAATATAACAATTCCACTTCATTGGAATCCAGAAACAACTGCAACAAATTGGTTCCAAGCGAATTATTGGGCTGAACGTGGGGCGAAAAGAGCGGTACTAGCTCGAGAATTATCATTAGATGAAATTATTGAAATTAAAGAAAATTCTCAGCCGGAAATAGAAGTCCAAATTCATGGTATGACATGTATGTTCCAGTCGAAAAGAAAGCTTTTAGGGAACTATTTCTTATTTCGTAAAGAGGCGATGGAAATAGAAAATCGTAAAGAGAATAAAAATATGTTTCTACACGATAAAGAAAGAAAAAACAAATACCCGATTTACGAAGATCTAAATGGTACACATATCTTCTCACCTAACGATATGTGCTTAATAGATGAGTTAACTGAGCTATTTGAAGCAGGTATAGATTCATTGAAATTTGATGGAATATTGCAATCTGATGACTACATTACAACGGTTACTAATTTATATCGTCAAGCGATTGATGCATATTTTGATCAAGGCGAAGAAGCTTATGAAGCATTAAAAGATGATTTACTAGAAAAGATTGAGGTCATCCAACCACCATTACGTCCACTTGATACAGGATTTATTTTCAAAGAAACAGTATATTAAGAAAGGAGCGTAACAAATGCTTCAATTAATACAAAATGACAAAATTAGTGAATTAGTTAATGGAAAAAGAGTAATTACTAAGAAGCCAGAATTACTAGCACCAGCAGGTAGCTTAGAAAAGTTAAAAGTTGCAGTTCATTACGGCGCTGATGCAGTGTTTATCGGCGGACAAGAATTTGGTTTACGCTCCAATGCAGATAACTTCTCAATTGAAGAAATGCGAGAAGGTGTTGAATTTGCGAAACAATATGGTGCTGTTATCTATGTCACAACAAATATCTTTGCTCATAATGAAAATATGACAGGATTAGCGGAATATCTACAAGCAATTGAAGGTGTTGGTGTACGAGGAATAATCGTTGCAGACCCATTAATTATTGAAACATGTCGTCGAGTTGCACCAAAATTAGAAATACACCTTTCGACCCAGCAATCCTTATCCAACTGGAAAGCAGTAAAGTATTGGAAACAGGAAGGGTTACATCGTGTTGTACTAGCACGCGAAGTAGGTGCACAAGAGATGCGTAAAATGAAGGAAGAAGTAGATATCGAAATCGAGGCATTTGTGCATGGCGCAATGTGTATCGCTTACTCCGGTCGTTGCGTATTATCTAACCATATGACAGCGCGTGATTCAAACCGTGGTGGATGCTGTCAGTCATGTCGTTGGGACTATGACCTTTATGAAAATGTTGAAGGCGAAGAAATTGCTCTATTTGAAGATGGCGACGCACCTTTCGCGATGAGTCCAAAAGACTTAAAATTAATAGAATCAATTCCTCATATGATTGAGCTTGGAATTGACTCATTAAAAGTTGAAGGACGAATGAAGTCAATTCACTACATTGCAACAGTTATATCTGTCTACCGTAAAGTAATTGATGCTTATTGTGCGGACCCTGAAAACTTCAAAATCAAAAAAGAATGGTTAGAAGAGCTGGACCGTTGTGCGAATCGCGCAACAGCATCTTCTTTTTTTGAAGGTGAACCAAGCTACAAACAACAAATGTTTGGTTTCCATGCACCTAAGATGAAATGGGACTTCGCTGGACTTGTATTAGATTATGATCAAGATACACAGATTGTAACTTTACAACAGCGTAATTACTTTAAAGTTGGGGACACTGTTGAATTTTTTGGTCCAAACATTGAAACGTTTACTATGCAAGTTGAACAACTATGGGATGAACGAGGCAATGAAATCGACCTTGCAAATCACCCGCTTCAAATTGTTAAATTTAAAGTAAAACAACCATTGTTCAAATTCAACATGATGCGAAAGGAGAATAAATAAATGCAAAGTCAGCGCCCTTTAGTTATAGGGATCGCAGGTGGTTCATGCTCGGGTAAAACGAGTGTGACAAAATCAATTTACGATGTTTTTAGAGAGCATTCTGTTGTTGTAATTGAACAAGATTATTACTATAAAGATCAATCTCACCTTTCTTTTTCAGAAAGACTAGAAACAAACTACGATCATCCTTTAGCTTTTGATAATGATTTATTAATCAATCATATTCATCAATTGTTAGAACGAAAAGCAATTGATAAACCAGTTTATGATTATGTACAACATACACGTTCAAGTGAAGTAATCCAGGTTGAGCCGAAAGATGTTCTTATTGTGGAAGGTATATTAGTATTAGAGGACGAACGCTTACGTGATTTAATGGATATTAAACTGTTCGTTGATACAGATCCAGATTTAAGAATAATCCGTCGCATTGAGCGAGATATTAAGGAACGTGGTAGAACAATTGATTCTGTCATAGAACAATATATCTCAGCTGTTCGACCTATGCATAACTTATTTATTGAACCAACTAAGAGATATGCAGATATTATTATCCCTGAGGGTGGAGAAAATGAAGTGGCTATCGATTTAATGGTAACAAAAATAAAAACTATCCTTGAAAGTACATCTATTCTATAATATGATGAGTGAGTATTGGTATTATTTACAATTAATTAACAAATTTATAGTTCTAACATAAGAATATTCCATATACTGAAAATTCGGTTATAAGATATGCGAATACAAATTTTCTCTTCTAGAAAGGGAATTTGTTTCATATGCTAATCTCTATAACCGGGTTTTATACTATGCGCGTCAAAATTTTAATGAAAGAAAACGATTGCATAGAAAAAATTGTTTATTTATGTTAGGGATTAAGGAGTGAAGTACTTTGGCAAATGAAAAACAATATCCAATGACTTTAGCAGGGAAACAAAAATTAGAAGATGAATTAGAATACCTAATTTCGGTTAGACGTAAAGAAGTGGTTGAACGTATAAAAATCGCAAGAAGTTTCGGAGATCTGTCTGAAAACTCTGAGTATGATTCAGCGAAAGAAGAACAAGGATTTGTTGAAGGCCGTATCTCAACTATTGAATCTATGCTACGTAATGCCATCATTATTGAGGAAACTGAAGGAGCAAGTGATATTGTTACTTTAGGTAAAACTGTAAAATTTATTGAACTTCCTGATGGTGATGAGGAAGAATATACAATCGTAGGATCAGCTGAAGCAGACCCATTTGAAGGGAAAATTTCCAATGATTCTCCAATCGCGAGGGCTTTATTAGGACATAAAGTGGATGATGTTGTTAAATTAACAACTCCTGGTGGAGATATGGAAGTACGCATCGTTGCGATTAGTGCAACTAAATAAGTACAATTGTTGGCTAATTAAATACATAGCCTCCCATTGTTTGTTTTTTAAATGAATGGAAAAGTCGACAACATTTAACCAAAGTTTGTCGACTTTTTTATATTTAATAAATATAAAAAGGAAATTAAAATTAGATTACAATTAAGTTTTTTATATTGGTAGCTGATAAAATAAAAATGAAGTATCAAGAGGGAGGATTTAATACGATGTCTAGACGAGATCGGGATTTCTTAACGCGCTCTGAAAGTAAAAGAAGATCAAATCGAACAGAAGGTCGAAAAAAACTAGATCGTTTACTTAACGTACTCATTGCAATTGTAGCGGTATTAATTTTAATAAATTTATATTTTGTATTTTCAAACAATGAGGAAAAGGTTCAAGATGATCATGAGTTACAATCATCAGAAAATGTAGCCCCTAATAACGAAAACGATACCGAAAATAGTAGTACAAGCAATGAAGAAGATGTAGATAATCCAAATACTGATTCAAATGTAAAGGATGAATCTAATACAGATATAAGTTCATCTTCGGAAGGTTCTAACGAGTCGGAAAATATTTCTAATTTTGATTCTAAAACAATCATTGTTCAAGGTTCAAATGATCCAGTAGTGGAGCAAGTAATCATAGACCCAAACTGGCAAGTAACCTTAACAAAACAAACTGGTAAACATATTTCCACTTATGAAGAAGGACATATTGATTTTGAAGAGAAAAAAGAAACGATTCAAAATGCAGTCAATTTAACTTCAGATAATATTATTTTTTGGCGCATTCAAAATAATGGTAGTAGTGAAAATGCCATTGCAGTTGTTTCCTCAATGGATAAATTAGAAAAATATCGTGTAAGTATTGAATGGATTGAAAACCAAGGTTGGAAACCTGTTAAAGTGGAAATATTAAATGATATTGAAGGTGCATTTTAATTCAAATTGCTCTTAAGTTTGTTATTTCACATTCATATACTTGATGTAATATATTGGAGGATATAAAATGAAAATCGCAGTAATTGGAGCAATGGAAGAAGAAGTAGAACTATTAAGAAATGCCTTAACAAACTCAGAGGTAATTACGATTGCTAATACTGAATTTACGACAGGAACATATGATGACAAAGAAGTTGTACTTTTAAAAAGTGGGATTGGTAAAGTAAATGCTGCAATGGGTACTTCGATCTTATTATACGAATTTAAACCAGATGTTGTCATCAATACTGGTTCAGCCGGTGGATATGACCAAAATTTAGAGGTTGGTGCTGTTGTCATTTCAGATGAAGTACGACATCATGATGTTGATGTAACCGTCTTTAACTATGAAATGGGACAAGTACCACAGATGCCTCCAGCTTTTATATCAGATGAACGTTTAATGAGTTTAGCAAAAGAAGCTGTAACGGAAATTGGGAGTCACCAATATGATATAGGACTTATCTGTTCAGGAGATTCTTTTATGAATGATCCGGATCGTGTTGAATTCGTAAGAGGGCATTTCCCAGAAATGAAGGCAGTTGAAATGGAAGCAGCTGCAGTAGCACAAGTTTGCTATCAATTTGGCACACCATTCGTTGTTATCCGTGCTCTTTCTGATATCGCAGGAAAAGAATCAAATATCAGCTTTGATGAATTTCTACCAGTGGCTGCAAAACATTCTACCGAAATCGTCCTTAAAACAATTACTAAACTTTAATGTCAAAGGTTATTCACATTACACCTTGACTATATGAAAATAAACAGTAATATATGAGACAGATGTTAAGATCATTTTATATACTGATTAACTTTTAAGGAGGTACTCTCTATGGTATTTATAATGGCAGGTTCAGTTTGTATTACTGCAATCATTGGAATCGTAGTTTACTTTGGAGCGAACGAAAATACGGTAAATGAATAAACTAAATGGCTCATTTAAGACAAAAGGTCTTAAATGAGCCATTTTTATTGAACATTATTTTTTTCTCTTTCTTTTTCTTTTTCTTGTTGAATTTGATTATGCTTAAATTGTTGATAAAGTTTAACAAGTGCTCTCTTCTCAATTCTAGATACATAACTTCTTGAAATTTTTAATTTTTTCGCGATTTCTTTCTGAGTAAGAGGGTCATTTTGATTTAGTCCATATCTGTAAACAATAATTTCAAGTTCACGTGGTTCAAGTGTATTTAAATATTCGTATAATTGTTCAAAACTCTCCTTTTGTTCGATTACATCGATTGCTGGTTGATCATCCATTTGTAAAAGATCTCTAATTTGCAGTGATTGACCTTCCTTATCGACTCCTATCGGTTCAAATAATGAGACATCTTTTTGTACCTTTTTTTGAGCTCTTAAATGCATTAATATTTCATTTTCTATACATCTAGCTGCATAAGTTGCAAGTCTTGTTTTTTTATCGGGTGTGTAACTGCTAACTGCTTTCATTAACCCAATTGTTCCAATAGAAATATAGTCATCTAGTTGTTCATGTGCTGGATGAAACTTTTTTACAACGTGAGCAACAAGCCTCATATTTCGCTCAATTAAATCAAGACGGGCTTGTTCGTCACCAGCCATAAATCTCTCAATTGCTTTCGCCTCTTCTTCTTTAGTAAAAGGCTTGTGGAAAGCCTGACCCTTAAGATATCCAAGGAATGAAGGAATATCTAACCAAAGCTGCATGAGTGAAGCAAAGATTCCGCCCAGTTACGTCATCCTTTCTACCTTTTTCGACATTATATGATTTTTGGTGTTGAAAAATGAAAATACTTAATGAAAAGAAGGAAAAATATTATACAACAAAATACACAGAATTCATGAAAAACATGAAAATTTTAATTCGATTACCTATAATATGCAAGAAATGACATGATGACAATGGGACAACCTAATTCATTATGATATAATCAAATAATAAAATTTATTGAAGGGGTATCATCGTTGTATAATTTTTTATTACCAAAAGAGTTTATTACATCAGTATATGAAATAACTCCAGAAAAGTTAGAGAAATTAGGAATCAAGGGAATCATCACCGATTTAGATAATACATTAATCGAGTGGAACCGACATGAGGCTACAGAAGAAATAGCAAAATGGGTAAAAGAAATGGAGCGAGCAGGTATTAAAGTAATTATCGCTTCAAACAACAAAGAGGCAAGAGTTAAACGGTTTGCGGAACCATTAGGCATACCTTTTATATTTAAAGCTAGAAAGCCATTAGGAGCGGCTTATTTAGCTGCACTGAAGGAGCTTCAATTAAATCGTAACGAAGTAATAATGCTGGGCGATCAGTTGTTAACAGATATTATGGGCGCAAATCGTTTGAAACTATATACAATACTAGTTAAACCGGTTGCCGAGTCAGATGGAATGGTTACGAAGTTTAATCGCTTTGTGGAGCGTCGTGTTTTTAATGCACTAAAGCGAAAAGGTATTAAAACTTGGGAGGAAAAAGAATGACAGAAGTACTACATTGCATTGGTTGTGGTGCGGTAATTCAAACAGCAGATAAAAATGAAGTAGGCTACACACCGCCATCTTCTTTAGACAAGGAAACAATCATATGTCAGCGTTGTTTTCGATTAAAAAAC
This sequence comes from Ureibacillus sp., assembly GCA_031178355.1. Lineage (GTDB taxonomy): Bacteria > Bacillota > Bacilli > Bacillales_A > Planococcaceae > Ureibacillus. The sequence goes on from JAPSJC010000001.1 coordinate 44,019, forward strand.
TACAATGAAATTCAACCTGTAAATCTTACTGATGATGATTTCCTACGCATCTTAAATGGTCTTGGTGAACAAGAAGGACTCATTGTTAAAATTGTTGATATTTTCGATTTTAATGGCAGTTGGCTACCGGGTTTGCATCGGTTTGTTGGAAAAAATCCAGTTTTATTAGTGGCCAATAAAGCAGACTTATTGCCAAAATCTGTAAAGACTAATAAAGTGATTAATTGGTTGAAACGAGAGGCAAAAACCTTAGGATTACAACCTATAGATGTTTTATTGGTTAGTGCTCATAAAGGATTTGGTATTTCAGAAGTAGTAGAAGCTATCGAAAATTATCGAAATGGAAAAAATGTCTTCGTAGTAGGTAGTACAAACGTTGGTAAGTCAACATTTATTAACCGTATTATTAAGCAAGCAACTGGTGAAGGAAATGTTATCACGACTTCACATTTCCCTGGTACGACTTTAGATATGATTGAAATTCCATTAGATGACGGCTCTGCACTTTACGATACTCCTGGTATAATTAACCATCACCAGATGGCGCACCATATTGACGCGAGCGAATTAAAATACATTACACCTAAAAAAGAAATTAAACCAAAAGTGTACCAGCAAAATCCTGGACAAACGCTATTTATTGGTGCATTAGCTCGCTTTGACTTTATTCGTGGAGAACGCGCTGCTTTTTCCGTACATGTTGCAAATGATTTGCCAATACACCGTACAAAACTCGAAAAAGCTGATACTTTATACGATGAACATAAAGGTGAATTATTATCTCCCCCATCTTCAGAGTACATTGATAGACTGCCAGAACTAGTACGACATGAATTTTCAATTAAAGATAGTAAAACAGATGTCGTAATTTCAGGTTTGGGATGGATTACTGTTCAACATGCAAATGTGGTTGTCGCTGTGCACGCACCTAAAGGAGTAGAAGTGTTTATTCGACCATCACTGATTTAATCTTGTTAAATTGTATCGCCAATTAAAAAAATGGTTGGAAAATATGCTTGCTTCAATATTGCAGTAGTCAGTAAAGCCTATCTTGATTCTAGTTACTCGACTCTGCTTAATCGTATTGAGAAAAATGGATATACATTTATAGAGATGAGGTTATTGGGAAATGAAGAAATGGTTCGCAGTTATTGGAGATCCAATTGCTCAATCAAAATCTCCAGAAATGCATAATACTTGGTATGAACAGGATGGGCTAGATGCTGCGTATGTGCCAATACAGGTAAAAGCAGAAGATTTAGAGAAAGCGGTTAACTCGTTTAAACTTTTAGGTGTGAGCGGATTTAATATCACCATTCCACATAAAACAACTATAATACCGTTTTTAGATGAGATAGATGAAACGGCAAAACATATGGGTGCTGTTAATACAGTTGTTCGATTACAAAATGGCAACTTAAAAGGATATAATACAGATGGCGATGGGTTTGTTCGTTCTTTAGAAGAAAAGATTGGACAAGAACACCGTCATCAACCCCTTTTAATCATTGGTGCAGGTGGTGCCGCAAGAGGAATTGCTTATGCACTTAAAAAATCAGGGTATGAGGATATTACTGTAACAAATCGAACGATATCAAAAGCAGAGGATATCATCGATGCGTTAGGAAGTGGAAAGGTCATTACAAGTGATGAAGTTAGTAAAAGCTTAGGTCAATATAAAATTCTAATTCAGGCTACACCAGCTGGAATGCAATATGGTGGTGAAGTTTCATTGCCTTTTTCAATTGAACAAATGTCTAAAGGCGTAATTGCTGCAGATATAGTATATAATCCTTTAATGACTCCATTTTTAAGACATGCAAAGGCTATTGGTGGAACCGTTGTAACAGGTGTAGGAATGTTTGTACACCAGGGAGCAATTGCGTACGAGCATTGGTTAGGTCATTATCCGAAAACAGAGTTTATGATTGAAAGAATAACAAAACAATTGAATGAAGCGTAAGGGTTAATTACGTTACTGACATCTAGGAGGAAGTACATTATTTATGTTAACAGGTAAACAAAAAAGATTCTTAAGAGCAGAAGCACATCATTTAACACCAATCTTTCAAGTAGGTAAAGGTGGAGTTAATGAGCAGATGATACGACAAATCAGTGATGCACTTGAAGCGCGTGAACTGATTAAAGTACGTATACTAGATAATTGTGAAGACGAAAAACACGAAGTATCAGAAGCGTTGGCGGAAGGAACGAATTCTGAACTTGTGCAATTAATAGGTTTAACTGTAGTTTTATATAAGGAATCAAAAAATAATAAAAAGATAATTTTACCAAAAGTCGATAAAAAGTAAGGTGTTGTTAAATTATGAAGAAAGTTGGCATTTTGGGTGGAACCTTTAATCCCCCACATATCGGTCATCTCATCATGGCAAATGAAGCACTATGTGCTTTAAATCTCGATGAAGTCCGTTTTATGCCAAATGCAATTGCACCTCATAAACAACTTGCAGGTGACGCCAAAACAAATGAAAGACTTCGAATGGTAGAAATCATGGTAGAACCATACTCTAATTTTAAAGTAGAAAGAATAGAGGTTGAACGCGAAGGCGTATCATATACTTATGAGACGATGTTACTTTTAAGCGAACGCGAACCGAACGTTCAATTTTACTTTATTATAGGTGGCGATATGATTGATAGCCTACATACGTGGTATAAGATTGATGAATTAATCAATCTAGTTCAATTCGTTGGTTTAAGGCGACCTGGTTCGAATTCAAACTCAAGATATGATGTATTAATGGTCGATGCACCTGAAATAGATTTATCCTCAACTTTAATCAGGCAGAGACTCTCAACTGGTGGTACATTACAATTTTTACTTCCTGAAGGTGTCGAGGCATTTATTAGAAAGGAAGGTCTATATGGAACGTGATGATTATTTAACAGCCATTAAACCACGTATGCCAGAAAAAAGATTCATTCATACTATTGGTGTAATGGAAACAGCTAGCAAATTAGCAGAAAAGTATGGTGAAGACATCAAATCTGCTGAAACCGCTGCAATTTTACATGACATAGCAAAGTATGCTAATGAGACTTGGATGATTGAAATTGTAAAAGAACATGGACTTGACCAGAGGTTGATAGACTGGGGACCAGAACTTTTACATGGGCCAGTGGGAGCTTGGATTGCTGAAAAAGAATTTAATATCACAAATAGTGATATTTTAAATTCAATTAGATATCACACTACTGGTAGAGCTGGTATGTCGAAATTGGAAAAAATCATTTTCATCTCTGATATGATTGAACCAAATCGCAACTTTGATGGTGTTGAGAAACTACGAAAAAAAGCGGAAGTAGATTTGAATAAGGCAATGCGAGCTTGCATACGTCATTCAATAAAATTTTTAGTAAAGACGAAACAAAAGATTTATCCCGTATCTATTGAATGCTATAACGATATAATTAAAATAGAGTGAATTTAAGATCGCAAAAGTCTAGAAAATTTTTTTAGAGAAGAGAGGAATAGGAAAAGAATGACAGAAACTTTATTACAGGTTGCTTACAAAGCTATTGATGACAAACGTGCGGAAGATATTGTGGTATTAAATATGGAAAATATTTCATTACTCGCTGATTACTTTATTATTTGCCATGGGAATTCTGACCGTCAAATACAAGCAATTGCAAAGGAAGTACAAGAAAAAGCATATGAACATGGCTTTAATGTTAGAAGAGTGGAAGGGTATGATTCTGCACGTTGGATTCTTGTAGATTTAGGTGATGTTGTAGTGCACATTTTCCATAAAGATGAACGAGCATTCTATAACTTAGAACGTTTATGGGGCGATGCAGCTCAATTAGATGCACCAACTTTAGAGCAATGAGCAGCAGCTATGTAAAATTTGCAGAAGTATATGATGTACTCATGCAAGATGTTCCGTATAACGAATATGTCGCTTGGGTGCAGAAATTTGCACCAAGTGATCAATACTCTAAACTATTAGATGTTGGTTGTGGAACAGGAAATCTCACATTAAAGTTTCAAAAAAATGGTTATGATGTAAGTGGTATTGACCTTTCAGTAGAAATGCTTTCTATCGCTAGTGAGCGTATGTTACAGCAAGGTTTAGTAATCCCGCTCTATCAGATGTCAATGGACGAATTAGAGGGATTTCAAGATTATGATGTTGTCACGATACCGATTGATTCAATAAATTATTTAGAAGATGAAAAATCAGTTATAGAAACATTAACCCGCATATATAATGCTCTTCGTAAAGGCGGACAATTGTTCTTTGATGTGCACTCACTATTCAAGATGAATGAAATCTTCTTGCAAAGCCCATTCACGTATGATGATGGAACTACTTTTTACGTATGGCATACGGAAGAAGGACAAGAGGAACATTCAATCTATCATCAAATAACATTCTTCCTAAAGGACGGAGTAACAGGAAAATATGAACGTTTCGATGAAGAACATTATCAACGTACATTTCCGGTAGAGTATTATAAGGAATGGCTAAATCAAATAGGCTTTTCAGAAATAGAAATTACTGCTGATTTTAAAAATCACACTCCAACTTACGATAGCGAGAGAATTTTAATACGCGCGGTAAAATAAAAAATAGTAAATTCTACTAGAAACATCTTTTCAACAGAAGGTAAATTTATTAATATAGAGTTAACTCCATATGATTTACCTTCTGGAAGTAGGTGTAGAATGTTCCAGAATTTTATTAAGAAGTATGGTTTAAGTGTGCTACTCCCCAGGCATACTTAGTTTTGCTATCCTTTTTTTAATCCTTCAACAAGACCACTCCAGTGATGAACAACTTGAGCCACTTACTATCATTCCCTTAGAAAACCAACAGTCTATTAACAATGATTCATTAAATTTGGAAGATCAGCAAAATAGTACACCAGAAAAAGTCTTTGTAGATATAAAGGGCGCAGTTAAATATCCGGGTGTCTATGAGCTTACATCGGAGAATCGTATTATCGATGTTATTGAAATGGCTGGTGGCTATACGAAAGAAGCAGATGCTCAGTTTATTAATCATGCACAAAAGCTACAAGATGAGATGGCGATATTCGTACCGACTATTGGTGAAATGGTTGAAGATATTCAACCGGAGTCTTTTGTATCTGTTAATACCAGTAATCATTTATCTGAGGATGTAGTGAATATTAACTTAGCCTCTGAAGCTGAATTAGCGACATTGCCTGGTGTCGGCCCTTCCAAAGCAAGAGCAATTATCTCCTATAGAGACGAGAATGGACGTTTTCAAACAATTGAAGATTTAAAAAATGTATCAGGAATTGGTGACAAAACATTTGAAAAACTAAAAGAATTCATCTCAGTGAACTAATAAAAATGGTCTATATTGAAACCTAACCAGTTTAGGGCTAAACTTAAGTTAGAAATAAAGCGGAGGTAATCATATGGAGCGTATAACTTGGGATCAATTTTTTATGGCACAAAGTCACCTATTAGCCTTAAGAAGCACATGTACTAGACTAGCTGTAGGAGCAACAATTGTAAGAGAAAAACGAATAATAGCAGGTGGTTACAATGGCTCTATCTCTGGGGACGAGCATTGCATAGAACAAGGGTGCTATGTAATTGATAACCATTGTGTACGTACAGTCCACGCGGAAGTTAATGCACTATTACAATGTGCTAAGTATGGTACTTCTACAAATGGAGCAGACCTTTACGTAACACATTTCCCGTGTCTCCAATGTACAAAATCTATTATTCAAGCAGGGATTAAAAATGTATTTTATGCCAAAAGTTATAAAAATAGTCCTTATGCTTTAGAATTATTTGAAAAAGCAAATGTGAATGTTGTTCATATCTCTTTTGATGAAGCCAAAATTGACTTCTTGAAAGATGAAAAATTTGATTTAGCGTTAGAAATGTTAACGAAGCTTCGTAGTTTAGGAGCATCAAAAGACATTCTAAAACCTTTGGAAGAGAAGGTGAATGATTTATTTGGTAAACTCATTCAAGCATAAATGGATTTTATATGCCTTGTCGGTTTTAGTAGCATCAGTTGCTGCTCATGAATCGATAAGGCTTTTATTATTATTGTTAGTTATAATATTCTGGTGTTTTTATAAACGTTTTACAATCGTACATTGCATTTTTATACTTTTCATAGGTATTGTTTCATATTTCTATTTTTCGTTTATGTTAACTAATATAAATAAACCTTTAGAATTACCGATTACTCTGACATGGACAGATGAATTTAAAATAGATGGAGCAATGTTAAGGGGGTTTATGGAAGACCATAATGGTCGGATAATTTATGTGACTTATAAATTTAAAAGTGAAAATGAAAAGAAACGATTTGAGGCATTCCCGCTCGTAGGTAAGAGATTTGAAGTTACGGGAGTGTTAGAAGAACCACATCTTCCAGCTCATGAATATGCCTTCAATATGGGGGGGTATTTAAAAAGCAAAGGTGCATTAGGTGTATTAAATATTACAGAATGGTCGTTTGTCGATACGATTTCAAACTTAAAACAAAAGATCAGTGTGCAAAGGTTCTATTTGACCAAACACATTGAGGAGACATTTCCAGATTCACTATTTGCTGAAGCCCAAAGTTTGTTAATTGGTTTTCAAGAAAATGTAGATTCAGAGACAACAAGGGCATATCAAAAATTAGGGATCACCCATTTATTTGCAATCTCTGGTTTACATATTGCGATGCTATCCCTTTTATTATTTCAAGGGTTACTTCGAATCGGCATACGCAAAGAACTAGCCACTAACATCTTAATCGTTGCATTACCAATCTATGCAATTATAGCTGGTGGGGCACCATCCGTATGGCGGGCTGTTTTAGTAGTAGAAATCATTTTAATTAGCCAAATGAAGAGGAAGTTAGCCATCGATGATGCATTGGCCATTAGTTTAATATTCTTTGTTTATATGGAGCCGTGGGCAATATATCAAATTGGTTTTCAGCTTTCGTATTTGGCGACACTGAGCTTAATTTATACTGGTAAATTATTCGCTCGTTATCGTTCTTGGCTTGTCCAATCATTCTTAATTACCTTTGTATGTCAGTTAATTGTTTACCCGCTTCTATTATTTCATTTTTATGAAATAAGTCTATCTTCGTTTATTGTCAACATCCTATTTGTTCCACTTTTCTCATTTATTATTTTACCTATTAACCTTACATTACTTTTAGTTTCCTATTTACCAGGTAATATTGTATCTGTCTTATTTTTAATCTATGAGCCCATTAGGGGATCCATTAGCCGCTTTATAATGTGGCTTCAATCAATTCCAAATCAAATGTGGATTCCAGGCAAACCTTCAGTTCTGCTAATGATTGTGGCTTTTCTAAGTGTATTTTACTTCTTCTATTTATTTAATAACAGATCTAGGTTTTGGAAGAGCTGCTTAGTGCTCGTAATCCCTATTTTATTGCTTCAATTTCAAACTAAATGGTTTCATACTATGAAAATATCGTTTATTTCTGTAGGGCAAGGAGACAGCGTATTAATAGAGCTACCATTTAGAGAGGAAACTTACTTAATTGATACAGGTGGAATATTAAGATTTGAACAAGAGGAATGGAAAAAAACAAAAGATTCATATGAGATAGGCAGGCAAATTGTTGTTCCTTACTTAAAGGGAAAGGGGATTCATACGATTGATAAGTTAATTATTACGCATGCTGATAGTGATCATGTTGAGGGTGCTGAAGAAATATTAAAGGAAATAGCTGTAAAAGAAATTCATATAACACCCAATTCGTACCAAAAGGAAATTATGATAGAATTGATTGAGGAAGCTCGGGAGAGAAAAATTCCAATAAGGGAGCAAAAAGAAGGATACTATTGGACATGTCATCATTACACCTTTCAATACGTTTGGCCAACTGATTTAGTATACGAAGGAAACAATGATTCGCTTGTCTTATATGTAACAGACGGAAATTTTCAAGCACTACTTACAGGAGATTTAGAAGAGGTGGGTGAACGAAAAATTATTACGCTATTTCCCCAATTGCAAAATATTGATTTGCTCAAAGCCGGTCATCATGGAAGCAAAACATCAAGTAGTCAATCATTTATTGAAAAATTAAAGCCGAGGTTAACAATTTTTAGCACGGGAAGAAATAATCGGTATGGCCATCCATCACATGAAGTAGTAGAACGTTATGAATCACTTGGACTTAAAACATTAAATACTGCAGAAGTTGGTACAATAGAGGTTACAATTTTTAATAATGAAATCAGAGTATCTAAAAGTAACTCACTCTTTAAATAACTAAAAGCTTTGCCTAAATAAAGGCAAAGCTTTTTGGCCATTATGCTACTGCGCCAATTATTGTTGCAATAATAAACATTACCGCAAAGAATAAAAATGACACGACAAAACCAATACCAGCAGGAATTACTTGGTTGCCTTGCATTGCTCCATTGTCACCTTCAAATGGATTGTGTGTAACATAGTTTTCTGTATTATGTGCCATACTATCCCTCCTACTCAAACTTCATTATAAGTTAATGGTTATTAAAAATCTATATGAAAAGAAATAAAATCTATCATTTAACATTCCATATCATGTCACAGATTATACATAGATTTTACCAAAACCTTTTAAAACGTGTATACTAGTAGTGCAAATATATGTAGGGGGCTATTTCTATGTTTATAAAAGAGTGGAAGGAAATAAAAAATGGGAACATTGCTCCTGTATACTGCTTAGTTGGGGAAGAATCTTATTTTATTGATGAGACCATAAACAATTTAAAAAAAGCATTAAGTACATCTGAAGAAGTAGAATTAATGACCTTTGACATGGAGGAATCTTCAGTAGATCTTGTTATTGATGAAGCAGATACATTTCCTTTGTTCACAGAACGCAAACTTGTCATTGCTAAAAATGCATCATTTTTAAAAGCAACCGAAAAAGGGAAAGAAAAAATAAATCATAATTTGGATAGACTTGAGAAATGGTTAAAGAATCCTTCGGAATTTGCAGTTACAGTCTTTATTGCTCCGTATGAAAAATTAGACGAGCGAAAAAAAATTACAAAACAAATCAAACAAAATAGTGTCATGTTAGTAGCGGAGCCACTAAAAGAAAATGACTTAAACGTTTGGATACTAAGTATAGCCAAAAGTTATGGAAAAATAATTAATGACGATGCCATTGAGAAATTAGTTGAAATGGTTGGCGTCAATATGTTGCAATTACAAAAAGAAATTGAAAAGCTAGCCCTTTATCTAGGTAAGGAGGAAATAATTACAATTAAGCTTGTTGAGGACTTAGTAGCAAAAACATTAGAGCATGATGCATTTAAGATGTTAAATGCTTATTTGGCAAATAATATTTCAGAATCCATTCAAATTTATCATGATTTATTAAGACAAAAAGAAGAGCCCATTATGCTCGTTGGGTTACTTGCGTCTAATATTCGTACGATGAATAATGTGTTCTATTTACAAAGAAAAGGATATCATCCTACGCAAATAGCAAAACAATTAAAAGTCCACCCGTATCGAATTAAATTAATGCTAGAGCAAAAAAACAGACCTAGTGAACAAAGATTATTAAAAGCATTAAAGAAGTTGTCAGAAATCGATTTAATGTTAAAATCGCTTAGTGGCAATAGAGAAAGATATTTAGAAATGTTCCTTCTAAAAGCGCTGTAAACCAAATTAAAAAGACAGAGAAAGAAATAGAATCTTTCTCTGTCTTTATTTATGGTGGAAATAAAAAAACCACCCTTAACAAAGGATGGTTTTTTTGAAAAAAGGCATATTAAAAACTTAGTTAGCTTTTTTAGCTAAACGAGACTTTTTACGGCTAGCCGCGTTTTTATGAATAAGGCCTTTAGTAGCCGCTGTATCAAGAGCTTTGTGTGCTGCTACAACTAATTCTTGTGCGTTTTCTGCATTGTTAGCTAAAGCTTGTTCAGCTTTTTTCACAGTTGTACGCATTGCAGATTTTGCTTGAGAATTTGCAACATTTGCTTTCTCAGCAACTTTAACACGTTTGATTGCAGATTTAATATTTGGCATAACTTTCACCTCCTAAAAAAGGTACGAGATGATATCTTCTCACTAGTTTCTTTTGTCAATACAACAAAAATCATTCTACCAAAGTAAGTCTATAATTGCAATAGATAAACGCAAAGAATATTTACTTGACAGTTTGACCAATATAATAGTTGAGGTGATAATCATGGCAGAAATAGAAGTCAACTGGAGTAGGACAGACCTAATTGACGAGGCAGAGGAAGTTGTTCAACACCATACCAAGCAACAAAAAGAAAAATTAGAGGATACCAGTGGTGTTGTCATTGAAGATTTTAAGGAAGGTCGAGTAAAAGTAACAAAAGTTACTGTGGATGAAAAGGGACAAGAAGAGATAGGTAAAAAAGAAGGAATGTATATCACTCTTTCCGTTCCAACCTTATATGTCGATGATAACAATGGGTTTGAACAACTTGAAAAAGCATTTGTTAAGTATTTAGATGAGATTCATAAAGATGTCGAAATTAATGCAGATAGTAAGGTGCTTGTGATCGGTTTGGGGAATAAAACCATTACCCCTGATGCTGTTGGACCATTTGCAATTGATGCTATGCAAGCAGAGAACTCAGAAAATCCAAGTGAACATTTTATTATGTACGCACCAGGAGTTACTGGACAAACTGGTTTCGAAACGAGCGACTTTATTCATGCGCTAGTACAAAAAATAAATCCTGCATTGGTCTTAGTAATCGATGCGTTAGCAACTCGTGGTTCTGAGCGATTATGTAAAACGATTCAGATTACAGATACTGGTATTCATCCTGGATCAGGGGTTGGTAATCAGCGTACCGAAGTTTCGAAAGAAGTATTCGGTGTACCAGTAACTGCAATTGGGATTCCTACAGTAGTAGATGCTACTGTGATTATCGCAGACGCGGTTGAAAAGGTATTTCGTTCAATAGCTGCTAGAGTTCAGGAAAAAGGAAAGCCCTCTGGTAAATTATCGGTTTCATCATATACACCAGATCCTGAAGCTAGACTCGATATGAACGTTATCAAACCAATATTTGGAGAATGGTCAACTTGGTCATCAAATGATCGATTGCAATTGTTCCAAGAGGTTTTATCTACTCATCCAGAAAGGTTAATTGTAACCCCGAAAGAGGTAGATGTTTGGATTACGAAATATTCATTGTTAGTAAGTAATTGTCTATTTAAGTGGATGAAGAAAAAAGTTAAATAGTTCATAGTTCTAAAAAACCTCTCTTCCCCATATTGTAGTGGGAGGAGAGGATGTCATGTTAAAACAAATTCAAGTACTATCAGCTTTTCTAGTTTTCTTTTTCGTTTTACCGATCATTGCAGGACTTTTGCCACTTCCCAATAATGCTAAAATTGAATATCCAAAGGTAGATGAACCAAAGGTAGTTTATGCTGCAAGTAATGTAACTACAACACCGACTAGTCCAACTACTACGTCAACACCAACAACTACTGACGTTTCTCAACCTTTAAATCCCTTCGATGTTTTAATCTATTTTACTCATTCACATGAAACGTATAAACCGTTTGTCGAGAGTGAAACTGGAACTGTAGCAGTATATGATAGTACGACAAATCTTTTTTCTATGCAGGACATGATTAAAAACTATTTTCAATTAAATGGGTTAACAACGAAAGTATTAGATGTTGATGTACAGGGTGTTATGAAAGAAAAGGGGATAGCATTCCACCAAGCGTATGATGCTTCTCGTCAATATGTAGCTAAAGAATTAGAGCAAAACAAATATGATTTAGTATTAGATATTCATAGGGACTCTTTAAGTGCTGAAGCGACAACTGTTACTAATAATAACGTCAATTACGCCAAAATTGTCTTTGTAATTGGAGCAGAAAACCCAAATTACAAATCAAATCTAGCTTATGCTAATGCTTTAAGTGAATCCTTAAATAAAATTATCCCTAACATTTCACGAGGGGTTATTATAAAAGAAGGTAAGGGTGTAGACGGAGTTTACAATCAGGATTTAGCGAAAGAATTATTAGTAGTTGAAATTGGTGGGATAGATAACACAGAAGATGAAGTTTATCGTACTATTTCTATCTTGGCTCAGGCAATTTCAAAAACATTTGTTACGAATGAACTTTAAATGATCGTAACCCTGTAGTTTTCTTTAGTAGAAACATTGCTAAAGTTTATGTCTGACTGCTATAATTCAAATTAGTTAACCTAAGATAAGATTGAAATTTCTTATTAGATTAGAAATTATTGCAAATCATTGCATGAAAGGTTAAAGCCTCCGTTGAATGACCACACTCTAATGTGGGTCATTATTTCACGGAGGCGTATTTGATTAGGAGTGGACATAAATGAATCGAGAAGAACGTTTACAACGTCAAAAAAACATTAGAAATTTCTCAATAATTGCCCATATCGACCATGGTAAATCAACACTTGCCGATAGAATCTTAGAACAAACGAAAACTGTTACGCAGCGAGAGATGAAATCTCAGCTACTAGATTCAATGGATTTAGAACGTGAACGTGGTATTACGATTAAATTAAATGCTGTTCAATTAAAATATAGTGCGAAAAACGGCGAGCAATATACATTTCATTTAATTGACACACCTGGACATGTCGATTTTACATATGAAGTATCACGTTCGCTAGCTGCCTGTGAAGGTGCTATTCTAGTTGTCGATGCAGCTCAAGGTATCGAGGCGCAAACATTAGCCAATGTTTATTTAGCTCTTGATAACAATTTAGAAATACTGCCTGTAATTAATAAAATCGACTTACCAGCGGCGGATCCAGAGCGCGTAAAACAAGAGATTGAAGATGTAATCGGTTTAGACGCTTCAGAAGCAGTACTTGCTTCTGCTAAAGCCGGGATTGGTATTGAAGATATTCTAGAACAAATCGTTGAAAAAGTCCCTGCACCGACTGGGGATCCAGATGCACCACTGCAAGCACTTATCTTCGATTCCGTTTTTGACGCTTACAAAGGAGTTATTATTTCAATCCGTGTCATCAATGGTACCGTAAAACGCGGAGATAAAATCCGCATGATGGCAACGGGTGCTGAGTTCGAAGTAATTGAAGTAGGAATCCACACGCCTAAATCAATTCCTCAAGAGGAGCTAACAGTTGGGGACGTTGGTTATTTAACAGCTTCAATTAAAAACGTGGCAGATACTCGAGTTGGGGATACTGTAACATACGCAGGAAGTAGAGCTGCTAAGGAACCATTGCCAGGTTATCGTCGTTTAAATCCGATGGTATATTGCGGGCTCTATCCAATAGATACGGCCAAATATAACGATTTACGTGAAGCATTAGAAAAGTTAGAGTTAAATGACTCTGCTCTTCAATTTGAAGCTGAATCTTCTCAAGCCTTAGGATTTGGATTCCGTTGTGGCTTCTTAGGATTGCTTCATATGGAAATTATTCAAGAACGTATAGAACGTGAGTTTAACATTGATCTAATTGCGACAGCTCCTTCTGTTATTTACGAAGTATTTTTGACAGATGGAACGTCACTTAAAGTTGATAATCCTTCAATGATGCCCGATCCACAAAAAATTGATCGTGTTGAGGAGCCTTATGTTAAGGCTACTATGATGGTGCCAAATGATTACGTTGGAGCTGTTATGGAACTTTGTCAACAAAAACGAGGGTCTTTCATAGGTATGGATTATCTTGATACAACACGTGTATCCATTCAATATGATGTCCCATTAGCTGAAATTGTTTATGATTTCTTCGATCAATTAAAATCGAGTACAAAAGGTTACGCATCGTTTGACTATGAGCTAATTGGTTATAGACCATCAAAATTAGTGAAGATGGATATTCTGTTGAATGGTGAAACTGTTGACGCATTGAGCTTTATTGTACATCGTGACTTTGCCTATGAGCGTGGAAAAGTTATCGTTGAAAAATTAAAGGAACTCATTCCACGTCAGCAATTTGAAGTTCCAGTACAAGCAGCTATTGGTCAAAAAATCGTTGCGCGTTCAACTATTAAATCTATGGGTAAAAATGTATTAGCTAAATGTTATGGTGGAGATATCTCGCGTAAACGTAAACTTCTTGATAAACAAAAAGAAGGTAAAAAACGTATGAAACAAGTAGGTTCTGTAGAGGTACCACAAGAAGCATTTATGGCAGTATTAAAAATGGATGATAAAAAATAAAGAACTTCAAACAGGGAAACAGATAACGTTTCCCTGTTTTTATATTATGAATACTCGGAATAATTAGAAAATTATATTGCATCACCACTCATTTGTAGTACAATAGTTAATGAGGATTAAAACTTATTAAACTGATAGGTTTAAATTGTTACTTATATTAGTCTATATTACATAATCGAGGAGTGGCATAGAAAATGTTAAAAGATTTAACTTTACCTAAGTTGTTTGAACTAGACGGATTAGAAGTAATACATATTATAAAGAGCTCAATCAATGAGAAAATAGGAATCTTAATTGCAAAAGAGAAAGTAAATCCCATAACAGCATATAAGCCAACAATACGATTATATTTGGTTGAACGAAATGATAATAGCACTGAAGTGACAAAAGAGCTGGATGCATTGCATTTTAAAACTGATGAAGAAGCGGTTATTTTTTCAAAAAGGTTATCTAATTTATCCGCAACTGAATACATTCTTTCTAGTAATAAAATTAAACTATAGTTTTTATTATTGAAATATTGAGGAATTGTACAAATGGCATTTCATTTGTACAATTCCTTTTTAGTGAATTAAAAAAATTTTGTGTAAAATTGATTTATTATTCCGAAGCTGTAAAATGAAGTGATAAAGGAAAGATGTAATTTAGAAAGAAGTGATCATACATGGCACGTGGTGTGTATATACATATTCCCTTTTGTCATCAAATCTGTAATTATTGCGATTTTAATAAAGTATTTTTTAAAAATCAGCCAGTTGATGAATATATAGAGGCAATAGGAAGAGAAATAGAATTAATAAAAGAGCAGTCTCCTGATGTTTTTAATGACATTGAAACGATTTATTTAGGTGGTGGAACGCCAACTTCACTTTCTGCATCTCAAATAAATCGTCTGTTAGAAATAATTAATACCCACCTATCTACTAACCAACTAGTTGAGTTTGCTTCAGAAGCAAATCCTGATGAATTATCTATAGAAAAACTTAATGCATTAAAATCAGGTGGGATTAACAGACTGAGTTTGGGGGTTCAATCATTTGACAATGAATTGTTAAAAAAATTGGGGCGTACCCACTCTAACGAACAAGTTTTAAAAACAATTGAAAATGCGAGAGAAATAGGGTTATCTAATCTAAATATTGATTTAATGTACGGATTACCTGGACAAACTATGAATCAATGGGAAGATACTCTGAATAAAGCACTTGCATTGAACCTACCACATTATTCAGCATATTCTTTAATTGTTGAACCAAAGACTATCTTTTATATCCAATATGCAAAAGGAAAATTACATTTACCGACTGAAGATCTTGAGGCTGAAATGTATGATGTCCTTATGAGAGAAATGGAAAAAAACGGACTACATCAATATGAAATTAGTAATTTTTCTAAAAATGGTCGAATTTCTACACATAATAAAATTTATTGGGATAATGACGAATATGTTGGAATTGGTGCAGGTGCTCATGGGTATGTTGAAGGAAAACGATATTCCAATATTGGTCCAATTCGAAAATATCTTGATGCAGTTCAAAAACATGAAAGACCAATCATTAATGAACATATCGTAACCTTTGAAGAAAAATGTGAAGAGCAAATGTTTTTAGGATTAAGAAAAACCGAAGGCGTTTCTTATGAAGGATTTAAATCAAAACTTGGTGTTTCATTGTTGGATCAATATGAGCCCATTATTGGAGATTTAGTTAAAAGTGGATTACTAATTCAAGACGAAGTAGGGATTCGACTGAGTAGAAAAGGTAGATTTCTTGGTAATGAAGTTTTTCAACAATTTTTATTAGGTGAGTAGTGCGATTTCATTGACAGGAATATCGAGTTTTGATAACTTTATAATAGTATTAGCACTCTTTAATCATGAGTGCTAACAGAGGTGATAAAATTGTTAACATCCCGACAATTACAAATATTGCAAGTAATCGTTGACGATTTTGTTAGTTCAGCACAGCCTGTGGGATCAAGACAAATTTCTAAAAAAGAAGGGATTAATTACAGTCCTGCAACAATTAGAAATGAAATGGCTGATTTAGAGGAATTAGGATATTTAGAAAAAACGCATACATCATCCGGAAGAGTTCCTTCAGAAAAAGGTTATCGTTTTTATGTAGATCATTTATTACAACCGAAAACAATGGCTGGAAATGATATCGTTCTAATTCAATCATTATTTCAAAATCAAATTATTGAGATGGAACAAATTATCCATGAATCTGCAAACATTTTATCTGATTTAACAACTTATACAACTATTTTACTTGGACCAAATGTTGGAAAACATCGAGTTAAAAAGTTTCAAATTGTGCCTTTATCAGATCAGGTAGCAGTTGCCATTATAGTTACAGATAATGGACATGTAGAAAACAGAATGATAAGTTTACCTTTAGGCTACGATGCATCTGATATTGAAAAGACTATAAACATCTTAAATGAACGTCTTGTTGGTGTACCAATATTAGAACTTCAATCGAAATTAGAACTAGAAACTCTTGAGGTACTTAGACAACATATTCATACAGCCGATTCGATGTTTCAATCATTAAAGAAGATTGCTTTGGTTGGAAACGAAAGCGAAGTTTATTTTGCTGGAAAATTGAACATGTTGAACCAACCGGAATTCAATGACTTAAACAAAGTGAGAATGTTAATGGATTTAATGGATAAGAAAAGCCAAGTGATCTCTCTATTCCATCCTGAGGATCAAAATATCCATATTCGAATCGGATCAGAGAATAACCATTTAGCTATGGAAGATTGTAGTGTAATATCTACAACTTATTCTATAGGTAATGAACAAACCGGTTCTATAGCAATTATTGGACCTACACGAATGGATTATCAACGTGTCATATCATTAATTGATATTATGCGTAATGGGCTTTCAAGTGCACTAACAAAGAAAATGACGGATGGACTATAAGGAGGTTTTGTTGTGTCTGAAACTACAGAGAATAAAGAACAATTGTCAGAAGAAATTCTAGAACAAGAAAATACTAATATTGATGAAACAGCTGAATTAGCTACTAATACAAATGAGTCAGTAGAATCCAAAGAACAGCTAGAACAAGAAAAAGAACTATCTGTAGAAGAGCAGTATAAACAAAAGATTGCAGAACTTGAGGTAAAATTAGCAGAAGAAGAGAATCGCTTTTTACGCCTAAGAGCTGACTTTGATAATATGCGCCGTCGCACGCAACTTGATCGTGAGGCACAAGAAAAATACCGTGCTCAAAGCATACTGACAGAGTTATTGCCGGTAATTGATAATATTGAACGTGCACTTCAATTAGAAGTTACTTCAGAAGATGCTGTTTCTTTATATAAGGGAATTGACATGGTGTATAGATCATTAATAGATGCCATTAACAAGGAAGGTTTGGAAGTTATTCCAGCAGAAGGCGTTCAATTTGATCCAAATGTACATCAAGCAGTTATGCAAGAATCAGATTCCGCTAAAGAGTCTGGCATTGTGTTACGTGAACTTCAAAAAGGGTATAAGTTAAAAGATCGCGTTATTAGACCATCAATGGTTTCAGTAAATGAATAACTTTTAAAATTGTAAAAGCAAATTTTATGTGTTTAATTATAGGAGGCAAAATTTAAAATGAGCAAAATTATTGGTATTGACTTAGGAACTACAAACTCTTGTGTGGCGGTATTAGAAGGTGGCGAACCAAAAGTAATTCCTAACCCTGAAGGTAACCGTACAACACCATCAGCAGTTTCATTTAAAAATGGCGAACGCCAAGTAGGTGAAGTTGCAAAACGTCAATCTATTACTAACCCAAACACAATTCTATCAATTAAATCTAAAATGGGTACAAATGAGAGTGTGAAAATTGAAGATAAAGAGTATACTCCTCAAGAAGTATCAGCTATGATTTTACAATATATAAAAGGTTATGCGGAAGAGTACCTTGGTGAAACAGTAACAAAGGCTGTTATTACCGTACCAGCTTATTTTAGCGATGCTCAACGTCAAGCAACTAAAGATGCGGGTAAAATTGCAGGATTAGAAGTGGAGCGTATCATTAACGAACCAACAGCTGCTGCATTAGCATATGGATTAGATAAGCAAGATGTAGATCAAAAAATCTTAGTATTTGACCTTGGTGGAGGTACTTTTGACGTATCGATCCTTGAATTAGGTGACGGCGTATTTGAAGTACTTGCAACTGCAGGTGACAATAAACTTGGTGGAGATGACTTCGACCAAAAAGTAATTGATTATCTAGTAGAAGAATTCAGAAAAGAAAATGGTATTGATTTATCAAAAGATAAAATGGCAATGCAACGTTTGAAAGATGCTGCTGAAAAAGCGAAAAAAGACTTATCAGGAGTTTCTTCAACACAAATCTCTTTACCGTTCATTACAGCAGGTGCTGACGGTCCGCTACATTTAGAGGTAAATCTAACTCGTGCTAAATTTGATGAGATTACTCGTGATTTAGTTGAAAGAACTATGGTTCCAGTACGTCAAGCTTTACAGGATGCTGGCATGTCAGCTTCTCAATTAGATAAAGTAATTCTTGTTGGTGGATCTACTCGTATTCCAGCAGTTCAAGATGCTGTGAAAAAAGAAACTGGTCATGAACCGCATAAAGGTGTTAACCCAGATGAAGTAGTAGCAATGGGTGCTGCAGTACAAGGTGGAGTACTAACGGGTGACGTTAAAGATATCGTATTACTAGATGTAACACCACTTTCACTAGGAATTGAAACAATGGGTGGTGTATTTACAAAATTAATTGATCGTAATACAACGATTCCTACATCAAAATCACAAGTTTTCTCAACTGCCGCAGATAATCAACCAGCAGTAGATATTCATGTACTTCAAGGTGAACGTCCAATGGCAGCAGATAACAAAACATTAGGTCGTTTCCAACTTTCGGATATTCCGCCAGCACCACGCGGTGTTCCACAAATAGAAGTTACATTTGATATCGACAAAAATGGTATTGTTTCTGTAAAAGCAAAAGATCTAGGTACTCAAAAAGAGCAAACAATTGTTATTCAATCTGATTCTGGTTTAACAGACGATGAAATCGAGCGTATGGTCAAAGAAGCAGAAGCAAATGCAGAAGCTGATGCTAAGCGTAAAGAAGAAGCAGAATTACGTAATGAAGCAGATCAGTTAGTATTCCAAGTAGATAAAACAATTACTGACCTGGGTGAACAAATTACTGAAGACGAGAAAAAGTCAGTAGAAGATGCAAAAGAAGAACTGAAAAAGGCATTAGAATCTGGTGAGATTGAATCAATTAAATCTTCTAAAGAAAAACTTGAAGGTGTATTACAACCACTTGTTATGAAAGTTTACGAACAAGCGGCAGCTGCAGCACAAGCAGCTCAAGGTAATGCTGATGAAGGTTCAACAACTGATAAAAAAGATGACGGCGTAGTCGATGCAGACTTTGAAGAAGTAAAAGACGATAACAAATAACTCGACAATGCTGTGAGAGAAAAAGTCAAAGCCGATACCGGACTTTGACTTTTTCATTGTAATAATGCTACTAGTATAGTAAATAATAGGTTCCATGATATTTATCTTTTTTGGAAGACTTTATGGTATTAAACCTTAAGAAATTTTCTAAAAACTATGCTACAATAAACGTTATGTATATAGAGCGGAGTGTGAACGATGAGTAAACGCGATTATTATGAAGTGCTTGGTGTAAGCAAAAGTGCTAGTAAAGATGAACTAAAGAAAGCCTACCGTAAATTATCAAAGCAATACCATCCTGATATAAATAAAGAACCAGGTGCTGATGAGAAATTTAAAGAAATAGCTGAAGCGTATGAAGTTCTAAGTGATGATACGAAACGTAGTCAATACGATCAATTTGGTCATGAAGCACCAGGCGGAGGCTTCGGTGGTGGTGGTTTCTCAGGCTTCGGAGGATTTGATGATATTTTCAGTACTTTCTTTGGTGGTGGGAGTAGTCGACGCTCAGATCCGAATGCACCAAGAAAAGGTGATGATCTTCAATATCGTATGAACATTTCATTTGAAGATGCAGTATTTGGTAAACAAACAGAAGTTGAAATTCCAAAAGAAGAATCCTGTGATACGTGTAAAGGTTCAGGTGCTAAACCAGGAACATCGGCCAAAACTTGTGGTAACTGTAATGGATCCGGACAAATCAATCAAGCAGTTGAAACACCTTTTGGCCGTATGGTTAATCGTAGAACTTGTAGTACTTGTTCTGGTACAGGTAAGATTATTCCTGAAAAATGTTCAACTTGTCATGGTGCTGGAACAGTTCAGAAAAAGAAAAAAATTAAAGTTACAATCCCAGCTGGTGTAGATGACGGTCAACAACTTCGAGTTTCTGGCCAAGGTGAACCAGGTAAAAATGGTGGACCTGCTGGAGATTTATATATTTTATTCAATGTTAGAGAGCATGAATATTTTGAAAGAGACGGCGACGACGTTTACTATGAACTAAAATTAACGTTCCCACAAGCAGCATTAGGTGATGATATTGAAGTTCCAACTGTTCATGGAAAAGTAAAATTAAAAATACCTGCAGGTACACAATCTGGTGAAAAGTTCCGTATTAAGGATAAAGGTATAAAGAATGTTCATGGATACGGTCAAGGTCATCAATATGTAATCGTTAGAGTATTGACTCCAACTAAACTTACTGAAAAACAAAAACAATTATTACGAGACTTTGCTGAAATAAGTGGAGATATTCCAGAAGAACAAGGTAGTTCACTATTTGAACGATTAAAGAAAACTTTCAAAGGTGATTAATCATTAAATTAAATATACAATGAAATATGATTGCTATAAAAATAAGAGGAGCTGGATGCAAGTGAAGTGGACGGAAATATCTTTGTTAACAACAAACGAAGCGGTAGAAGCTGTTTCAAATGTTTTTCATGAGGCAGGCGCTAGTGGTGTTGTCATTGAAGATTCAACAGAAATCGAAAAGGAAAGGGTTGATCAATTTGGTGAAATTTATGATTTAAATCCAAATGATTATCCTATAAACGGTGTAGTTGTTAAAGCATATCTACCTGCATCTAGCTTTCTAGCTGAGACTGTTGAGGAAATTAAGCTTGCTGTAGCGAATCTTAAAAACTTTGATATTAATATCGGCGATCAAGTACTTAAAACTGCACTTGTTGATGAGGAAGACTGGGCAACAGCGTGGAAACAGTACTATCATCCTGTGAAAATTTCTGAACGTTTTACTATCGTACCTACTTGGGAAAATTATTCTCCAGTCAGTACGGATGAATTAATTATTGAGCTTGACCCAGGTATGGCCTTTGGGACAGGAACACATCCAACGACTGTTATGTGTTTACAAGCGCTAGAAAAAGTAGTGAAAACTGGCGACACTGTAGTTGATGTTGGTACAGGATCGGGTGTTTTAGCAATTGGTGCTGCTTTGTTGGGGGCTAGTAAAGTCCACGCATTGGATCTTGATGAAGTAGCAGTAAACTCAGCTCGTGAAAACGTTGACCTAAACAAGGTTACGAATTTAGTTGAGGTATTTCATGGGAATCTATTAGATTCGATAAACGAACCATCTGATATCGTAGTAGGTAATCTACTGGCAGAGATTATTGTTTCTTTTACTGATGATGCTTTTTCAATTGTTAAACCAGGTGGAAAGTATATTACATCAGGAATAATTGGATTTAAAAAAGATGAAGTGAAAGAAGCATTAGAAAATTCGGGATTCGTCATTGAAGAGATTTTGATGATGGAAGATTGGGTTGCAATCATTGCGTCAAGACCTTAAATCCTTTAACCATTTAGTTTTACCTCATAGGCAAAGTACAGATTTTTTGACTTTAGTAATAAAACTTAAGGGAACTTTTGTGCACGTCATTAAGGCTGAAACGAGCCAGTTTGAAAATATGCGAAAGCATATAACTATATTGTATTTCCAAATGGCTGTTTGATAATCCTACATATTATCAACAGCCTAATTTTTTGTGGAATAATAAATAATATTTTGAGTTTTAAGGAGAATATGACTCATTTTAAATTTTAAACATGAAGTAGATTGACAAATTATGTAATTTACTGGGATATATTTTAAGACAATTAAGATGGAGGTACGAAATGCAACGATATTTTGTACAAGAGACATTCAATCAAACTAAGGAACTTACTGTTAGTGGCGAAAGTGCTAGACATATATCTAAAGTAATGAGAATGGAAGTAGGCGATGAAGTAATCGTAGTCGTTGATGGGGTTGCTTACATATGTGAAATAGTATCGATCAGTGATTCTGTCGTCGTAAAGCAAATTGGTAAAACAATTGCCTCCCCTGAAATGCCTATTAAAGTTGATATAGCATGTGGTCTTCCGAAAGGGGATAAATTAGAATTTATTGCTCAAAAGGGGACTGAATTAGGGATGAGCCGTTTAATTCCCTTTAAAGCAGAGAGATCAATTGTGAAATGGGACGATAAAAAAGAAGCAAAGAAAACGGAGAGACTGCAAAAAATTGCCCAAGAAGCGGCTGAACAATCACATCGTACAATTGTTCCTGATATTGAAAGTCCACTTACATTTAAACAGTTAATGTCAAAGTTAGGGAATTATGACGCGGTTTTTATAGCAGATGAAGAAGATGCCAAGAAGGAAAACCGCTCAAGATTTGCGGATAAGCTTAAAAAAGTGTATGATAATAAATCGAAATCTATTTTATTAATATTTGGCCCTGAAGGTGGAATCTCTAGAACAGAAGCAGATAGTTTAATAAATTCTGGAGCTGAAACAATGTCTCTTGGACCAAGAATATTGCGAGCAGAAACTGCGCCATTATATGCGCTTTCTGCCATTTCATATGAATTTGAATGAAAGAGGTGTTTAGCCTTGGCAACAGTGGCTTTTCATACATTAGGTTGTAAAGTAAACCATTACGAAACTGAAGCTATTTGGCAATTGTTCAAAGAACAAGGGTACGAACGAACAGAGTTTGAACAACAAGCAGATGTATACGTAATTAATACTTGTACAGTAACGAATACTGGTGATAAAAAATCACGTCAAGTTATACGACGGGCAGTGAGACAAAATCCAGATGCAGTAATTTGTGTAACAGGTTGTTATGCACAAACGTCACCTGCTGAAATTATGGCAATTCCAGGTGTAGATATTGTAGTTGGTACACAAGAACGCGGGAAATTGCTTGGATATATTGATCAGTACCGCGAAGAAAGACAACCAATCAATGCAGTACGTAACATTATGAAAAATCGTGTTTATGAAGAGCTAGATGTGCCTTACTTTACAGACCGCACTCGTGCATCTTTAAAAATCCAAGAAGGTTGCAATAACTTCTGTACTTTCTGTATTATTCCTTGGGCTCGTGGCCTTATGCGTTCTCGCGACCCTCAAGAAGTAATTAAACAAGCGCAACAACTTGTAGAAGCAGGGTATTTAGAAATTGTTTTAACAGGTATTCATACTGGTGGATATGGCCAAGATTTAAAAGATTACAATTTAGCACAATTATTACGTGATTTAGAGTCCCAGGTTAAAGGATTAAAACGATTACGTATTTCATCTATCGAAGCATCTCAACTTACAGATGAAGTCATCGATGTATTAAAGAATTCAAATATTGTCGTGCGTCATTTGCATATCCCAATTCAATCTGGTTCAAATACAGTATTAAAGCGTATGAGACGTAAATATACTATGGAATTCTTTGCTG
The DNA here is from genome assembly GCA_031178355.1 of Ureibacillus sp. Lineage (GTDB taxonomy): Bacteria > Bacillota > Bacilli > Bacillales_A > Planococcaceae > Ureibacillus. Next base: position 67,911 of record JAPSJC010000001.1, read on the forward strand.
AAAGACTCGCGCGTTTGAACGAAGCTTTACCTGATTTAGCAATTACTTCAGATGTAATTGTAGGTTTCCCTGGTGAAACAGAAGAAGAATTTATGGAAACATATAATTTCATCGCAGACCATAAATTTGCTGAGCTCCATGTTTTCCCATTCTCTAAACGTACAGGGACCCCGGCAGCACGTATGGAAGATCAAGTTGATGAAGAAGTAAAAAATGAGCGTGTACATCGATTAATTACATTAAATGATCAACTTGCTAAAGAATACGCTTCTCGTTTTGAAGGAGAGGTATTGGAAGTTGTTCCAGAAGAACAGTATAAGGAGAATGGAAAAGATAATTTACTTGTTGGTTATACTGATAACTATTTACGTGTAGTGATTGAAGGTACTGATGAAATGATTGGTAAATTAGTAAAAGTGAAAATGACCAAAGCTGGATATCCTTATAACGAAGGTCAATTTGTAAGAGTATTAGAGGAACAAGTCCAATAATCTCGAATACTTTGTCAATGTTGAAACTTATTACAAATCATGATAGATTTTAATAGAATCGGTAAAACTTTAAAGGTTTTACCGATTTCTTTTTTGCGGATAATAGTATTGTTTTAAAAAGATTAATATTGAACAATTTCTAATTTTAAAAGGAATTATCATAATATTAGATTTTTTTTATTATAGCATTATTAATGGTATTATTAGACGTACATACATTTATTTGGAGGTATTATTATGACAACAAATTATGCGGCATTAATTGACCATACTTTATTAAAAGCTGATGCCACACAATCACAAGTAGAAAAATTGTGTGATGAAGCACTTCAATACAAATTTGCTTCTGTTTGTGTTAATCCAACATGGGTTAAATTAAGTGCAGAAAAATTGGCGAATTCTGAAGTGAAAGTTTGTACTGTTATCGGATTCCCTCTAGGAGCAACAACTCCAAGTGTAAAAGCCTTTGAAACTAAAGATGCGATAGAAAATGGTGCAACTGAAATTGATATGGTAATTAACATAGGTGCACTAAAAGATCGACAATATGAATTAGTATTAAATGATATAAAAGCAGTAGTAAAAGCAGCAAAAGGTACTTTAGTGAAAGTAATAATTGAAACTAGTTTATTAACTGATGAAGAAAAAGTAAAAGCTTGTGAATTATCAGTTGAAGCTGGAGCGGACTTTGTAAAAACATCAACTGGATTTTCTACAGGAGGAGCAACAGCAGAGGATGTAGCTTTAATGAGAAAAACTGTTGGACCAACTATTGGAGTAAAAGCATCTGGTGGAGTACGAAGCCTTGAAGATTTAACAAAAATGGTTGAAGCTGGTGCTACAAGAATCGGTGCTAGTTCCGGTGTTGCCATCATGAATGGACTATCTTCAAATTCCAATTATTAAAGTTATAAAAGTAACTAAAAAAAAATCTATAATTATTCTATATGTTTTATGTTCTTTCTATTGACTCAATTTATACATTACGATATAATTCTTTAGTACACAAATATGTAAATACATCGTTTGTGTATTGACGTGTGTTCGGAGGGAGGGAAAAAGAGATGTCAAAAACTGTCGTTAGAAAAAACGAATCGCTTGAAGATGCTCTTCGCCGCTTCAAACGTACTGTATCTAAAAGTGGTACTATTCAAGAGGTAAGAAAACGCGAATTCTATGAAAAGCCAAGCGTAAAACGTAAAAAGAAATCAGAAGCTGCAAGAAAACGTAAGTATTAATTTTTCCTAGTAATCCCTACGTTCTAAACACGCAATTTTAGATTTTCTAACTTGTGAAATGACATACCCTAGTATTTGCAAATTGTAAATACTAGGGTATTTTTCAATTTTTAAAACTTTTGCTAAAATTACTACATACTTGAAATAAAAAAATTTGTTATAAAATGAAACTTTTTAGAAATGAAACCGTAAACATATTATAAGCAACTAGGAAGGAGGAGAAAATAAGCTATGAAGAGATTAAATTCGATCCTTTTACTTATCCTATCGTTCTTATTTATTTTTCCGAGTGTACAGGCATTTGCAAATGTTAATTCAGAACCGACCTTTGTAAATCATGTTGCTAGTTTTATTACCAATCCTATTGTTGTAACAGTATTATTAACAATAGCTTGTGTAGGTTTAGCCATTGAATTATTTTCACCTGGATTCGGACTACCTGGTACGATTGGAATAATAGCATTTGTTCTATTTTTCTATGGGCATCTGGTAGAAGGGCATGCTGGTTATGTTTCGATTATTCTGTTCATTATAGGTTTTGCCTTAGTGGTAGGCGAATTATTTATACCTGGCGGAATTGTTGGCGTGATTGGTGCTGTATTTGTCATCATTAGTTTGTTATTTGCAGGTGAAAGTGTTGTCTACATGGCATACTCAATATTAATCGCAATTATTATTGCGGTATTAGGAATGGTGTATATGATGAAATTCCTTGGTAAAAATTTGCACTTTTTTAGCAAGCTTGTTTTAAGAGATGCAACTACAACAGATGAGGGATACGTTTCCAATCAAAATCGTGTCGAACTTCTAGGGAAAATTGGAGTGACATTGACTCCATTACGCCCTGCAGGTACAATTCAAGTTGAAAATGAACGACTTGACGTTGTATCACAAGGTAGTTATATCAATTCAAATAAGAAAGTAGAAGTTATTCAAGTTGAAGGATCACGTATAGTTGTGAGAGAAATTAATAAAGGAGATGAAGAAGTATGATGTTTGATTCGGGAACAATAGGTTTATTAATTACCGTAGTATTAATCATTATTGTTTTATCAGTATTTTTCACTTTAGTGCCAGTTGCACTGTGGATTAGTGCTCTTGCTGCAGGAGTTCGAGTTAGTATTTTCACTTTAATTGGTATGAGGTTACGTCGAGTAATTCCATCACGTATTGTTAACCCATTAATTAAAGCACACAAAGCAGGGCTAAATGTAACAATTAATCAATTAGAATCCCACTATTTAGCAGGTGGTAATGTTGACAGAGTAATTAATGCATTAATTGCAGCGCATCGCGCAAATATTGAACTTCCATTTGAACGTTGTGCAGCAATCGACTTAGCAGGTCGTGATGTTTTAGAAGCTGTTCAAATGTCGGTTAATCCAAAAGTAATTGAAACACCGTTTATTGCAGGTATGGCGATGAATGGAATTGAGGTAAAAGCAAGAGCCCGCATTACTGTACGAGCAAATATTGAACGATTAGTCGGTGGTGCTGGAGAGGACACAATCATTGCTCGTGTAGGCGAAGGGATTGTATCAACAATTGGTAGTTCCCAAAGACATACAGACGTATTGGAAAACCCAGATATGATATCCCGAACAGTACTTTCAAAAGGGTTAGATTCTGGTACTGCATTTGAAATTCTATCCATTGATATTGCGGATGTTGATATAGGTAAAAATATTGGTGCGGAATTACAAATTGAGCAAGCACAAGCTGATAAAAATATTGCTCAAGCAAAAGCTGAAGAACGTCGAGCAATGGCAGTAGCACAAGAACAAGAGATGATTGCACGGGTTCAGGAGATGAAGGCAAAAGTAGTAGAAGCTGAAGCTGAAGTACCAATGGCGATTTCAGAAGCGTTACGTTCAGGTAATTTCGGTATTATGGATTATATGAATTATAAAAACATACAAGCTGATACATCAATGCGTGATTCGATTGCAAAAGTATCGAACGATAAACCGGATACTCCTCAAAAATGATGTGATTTGCAGCCCTAAAGAAGGGAGTGTACTATTAGCGTGGAAGGCTTAATTATATTTATCATTATGGGGATACTAGCCTCATTAATGTCAAAAAATAAAGATAAACAACAACAAAAATCTATGCCTCCATTTAACAGTAAGCCAAATACAACAACTTACGAACAATATTCTCAGCCAAGTGTAGAGAAAAAAGGAAATTTATCAAAACCTAAAACTTTAGAAGATTTTGCTAAAGAAGTTTATGATCAATTAAACGAAAAAACAATTCAACCTAAAGACATTTATAACGAACAAAAATATAATGAAGTTACAACCGAAACCAAAGTACCAAAACATTCAATGCCAGTGACACAATTAGAAACTGGAAAGGTCCGTGACAGTCGGCCAACTTTAGATAATAACCGCTCTACAAAGCAGACGGTTAAACATGTGAATCAGGATGTTATAAAACAGAGTGAGATTGGTTCTTACGTTCCTAAAACAAAACAGGCATTGATTCAGGCAATTGTTGCCTCTGAAATTATTGGTCCTCCAAAAGCAAAACAAAGGTAACTTTATTCAACTCAAATGATAAAATAAATCATGTCCCCCTTTCCGAAAGCATATACTTTTGCGAAAGGGGGCGTTTTTATTTGAAAAAATTGTTTCAAACCGAACCTTTAATAGAATTATTCAATTGTAACGAATTGCGATTAATTGGCCAGTATAAGTTCCTTGAAGCTTCTGACCAACATTGTGCTTTTCAGTATGAACAATTTTACATACGTGTAAAAGCAAAAAAAGTACATATTGATGTGTTAAAGGTGGAAGAATTAATATTACATGTTGAGGAGTTAGAGTCTATTGATATGAGAAAACAGGGTGATACAAGATGAAGATTGATACGCGCCCTGTAGAAATTAAAATAACGAAGAATGAAAAGGTACATCAATTTATCCAAGGTTTACACCAAAAGAAAGTAAAAATTAAGAATTTAATTGTGAGAGACGAGGAAGTTACTTTTGAAATTTCTAGAAAAGAAGTAAAAATAGTTCGAGAAATTCGTAAGAAATATCGCTTAAAAATTAAAATTCGTTATCTAGAAACGACAAGAATCTTCCAAAAAGAAATTAGGACATTTATTGGATTATTATTATTGATTATTTTACCTGTTGTACTCTCTCAATTTGTATGGAAAGTGGAAGTGGAGGCAGATACCCCTGAGATAAGGGTGGCAGTTGAAAAAGTAATTGCTGAAAAGCTTACACTTGATAGTCCTGTTTTTAAAAGTAATATTGAATCAGATTTTGAAATTAGACAATCGATTATGGAAGAATTAAGGGACCTCTCTTGGGTTCATATTTTTAAAAATGGAAGTAAAATGACGATTGTACCGCAATTAGCTCCTATAACGGATGTAAAAGAACAAAAACCAGAACAATTAAATCATTTAGTTGCTGCTAAAAGCGGTGTAATTACTCATTTTGTTTTATCGAGTGGGGAAAGACGTGTAATGCCGAATAAGACTGTTTATGAGGGGGATACCCTTGTATCAGGTGTAATTACCGTTGGGGATAAATCTGTACCGATCGGAGCTGTAGGAGAAGTATACGCAGATTACTGGTTGGAAACAGAATTTACCATACCTAAAAAAGTCCAAATTACTTCTGCTACAGAAAGAAAATGGACAATCAACCTCAAACTAAATGAAAATGACGAAAAGGAGCAGGTACAATCGTTTCGAGAAGTCAACTTACCGGAGTGGATTTCAAGATTTATCGAAATCAGAGAAACGCAAGAGTACATTACTTCCAACCAAGAAATTACAGAAGACCAAATCGAATCATTTATTTTGCCACTCTTGCACGAAAAAATTTTAAAGTCTTTACCGCCAAAAACGATTATAAAAAAGGAAAACATTTTGCAGGTTACCTTCGATGGTGATAAAGTGAAAGGGAAAGTCCTATTTTTGGTAAATGAGAATATTGCAAAACCATACCCTATTCGTCAAGGAGAATGATTTAATGTCAGAACAATTATCACAGCTACAAGTCGAAAATCCAAATGAAGCAGTTATGTTACTTGGAATGAAGGATGCAAATATTAAATTAATCGAAGATACTTTTCAAGTACAGATAATAACTCGTGGAGAAGTCATTCAAATAACAGGTAATGAGGAAAATAAAAATCATGCAACAGCCCTTGTATCTGAACTTCTAAAAGTGATTAGAAAAGGAATCAATATTGATTTGCGTGATGTTGCGACAGCTATTGAAATGGTAAATAAAGGGACAATTGAATATTTTGCAGAGTTATACAATGAAGAAATCGCACGTAATAGTAAAGGTACTCCAATCCGAGCAAAAACCATAGGCCAACGCGAGTACATTAGGGCAATTCGTCATAGTGATTTAGTCTTTGGTATTGGTCCAGCAGGTACTGGTAAGACCTATTTAGCTGTGGTGATGGCTACCCAAGCGCTAAAAAATGGACATGTAAAACGTATTATATTAACACGTCCTGCTGTTGAAGCGGGGGAGTCATTAGGTTTCTTGCCAGGAGATTTGAAAGAGAAAGTAGATCCATATTTGCGACCACTTTATGATGCGTTACATGATATTTATGGTGCAGAACAAACACAACGATTAATAGAACGAGGTACAATTGAAATTGCACCACTTGCCTATATGCGTGGAAGAACCTTAGATGATGCTTTTGTAATTTTAGACGAAGCGCAAAATACGACACATGCTCAAATGAAAATGTTTTTAACAAGATTAGGTTTCGGTTCAAAGATGGTAATTACAGGAGACAAATCTCAAATTGACTTACCTAAAAATAACGAATCCGGACTAATAGTCGCTGAACGCACGTTAAAATATGTTAAAGACATTAATTTCCAAATATTAGAGGCAGGAGATGTTGTCCGTCACCCACTAGTAGCTAAGGTTATTCAGGCATATACGGAACAAGAATTATAACGACAGTTATAACCGTTTGGTAATTAAAATAAATTGGCGATATTAATGAGTGTGTACGATAATCGTACACATTTTTTTATTACAAATTTAATAAATTTGTATCAATCAATGAAATTAGTATAATAAATTGGTAAACTAGTATATATATACTATTGGGGGTGCGAATGAATATGCACTATAACAGGTTTTTAGATATCATTAATTTTCGAACATTTCTAGTTATTGTCCTCTTCGTTACAGGTCTATTACAATTCTTCTTAATGTTTGAGAATGTGAGAGGCGTAACTTATGATATAGAAACATTTGAATTAGCACCTGAGACAATTCGTTCCGCTAAAACGGTAGAAGATACTTATAAAACAGAAAAGGAAAGAGATGAGGCTGAAAGTACAGTAGAGCCAGTCTACTATTTTAATGACGAAACCGCGGATCATAGAATTGAACTCGTTACCTCTATATTTGAAATTATCTTTGATGTCCGATCAACCATTGACAGTAAAACAGATTTATCTCTAGAAACAGATGGAATAAGCTCTGGATCAACAGAACCTGAAAGAGATGAACAAATTAACGAACTACGTGAAAAATTATCAGAGATTACTGAAAGTCAATCACAACTATTGTTTACCGATGAGCATTTATGGACAATTTTATCTAGTTCGAAAGCCGATTTACAAACTGCAAGTACTATCATCCAATCTTCTATAAAAGCAAAACTTGAAGAACCAATTAGAAAAGAACAGCTCAATACAGTTAAAAATGCAATTGAAAATGAAATTCGACAAAGTTCAAGAATCGAGAGTTCACTAGTAAATGCAGTAATTGTTATTGCAAGAGCGGCCATAGTAGAAACTGAATTTTTAGACCAAGAGAAAACAGAAGAGCTAAAAAAACAAGCACGTAATTCTGTAGAACCTACTCGAATTTTACAGGGACAAATTATCGTACAAGAAGGAGAACTTGTAGATCGAGAGGTATACCGCCAACTAGAACTACTAGGAATGTTAGATAATAATTCTTCATTAAATCCAATTTTGGGATTGATCATATTAATTATTATTCAGATGGCATTCCTATATATATTATTTGATCGTTCTAAAAAGGAAATAACGCAAAAACGGAATGCATTACTTGTTACATCAATCGTTTATTCTTTATCCATTATAATAATGGAGTTAATGAGTTTACTTGTAAATGAATTTGATGTAACTGTTGCCTTCCTTTACCCGACTGCACTTGCTACAATGCTTGTACGACTTTTATGTGATGATAGAACAGCTAGTTTAGTTACATTGTTAATTGCTACAGCTGCAGGGGTAATTTTCCAAGAAGGCTACGCTGCGGTGCTCCAAATGGATATTGCTCTTTATATCATGTTTGGTGGATTCGCGAGTATCTTCTTTATGAGAAGCATCGAAAAACGTTCCGATTTATTAAAAGCATGTGGTGTAGTAGCGATTATAAATGTGGCATTTATCGCATTTTATTTATTAATGATTCAAACAGAATATGGTTTGATGGAATTGTTATTCTATGGGATTGCTGCTCTAGTATCAGGAATACTTTCTGGAGCATTAACGATGGGATTATTACCATTCTTTGAATCAGCATTTGGTTTGTTGTCGACAATGAGATTGATTGAGCTATCAAATCCAAACCATCCTTTATTTAAAAAATTATTAACTGAAACACCTGGTACGTACCATCATAGTATTATGGTTGCTAATTTAGCAGAGGCTGCCTGTGAGGCAATTGATGCAGATGGCTTTCTAGCAAGAGTTGGTTGTTATTATCATGATATTGGTAAAACGAAAAGACCGGCATTCTTTATTGAAAACCAAATGTCTGGAATTAATCCGCATGATTCACTACCTCCTGAGCGAAGTGCTGAAATTATTATCGCGCACACTACTGATGGAGCAGAATTATTAAGAAAATATAAAATGCCGAAGGAAATTATTGATATCGCTTTACAACATCACGGTACAAGTACATTAAAATACTTTGTTCATAAAGCAAAAGCAGAAGGTAAAGAGGTTAACGAAGAACAATATTCATATTCGGGGCCTAAACCGCAGACAAAAGAAGCTGCAGTAATAAGTATCGCTGACAGTGTTGAAGCGGCCGTGCGTTCTATGAAAAACCCAAATAGTGATAAAGTACGTGATTTAGTCCATTCCATCATTCAAAGTAAAGTGCAAGAACATCAATTTGATGAATGTGATGTTTCGATTAAAGAGTTGAAAATTATTGAACAAGTATTATGTGAAACATTAAATGGGATCTTCCACTCTCGAATAGAATATCCAAAAGAGAGTTGATGGTCTTGGTCATTTCGATCGGAGGAAAGCATGGGTATTAATATTGATTTTTTAGATGAAACAAATGAAGTGAAAGAGAACCATATTCAACTTGTTGAAAAGTTAGTCCAACATGCAGCGGAAATTGAAAAAATTGAAGATGGTAGTGAAGTTTCGATTACTTTCGTTACAAATGAAGCTATCCATGAAATTAACCGCACATATCGTGATAAAGATCAACCAACAGATGTTATTTCTTTTGCACTAGAGGAAATAGGTGAAGGAGAAATTGAAATTGTTGGGGAAGGTATGCCAAGAGTGCTAGGCGATATTATTATTTCTATTGATCGCACGAAGGAGCAAGCTGAAGAATACGGCCATTCCTTTGAGAGAGAACTGGGATTTTTGGCTGTTCATGGATTTTTGCATCTATTAGGCTACGACCATATGACGACTGAAGATGAAAGGGTAATGTTCGGTAAACAAGATGAAATTTTATCTTCATTCGGTCTAGGTCGTGAATAATAATGGATTTGTTAAAACTCATTAAATCTTTTGGCTATGCAATAGAGGGTATTCTTAGCGCCTTAAAACAGCAAAACATGCGAATTCATATCATAAGCACGTTGATCGTAATTGTTGCAGCTCTTTTAACAGGAATATCAACTACTGAATGGTTGGCTATTATTTTGATTGTTTCTTTAGTTATTGGTTCAGAGATGATTAATTGTGCAATTGAAAGTGTGGTTGACCTTGCTTCTCCGGATTTTCATCCACTCGCTAAGCAAGCAAAAGATATTGCGGCAGGAGCGGTTTTGGTATTTGCTATAACGAGTGTTATTATTGGTTTGATTATTTTCTTGCCAAAATGGTTTACTAATTAAAAAAGAGGTGTTGTTTATATGACAATAGAGATGAACACATTAATTGAGCAATCTAAACTTGCTCGTGAGAAAGCGTATGTACCATATTCAAAATTTAAAGTAGGTGCAGCACTTTTAGATGAAGATGGTAAAATTCATCACGGTTGTAATATTGAAAATGCAGGTTATAGCATGACGAATTGCGCGGAAAGAACAGCATTCTTTAAAGCGATATCGGATGGAATAACAAAGTTTAAAGCGATTGCAGTCGTTGCTGATACGGACGGTCCATGTTCTCCATGTGGTGCATGTAGACAAGTTATGAGTGAATTTTGTGATTCAAATATGCCAGTTTATTTAACAAACTTAAAAGGTGACATCTTAGAAACTACAGTAGGCGAACTTATACCATTTGCCTTTACATCGGGGGATATAGATTATGCAACAGGAAAATCAAAACTATAAATCAGGATTTATTTCTATTATTGGGCGACCAAATGTAGGGAAATCAACATTCTTAAATCGTGTTATTGGTCAAAAAATCGCTATTATGTCAGATAAACCCCAAACGACACGAAATAAAATTCAAGGTGTACTTTCAAGAACGAGTAGTCAAATGGTTTTTATTGACACACCTGGTATTCATAAACCTAAACATAAATTAGGTGAATTTATGTTCAAGGTAACAAAAAATACTCTTCGTGAGATAGATATCATAATGTTTATGGTTAACGCGGAACAGGAGTTAGGTAAGGGCGATGAATTTATCCTTGAGATGCTAGAAGGTAATTCGACGCCAGTATTTCTAGTAGTGAATAAAATCGACAAAGTACATCCAGACCAGTTAGCAACCTTTATTAATAGCTTTAAGGATAAATATCCATTTAAAGAAATTATCCCAATTTCAGCCCTTGAGGGAAATAACGTAGATAACTTGTTAGAAACGATAGAAAAATATCTACCTGAGGGACCACAATATTATCCAGCTGATCAAGTAACTGATCATCCTGAGCGATTTATTATCTCAGAATTAATTCGCGAAAAAATACTTCATCTTACACGTGAAGAAATACCGCATTCGATTGCCGTAGTAATTGATAAGATTAAACGTGACGAAGAAAATGAAAATAAGATTCGTGTACAGGCAACAATCATGGTAGAGCGAGACTCTCAAAAGGGAATTGTCATTGGTAAGCGTGGTGCGTTGCTGAAGGAAGTTGGTACACTTGCCAGAAAAGATATCGAAATGTTACTAGGGTCAAAAGTATTTTTAGAACTATGGGTAAAAGTGCAAAAAGATTGGCGTAACAAACAATCTCAATTGAGAGATTTTGGCTATCGTGAAGATGAATATTAAAATCTGTGACAAATATTAAAATTTAATCTACAGAAAAAATTAATTATAGTAACAAGCAGCTTATTACTTTATAAGCAAGTTGTTCGAACGTTAAAGATGCAGGTGGAGACTCGTTCGAAAAATGCTAAAGCATTTGCTCCTGCGAGGTAAATTCGACGGGACTCCTTGAACAGTGTCGAGCCCAAGCATAGTTTACGAGTATGGGCTCGAGGGTGGCCCGAGGAAAGCAAGCCTGCTCCTACGGTTACTCGTCGTACAAACCATTTTCGTCGGAAACGAACGATACTATATCAACAAAGTACATTCCAAAATTATTGAATAATAGGAATGTGCTTTTTTTTGTGACCATATTTATATTTATAGAATAATGGGGAATTCGAGAAAAATATAAGCATAAAAGGGATATTTCTAACATTTGTTGAATAAATAAGTGTGAGTGTTCGAAGGGGGAATTGTATGTTAAATAAATTATCATTACCGGTAATTGTAGCACCAATGTTCTTAGTTTCAAGTGTAGAATTAGTCATAGAATCCTGTAAAAACGGGCTTGTTGGTTCAATACCAATGTTAAATGCACGGACAGAAGAAGATGCGAAAATGATGTTAAAACGGTTGAAAGAGGCTTTACCAACTGAACCATGGGCAGTTAACTTTATGGCCCATAAAACAAATAAACGATATGATTCTGATTTGGAACTTATCAAAAAGTACCAACCACCAATTGTTATTGCTTCGTTGGGTCATCCAGGTTTAGTTGCTGAAGTTGTTCATAGTTATGGTGGTTTAGTATTTTCTGACGTTGCCACTGTTAAACATGCTAAAAAAGCAGTGGAAGCAAATGTAGATGGACTAATTTTAGTCGCTGCAGGTGCAGGTGGACATGCGGGAACTCTTAATCCATTTGCATTTATTACTGCAGTTAAAGAGTTTTGGAATGGTTATACAATATTAGCTGGTAGTATATCCAATGGTAAGGATATATTGGCAGCACAGATTATGGGAGCAGATATTGTATATATGGGTACTAAGTTTATACCGACAATAGAGAGTGCAGCTTTTGAAGAGTATAAACAAATGTTAGTTGACTCAACAATAGAAGATGTCGTATATACTGATGCAATCAGTGGTGTTCATGCAAACTTCCTTAAACCAAGTTTAATTAAAAATAACCTAGATCCAAAGAATTTAATGTCAAAAGATACAATTGATTTTTCACATATGGACGAATTAAAAGCATGGCGCGATGTTTGGTCTGCAGGGCATGGTGTTTCATCTATCAAGTCGATTGACAGTGTTACAAATGTTGTGAAGAAACTAAAAGAAGAATATGTGGAAGCTAAGTCAAATTTAACAACTTTCGTTTAATGTAAATACAGTTCAAAACCTCGGCCTTAAATTGGTTCGGGGTTTTACTATATGATGTATAATAGAGTTAATGAATACTCGAAGGAAGTGCGATATTGTTACATAAATGGGAAGGCATCGTTTTAAAATCACGTGCTTATGGCGAATCTAATAAAATTGTTACGCTATTAACAAGAGAAGCAGGGAAAGTCACTGTAATGGCACGTGGAGCAAAGAAACCTACTAGTCGTTTAGCAGGAATTACACAAACCTTTATGCATGGAATGTATGTATGTCAAAGAACTAGTGGAATGGGGACTCTTCAACAGGGGGAACATTTACAATCGATGCGGCACATTCAAACAGATATAATTGCGACTGCTTATGCTAGTTATATCGTTGAGATAATAGATCGTTTAATAGAGGAAGGGAAATCTGAACCCTTTGCATTTGATGTATTACAACAAGCATTAAATGCTATTGAAGAAGGATATGACCCTGAAGCAATAACCTTATTTGTAGATTGGAAAATGCTACCGTATACAGGTGTTCAGCCGATTTTACACGCATGTGCTTCATGTGGTGCGGTGGACGGAGAATTTGCGTTTTCGTTCTCACAAGGAGGATTTATATGTCACAGGTGTTTCCAATTGGACCCATATCTCATCAGATTAAAACCAACACAATTGAAACTAATCCGTATGTTTTATATGGTACCAATTGAACAATTGGGAAAATTAGAACTAAAACGAGAAACAAAAAGGTTTATTAAGAAAATTGTTACTACAATTTATGAAGAACAAACTGGTATACGTTTGAAATCAAGAACATTTATTGAACAATTAGAAAGAACGCCTGATTTATTTCCTGGAAAAACAGAACATGAAGAGTAACAGAAGGTTAGCAATATAGCTAACCTCATGTTCTAAGTTCAGCTAAAATAGGCATTAGATCATCCTTAAATGCTTGCCAAAACTGTTCTACAAGTTGAGGAAGGAAAGTTTGATTATTAAATTCAATAAGCTCGTTATAAAGGGCTATAATTTTATCGTCAATCAAACGTAAACGATGATTCAAGTTATTTCGATCTGTTTCCTTGTGAATTATAATATAAGATTCAATGATTAAATCGAGCTGATTTGCTTTTTTACTTAGTAATTCATATGCATTTTTATGAAATGTACCAATTGATGTATTCAAATTAATATTTTTTCGGTGATTTGAAGCTAATTCTTTCAGTTCACTGAGCCTAATGTTTGCTGTAAATAAAATGTGATTAGCAGAATAGTGAGTTGGCAATTCATAGTTTAAAATTGAATTCACTATAAATTGTAGTTGTTCACATAAATCAGTTTTAGGTCTTTCTTCGAATTGTTTTTTTGAAAAAGTTTGAAAGAACATAATTCAAAACCCCCATTATTTTTATCCCCTACCATTAATATAACGAATTGGTAAATCCTTTTCATTAGAAAATTGAATATTTAGAAAAGTGATATTAATTTAAATGGGAAAATGGTGGGTACTTCTCTAAGTGAACCATTACGTACATATTTCAATTAACTTATCAAAAAGGAGTATATTTCGCGATTACGAAATATACTCCAATTTATTTTAGAACTTAATATGCTTGTCAATATAGTCTTTAACTTCCGAAATTGGCATACGAACCTGCTCCATAGAGTCGCGGTGACGAACTGTTACTTGACCATCTTCCTTAGAGTCGAAATCGTATGTGATACAGAATGGTGTACCGATTTCATCTTGACGACGGTAACGTTTACCTATAGATTGAGACTCATCGTAATCAACCGGGAATGATTTACGAAGTTCTGCCCAAACGTCTGTAGCCCCGTCAGCAAGCTTTTTAGATAATGGTAATACAGCGGCTTTGAAAGGCGCTAAAGCTGGATGGAAGCGTAATACAGTACGTACATCGCCACCTTCTAATTCTTCTTCATCATATGCATCAACTAAAAATGCTAATGTTACGCGATCTGCACCAACAGATGGTTCGATACAATATGGAACGTAGCGCTCATTTGTAACAGTGTCGATGTAAGTAAAATCTTCACCAGAATGTTCCATATGTTGTTTAAGATCGTAATCTGTACGGTCTGCAATACCCCATAATTCACCCCAACCGAACGGGAAACGATATTCAATGTCAGTTGTTGCATTAGAATAATGTGATAATTCATCTTCACCATGATCGCGGAGACGAATACTTTCTTCTTTCATCCCTAAGTTTAATAACCAGTTTTTACAAAACTCTTTCCAATATTGTTGCCATTCAATATCTTCACCTGGTTTACAAAAGAATTCTAATTCCATTTGCTCAAATTCACGAGTACGGAAAGTGAAGTTACCAGGAGTGATTTCGTTACGGAAAGATTTTCCAATTTGAGCAATACCAAATGGAATTCGTTTACGCATAGAGCGTTGGACATTTTTGAAATTAACAAAGATCCCTTGAGCAGTCTCTGGACGTAAGTAAATTTCATTAGTAGAAGATTCAGTTACACCTTGGAATGTTTTAAACATTAAATTGAATTGGCGGATATCAGTAAAATCATTTTTACCGCATTCAGGACAAACGACTTCAAGTTCGTCCATTTTTGCTTTCATTTGCTCAAAGCTCATACCATCCACTACAATTTCAGTACCAGTTTTTTCTATAGATGCTTCTTCAATTAATTTATCTGCACGATGTCTTGCTTTACATGATTTACAATCAATCATTGGGTCGTTAAAGTTTCCAACGTGACCTGATGCAACCCATGCACGTGGGTTCATAAGGATTGCTGCATCAAGACCTACGTTATACTCTGATTCTTGTACGAATTTAAGCCACCAAGCTTTTTTAACATTGTTTTTAAGCTCGACTCCTAATGGACCGTAATCCCAAGTATTTGCTAAACCACCATAAATTTCAGAGCCTGGAAAAACAAATCCGCGATGTTTTGCTAAAGCTACAATTGTTTCCATAGATTTTGTTGCCATGAAAATACCTCCTATTTATAATAAAAATGAAAATAAAAGCACCCGTCTCCGGGCACAATGAGTTTATGCCCAGGGACGAGTGCTTTACCCGCGGTTCCACCCTGATTGATTGAAAAAACTATTGGCAAGCGTTCGCACTCAGCGTTACGAGGTTTTTCACAATCCTCACGAACTTTTGGTGTTCGCTCCGGTTGTTCATCACCTCGTGCCTTGATTGACAAACGCTTTCAATCAGTTTTTTCTTACTAATTGAATTAAACGTTTGATAAAAGGCGAGCTTGCTGTTTTTCAATCCTCTTTTAGAATTAAATTGGCTCAAGGGTGCCTTTTCTCTTTTCAATGTAGGCTTACACCAAACCCTACTCGCTTTTGTGGAAAAGATACTTATTGTCCTCTCATTGCCTAGATATTAATTTAAGCATAGTTTATGCTAAGATTGATAACTGTGTCAATATTGTAGCATGGACTTCTTTTCTTAGCAATTAACTATAAAATAGTATATAATATTTGAGTAATAAGTATAACACTATTTGAGGCGGGTGAGTCCAATAGAACTCAATAAACGTCAGGACACGATTCTGCAAATCGTAAAAGAGAATGGTCCTATAACTGGCGAGCAAATTGCAGAACGTCTCAATTTGACTCGTGCAACCTTAAGGCCCGATTTAGCTATTTTAACAATGGCTGGATTTTTAGACGCTAGACCACGTGTTGGTTATTTTTATTCTGGTAAAAAAACCATGACGAACGTAACTGAATCGATGATGAATCTACAAGTGAAAGATTTTCAATCAGTTCCAGTCGTTGTATCTGAAAATATGACAGTATATGATGCTATAGTCCATATGTTTTTAGAAGATGTTGGAACACTATTTGTTGTTGATCATAGTTCGTTTTTACAAGGTGTTTTATCTAGAAAAGATTTATTAAGAACGAGTATAGGCACTCAAAATTTAAATCAAATCCCCGTTCATATTATTATGACTCGAATGCCGAATATTGTATTTTGTAATAAAACAGATTCTCTCATTGTAGCTGCAAAAAAATTAATTGAGAGACAAGTAGATTCTCTTCCGGTCGTTATCGAAAAAGAGGGTGGATTTGAAATTGTTGGACGCGTCACAAAAACAAATATAACAAAAGCATTTATTTCATTAGCTGAAACGCATGATTTATAAGGAGTGCTAATTTGAAAAAATTACAAATATATGTTGTATCCGATTCTGTTGGTGAAACTGGTGAACAAGTAGTTAAAGCTGTAGTTTCTCAATTTCGACCTAACTTTGAAAATACAATTATTCGGAAATTTCCTCATATAAATAACAAAGACCATGTGGAAAACATTGTTGAGATTGCAAAGGTACAAGATGCAGTTATTATCTATACTTTAGTAGAAAATGTAATGCGAAAATTTATGGCTGAATTATGCAACCAACAAAATGTTATATCGTTTGATTTATTAGGACCGTTGATTTCAATGTTTGAAAAAGAAACACAGCAGAAACCTTTAGAAGCACCTGGTCTTGTTCATAAATTAGATGATGATTATTTTAAGAAAATCGAAGCAGTAGAATTTGCAGTTAAATATGATGACGGTCGTGATCCAAGAGGGTTGTTGTTAGCAGATGTGGTATTAGTAGGAGTATCTCGTACTTCAAAAACACCTCTTTCACAATATTTGGCACATAAACGGATAAAAGTCGCAAATGTACCATTAGTTCCGGAAATCGATCCTCCGGAAGAATTATTTCTAGTAGATCCAAAAAAATGCTTTGGTTTAGTGATTTCTCCAGAAAAATTAAATATTATTCGAAGAGAGAGGCTTAAAGCATTAGGTTTGAATGACGATGCAAATTATGCGAAACATTCAAGAATAGAAGAAGAGATTACGCATTTTTATAAAGTTGTCGAAAAACTTGGTTGTGATGTGATCGATGTTACGAATAAAGCGGTTGAAGAAACTGCAAATGTTATTATTCATAAAATTGAACAAGAAAAATAACGAAAAACCCTTCTCTATCAATGAATAGAGGGGTTTTTTGATTGTTTTTTTAAAAATAAAGTGGATTTTTCTGAGTATTTGTTTTATAATAATAAAATTGTGGCAAAAATAAAATTGGATATATTTTTAACTTGAATTATAAATTTTTTGTCGTATAATAAAGGATTTTTTTAAAATATCTCGAATTGTGTACTAAGTTAACTTAAGATGGTGATGCAATGACTGGAAAAATTCCTGAAGAATTGATTGAGCAAATACGTACTCAGTCAGATATTGTCGATGTGATCAGTGAATACGTACAGTTAACAAAAAGAGGACGTAACTGGTTTGGATTATGTCCATTTCATGGTGAAAATACTCCTTCTTTTTCAGTATCTCAAGATAAGCAGATTTTTCATTGCTTTGGTTGTGGTGCTGGCGGGAATGCATTTACTTTTATCATGGATATTGAAAATGTTCCTTTTGTTGATGCTGTTACCAAATTAGGTAATCGAATGGGAATCCATCTTGATATACAAAAAGATAGTATGCAAAAATCTGCAACTAATTATTCAAAATCAGAAGAAAACATGTTGAATGCACACCAATATGCTGCAGAATACTATCATCACTTGTTAATGAATACAGAAGATGGAGAACAAGCATTAAATTATCTTCTGAAAAGAGGATTTACGAAGGAAGATATCGAAACGAATGGTATAGGATGGTCGTTATCTTCTTGGGATGCACTTTCAATTTTATTGCAAAGAGAAGGATTTCCTTTAGATGAAATTGAACAGAGTGGATTGATTATTAAAAGAGAGAATAATCAATCGTATTTTGACCGTTTCCGTGAGCGTATCATGTTTCCTATACGTGATGAGTTTGGAAAGGTTATTGCGTTTTCAGGACGAGTATTACATCAATCAGATAACGAAGCCAAATATTTAAATAGTCCAGAATCGCCGATCTTTCATAAAAGCCAAGTTTTATACAACCTTGATAAGGCGCGAAGTTCAATAAGAAAAACTGGACAAGTCATATTAATGGAAGGCTTTATGGATGTATTAGCCGCAAATCAAGCTGGTATATTCAATGCAGTTGCGACAATGGGAACTTCCTTAACACCTCAGCATATCACAAAGCTCAAGCGCTTAGTTGAAAAAATTATTATTAATTATGACGGTGATAATGCTGGTTGGGGAGCTGCAAGACGTGCTGCAGAAATGCTACAGGCTGAGAAACTTAAAGTAGAAATTGCAGTATTACCTGATAAACTCGATCCAGATGAGTACATTAAAAAATTTGGTTCGGATTCCTATAAGCAGATTTTGGATAAACCACAAAGCTACATCTCTTTTATAATGATGCATGCAAGACGTAATAAAAACTTTCAATTTGAAAATGATTTATTACAGTATATCCAAGAAGTACTTGAACAACTTGTAGGCAAATCACCGATAGAACGGGACTTATATATAAAACAGCTCGCAAGTGAAACAAATATTTCTGAAGATGCTATTTATACGCAATTTCGTAAATTAGAAGCAGACCAGGCAAAAACGTTTAAACGTAACATTCAAAAAGATGGACAAACTGTTGATAAACCTTTTAGAGAAGAAAAAAAGATATTGACCGCTACTGATAGAGCTGAAAGGTTACTTCTTTCGCATATGCTTAATAGTGCTGAAGTTGTCGATCGAATTTTGAATGGTGCAAATCCACAACCATTTGTTCACGATGAATATATTGCTGTATTTGTACGATTAATTGGATTTTATGAAGAACATAATACAGCGGACTATCAAAGATTTTTAGAAGTGTTAGAAGATAATGCGTTAAGAAAAATTGTTATGGAGGCTGCATTATCTGAGCGTGATCCTAATCATGCTGAAGCTGAAATTTCTGATTGCTTAAAGCATTTAAAAAAACAAGGCATTGTAACAGAAATAAGTAAATTAACTCATGATTTCCAAGAAGCAGAAAAAATGCATGAGCATAAACGTGCACTTGAAATCGCCCAACAAATAATTATTTTACGAAAATCATTATCGGCTATTTAACTTGATACGGTTGGTTAGAAGGAGGAAGGTTTATGGCTGACAAGTCAGAACATTCAAAAGAAGTAGTAAGTGAACAAAAATTAGAAGAGGTTAAAAAACTTCTCCAAGAAAAAGCAAAAGATAAAGAAATTACGATGGCTGAAATTACAAGTCAATTTGCTCCTTTCGAATTAGAAAATGAAGAGGTTTTTCATTTTGCAGAAGAACTTGAGAATAACTTTAATGCTACTGTAAATGGAAAAGAAGAGTTTGAAGAAGAGTCCCTTTCGAAACAAGAAGCCAATGAAGAAGAGTTTGATTTAAACGACCTCAGCGTTCCTCCTGGAGTTAAAATAAATGACCCTGTAAGAATGTACCTTAAAGAAATAGGAAGAGTAGATTTATTAACAGCAGATGAAGAGATTAAACTTGCTGAAAAAATCGAAAATGGTGACGAAGAGGCACGTAAACGTCTTGCAGAAGCAAATTTACGTTTAGTAGTATCAATTGCAAAACGTTATGTTGGTCGGGGTATGCTTTTCTTAGATTTAATCCAAGAAGGAAATATGGGCCTTATTAAGGCCGTAGAAAAATTCGATTATCGCAAAGGTTTTAAATTCTCGACTTATGCTACTTGGTGGATTCGACAAGCGATTACTCGCGCTATCGCAGACCAAGCTCGAACAATACGTATCCCAGTTCATATGGTTGAAACGATTAACAAGTTAATTCGTGTTCAACGTCAACTATTACAGGATCTTGGTCGTGAGCCATCTCCAGAAGAAATTGGGGAAGAAATGGATTTAACTCCAGAAAAAGTTAGAGAAATTTTAAAAATTGCTCAAGAACCAGTTTCTTTAGAGACACCAATTGGTGAGGAAGATGATTCGCATTTAGGTGATTTTATTGAAGACCATGAAGCGCAATCACCATCTGACCATGCGGCATATGAATTATTAAAAGAGCAATTAGAAGATGTATTAGATACACTTACAGACCGTGAAGAAAATGTTTTACGTCTACGTTTTGGTCTAGACGACGGTCGCACACGTACCCTTGAAGAAGTTGGAAAAGTATTTGGTGTAACACGAGAACGTATTCGCCAAATCGAAGCAAAAGCCTTACGAAAGCTTCGTCATCCTTCAAGAAGTAAACGTTTAAAAGACTTCTTAGAATAAACTTTAAACCATAACCATGTATAAAGACATCCATTAGGATGTCTTTTTGTTTTTATTCGAAAAATCGAATTCAATAGTACTGGCGATAAGGAAAGTCTATAATGTAAGATAGATTATAAATATACATAATTCATTCAATTTTGGAGAAAAAACATGGCAAATCCTCGGAAACAAATTATTCTAAACGAGATTCTTTTTTGGAAACAAAATAAATTACTACCAGAGCATTACTGTGATTTCTTAATGACTTTATATTTAGAGGGAAATGAATTTGAGGCTAATGAAAGATTTAGTCCTACAAAAGCAGTCATGGCAAAAGAAAAGCGGAATGGTAAAATGTTAACTAGTTTAATAGTTATCATACCATTTATTTCAATTATTCTATTATTTACGCTAAATCAAATTACTAATTTGTTATTAATTTTTACAGCAATGTTTGCAGTCGCTAGTATAATCGGTGCTTGCTATTATTCAAAAACCAAAGGTATTATGGCACCATTATTACATATTGTATCAGCCCTTTTCCTTTTTAGTATCTCTGTAAAAGTCGGTATCACTTTTTTTCATGGAGATTTAAATGTCCTGTTTATTATACTAATTACTAATTGTCTCATTTGGATTGGTACTGGTATATTTAGTAAACTGGTATACTTTACCATGTCAGGTTCCCTTGGATTAGTAGTTCTAATATGCTATAAAATTTTTATAAATTAAGGATTTGCATGCATAATAATGGTTTCATTCATAGCCAACATGAACTCATGCTTTTTATATTATAAAATTGTCTTGAAAATTGAATTGGCTAGAAACATGGCATATAAAAGCATCAATGGTTAAAAGATATGTGAAGAACATTCACAAAAGAAGTATCAAGAGCAAAATATTAAGCTTCTGAAATAGCAATGGAAATTGCAAATGAAGCAATTCAAATTCATGGTGGAAATGGGTATATGAAAGAGTTTGAAGTGGAAAGATATTTAAGAGATGCAAATCTTTTAGAAATTGGTGAAGGTAATCCGAAATTCAGAAATTAATTATTTTAAGGTAATTTCTAAGTAACTAACTTATATTTGTCAAATTTGTTACAGCACATATAAAAAGTTAGGCTTTAGGGCTTTTCGTTTTTGTAAGATTGCAGTACAATGATAGGTGTTGACTAGATTCTATAATATATATAGAAGCATTTACGAAGTAAAGGGAGGGTAACTTATGAAAAACAATCCAATCATTCCTTATATCCTAATCATGGCATTCGGTATCGGTCTTATCTTCTTTATGTCTATGGAAGGTGCGGGTAATAAAGAGGAAATTGCTCACGGTGGTGAAGAAACTACACATGGAGATACTGCAGATGCAGAAGCAGGTGGAGCAGAATTAGTTGCATCTTGTATCGGTTGTCACGGTGGTGACTTAACTGGAGGCATGGGTCCAAGTTTAGTAGGTTTAACTGATGTTGAACATATTAAAAACGTTATTATTAATGGTCAAGGAGCAATGCCAGCACAAGGGAAAAGCGATGCAGAAGCACAAGCAATCGCTGATTACATTACTTCTTTACAATAATTTAATATTAACTTACAAATCCTTAGTTGGTTAAACAACTAAGGATTTTTTAATAGGTTAGTCATAAGCTTTTTACTAGGTGTCACTTTAGGGTATAGTTTCAATTTGTTATATTTGTTATATACCAAACAATTGGTGGTTAAAAGGAATATCTCATATAATATAATTATCTAACAAATAAAGGCGGTATAGTATTTGAACTCACAAAGACTTTCAAAACGATTAGAGAAGGTTGCTTCGTTCGTTCCAACTGGGGCAATCGTTGCAGATATAGGTAGCGATCATGCATATTTACCATGCTACTTAATTAATAAAAAAATAGCTAAAAAAGCAATTGCAGGGGAAGTTGTCAAGGGACCGTTTGAGACTGCAGTACGTCAAGTCCGCGAAGAAGGCTTGATGCATAAAATTTCAGTTAGATTAGCAGATGGTCTAGATGTAATAGATGAAAGTGATAAGGTTGATACCATTACAATAGCTGGTATGGGAGGCCCTTTAATTGTTTCTATACTACAGAAAAAGCCCTCTGTTTTAAAAAATGTAACACGTCTAATCCTACAGCCGAATATTCATGCTAAAGTCATTCGTGAATGGGCAATTCAAAATAATTGGGCACTATTGGATGAGGTTATTTTAGAAGAGGATGAAAAAATATACGAAATTCTAGTGTTACAACGTGGAGAAATGAGTCTAACTGAAGAAGAAAAACTTTTAGGAAAATATTTACTTAAAGAGAAATCGGAAGTCTTCATAAAAAAATGGCAAAGAGAACTAGAGAACTGGCAAAGGGTATTAACATCTTTAGATCAAGCTGAAACTTCACAAGAAATAGAACTAAAAAGAAGTGAACTATTACACTTAATAGGGCTTGTGAAGGAGGTAATTGGTAATGAAAATTCCTAACGGTCATGAAATTATACAATTATTTGAAAGCTGGTCGCCAAAAAAACTAGCATGTATGGAAAATGATCCAATTGGTTTAGCTATTGGAACGTTAAATAAATCAGTATCAAAAGTTTTAGTTACACTAGATGTAAATGAAGAAGTTGTTGAAGAGGCTATACAAAATGGATGTCAACTGATCATTGCCCATCATCCCCCAATCTTCCGCAAACTTACTAATTTAAGAACAGATACGCCTGCGGGGAAATTATATGAAAAACTAATTAAAAATGATATCGCGGTTTATGCTGCACATACAAATCTAGATGTTGCAGAGGGTGGCGTTAATGACCTATTAGCAGATGCATTAGGGATAGAAAATCGACAGTTCGTAGAACAAACTTATAGTGAGAACTTAATGAAACTTGCGGTTTTTGTTCCAGATGGACATGCAGAATCAGTAAGAGTCGCTCTTGCAAAAGTTGGAGCAGGTCATATCGGAAATTATGATTCATGTAGTTTTTCAAGTAGTGGAGAAGGTCGATTCCGTGTGCTCGAAGGGGCGAACCCATATATAGGTGAAGTTGGTGAAATGGAAATTACTGAAGAAGTGAAAATTGAAGTTGTATTCCCAACATCGATGAAAAACAAAGTACTTAAGGCGATGTTAAATGCCCATCCTTATGAAGAACCGGCATATGACTTTTACACAATGGCCGTAGAAACAAACCAAATGGGCCTAGGAAGAGTCGGAACATTAAAACAGCCTTTGACATTAGAACAATTTGCAAAGTACGTAAAAACCCAATTGGATGTCCCAACTGTTCGAGTTGTTGGTGACTTACAAGCAGAAATTAAAAAAGTTGCTGTTATTGGTGGAGATGGTAATTCCTATATTCATTCTGCGAAAATGTCTGGTGCTGATGTATTTGTCACAGGGGATATTAAGTTTCACGTAGCACAAGATGCACAAAGTTTAGGGATAAATATAATAGATCCTGGTCATCATGTGGAAAAAGTGATGATTAAAGGTGTAGCCTCAAAAATGAATCAGTTACGTAATGAGAAGAAACTAGCTGTTGAGTTTGTTCAATCTAAGATTAATACAGAGCCATTTCTATTTATATAGTGAAAAAAACTTGCCAGATAAATTTCTGGCAAGTTTTTAATTTAATATAGATAACTAAAGTATTAAACATGGGAATGTGAATGATCTTCTTTTAGTTGCTCAAAATTTGCTACGTCAAATTCTTTTTCTGATTTTGAAATAACAACCGCTGCTAAACCGTTACCGATAATGTTTGTTACAGCACGTGCTTCTGACATGAAGCGGTCAACACCAATAAGTAAGAAAATCCCTTCAACTGGAATCATTGGAAACGCAGCTAACGTTGCTGCTAAAACAATGAAACCAGATCCTGTAACGCCTGCTGCACCTTTTGAAGTAATCATTAAAATTCCAAGAAGTGTTAGAATTTGAATCCAAGAAAGTTCTATACCATATGCTTGAGCAATGAATAGTGACGCCATTGATAAATAAATGGCAGTACCGTCTAAGTTAAATGAATATCCAGTAGGTACTACTAAACCAACAGTCGACTTAGAGCATCCCATATGCTCTAATTTTTTCATTAAAGATGGTAGGGCAGACTCTGATGATGATGTACCCACTACTAAGAATAGTTCTTGTTTAATGTAAGCAATAAATTTAAAGATGTTAATACCATAAAGTTTAGCAATTGAGCCTAGAATTAAGACAATGAATAAAAACATTGTAATGTAAACAGCTGCCATTAATAAACCTAAGTTACGTAATGAATCTAAACCAAAATGTCCGATTGTAAATGCCATCGCACCAAATGCACCGATTGGAGAGAAACGCATAACCATACCAACAATCTTAAAGAATATTTCCGATACTGTTTCAAAGAATGAAATTACTGGTCTTGATTTTTCTCCAAGAGCTGCGGCAGCCATACCGAACAATACCGCAGCAAACAAAGTTGGTAATAACTCGCCATTAGCGAGTGCACCTACAAAATTATCTGGAATAATACTACCAATAAATGCGCCAATACTATGATCTTGTTCTGCAGCTGCAGTTGTATATTTAGAAACATCTGCGCCTTCTGCAGAAGAAGTATCAATACCGTGTCCTGCATTTATGAGTAGAGCTACTGCAATACCGATTGCTAAGGCGATGGTAGACACGATTTCAAAATAGAGTAACGCTTTACCACCGATTTTACCAACTTTTTTCATATCTCCCATTGCACCGATTCCAATCGCAACTGTTAGGAAAATAATTGGTGCAATTAACATTTTTATTAATTTGATAAATAAATCCGCTAATATTTTTAAACTAGCACCAAATTCCGGCCAAATAGCCCCTACTATAATACCTAGAATGATTGCAGCTATTACTTGAAAAGATAAATTCTTTAATAGTTTCATATTTCATCCCCCTTAGATTAAACAAAATGTTAACGTTTTCATAAATTTATAATAACGAAAAGTTTTCTGAAAAAGCTGTTTCGTTTTTAAAGGTCTTATCGTTCATTTTGTTCAATTTTAAGAAAATGGGAGCAGAAATATTGATATACCAACGTTTAACTCTGTTATAATACTGTGTGAAGTACGTGAAATTTTGTTATAGAACAAAGGGGGGACAACTACCGATTTTTCCGACAATCACACTTTAGTTCATTTTGTTCATAAAATTGCTTAATTGTTAATTTCCTGAATTAGTTCATCTAAATATGTGGGATGTACATTTTTCTTAAAATAATCGTAGATTGGAAATAATTCTTTTTTCCACTTATTTCGACTTACTTTATTTAATTTATATATAGAGACAGCCTCTTCCCGCAGCAATGCTTGAAGATTGTTATTATTAATCTCCACAGCTTGCTCAAACTGCCAAATTTCCATTTCTTCTAAAGCATCTAATAGAATGGTTTGATCTTCCGTATTTAATTGATCCCAAAATTCATGGTTCATCATAACTGCATAACTTAAAATCCCGTGATTTGAAAGTGTGATATGGTTCTCCATTTCATAGAAATTTTTCGAGTATATATTAGAAATTGTATTTTCTTGTGCGTTTATTTGTTGGTTTTCAAGTTCGTTAAATACATCATCAAAGGATGCTTCAACGGGATTAGCCTTCAATAAATTAAATTGTTCTTCTAGTATATTGCTAGGCATAATGCGAATTTTTTTATCCAGAAAATCTTCGGTTTCTATAATTGGAGAATCGCTAGAAGCCATTTGTTTAAAACCATTACTCCAAAAGGTTAGTCCTTTAATATTTATGGAATCTAATTCGTCCAAAAGCTTATCACTTAACGGGCCAGTTAATACTCTTTCTAGTTGCTCCTCATTTTCAATTACAAATGGTAGATCTAGAACTTGCCAGTTCGGTAAATAATCTGTCATTTTAGAGAAGGTTGGAGCAATCATTTGAATCTCTCCATCCTTTAACGCTTGTAATTCATTATGATCGTTATATAGCATGGCATTAGGATAAATTTGCACAATTATTCGACCGTCGCTTTTCGTTTCTACTAAGTTTTTGAATTTTTCTGCTGCAATTCCTTTTGGTGTATTTTCTGCAACTACATGACTAAATTTAATGACTATTTGATTATCTAAACCAGTTTGTTCATCATCATATGGCAATATTGTTGAAGTAAATATATTTTGACGATATCCTAGCAAAGCAATTAATATTAAAATTGATAAAAATGACCCGATTATAAGATTTTTCAATGAAATCACCACTTCAATATTTTATTTATAAATTATATCTATTTTCTAATTAATTGTAATAGTTAAAACTTTTGAGGAGACGAATGTTCATGAAACATAAACTACCAATGAATGGGAAAATTCTATTTTTGACATTCTTTATCATCGCCTTCTCATTTTTAGTTGCTGGTATTTTTGTATTAGGAAGTTTGATAAAAGATCAGGAAGAAGATATTGGACAGCGTACAATGTTAGTAGCGCGGACCGTTTCAAATTTACCGGAAATTAAGAATCTAATAGCAAGTGACAATTTTGAAGAAGCTTCTTCGAAAATAAGCGAAATAGTTGAAGAAATCCGCTTTATTCATGATTCAGAATATATTGTTGTAATGAATATGGATCGAATTAGATTCTCCCATCCCATAAAAGAAGCTATCGGCAAGAAAAGTGAATCAAAAGATATTAATGCAGCTTTTGCTCAACACTATTATTTATCAATGGCTAAGGGGGAAAACGGTACGATGATACGTGCCTTTGTCCCAATTATGAACGAAGAGAATAATCAAGTGGGAGTAACTCTCGTAGGTCATGAAATCCCTACGATCTATCAAGTGCTAAGTGATTTTCATAGCGAAATTCTAATTACTATTGGATTAACGTTATTATTTAGCATTTGGGGAGCACTTACATTGGGGAGCCACATAAAGAAACAAATGTTTGGACTCGAGCCACATGAAATTTCCAAAATGTATGTGGAACGCACCGAAACCTTTAATGCAATGCATGAAGGAATTATCGCTGTTGATAGTAAGTTAAACATTACAATATTTAATAAGACGGCAGCAAAAATTTTAGGAGTAAGCGGTGAAATTAACAATCTGATTGGTAAGAATATTTATGATGTATTACCAGATACTAGATTACCTGAAATTGTTTTTTCCGGGAAACCTGTTTATAACCAAGAAATCTATGTGAATGAACACAGTATTTTAAGTAATCGAATTCCTATTCATGTTAATGGGAAATTGGTTGGTGCAGTAGCTGTTTTTAAAGACTTAACAGAATTTAAACATTTGGCTGAAGAATTGACTGGTGTAAAAGCATTTGTACAAGCCTTACGTGTTCAAACTCATGAATATAAAAATAAATTACATACCATTTCAGGATTGTTACATCTTGGCCATACAAATCATGCCTTAGAATACCTATCACAAGTTAGAGATGAGCATGAAAGTGTTACAAAATTTTTAAATGAACGAATTTACAATGAAAATATTTCTGGATTATTATTAAGTAAAATTAGTCGTGGTAAAGAACTTGGCATTAAAGTAACGATAGATCAAAAAAGTAAATTCACTATATTTCCTGAAAAACTTGATCATCATGATTTTGTAATAATTTTTGGTAACTTAATTGAAAATGCTTTTGATGCTTTAAAGGGTACTGATAAGCTGAACAAAGAAGTTACGATATCAATAGATGATGAGGATCATGTTTTAGCAATTGAGGTAAGTGATAATGGAGTAGGCATATCAGATAACACTCTGTCACAAATTTTTGAGCAAGGATTTTCGACAAAAGCAAAAGAAAATCGTGGAATAGGGTTGTTTTTAATTAACGAGATAGTAAAAAAAGGAAATGGAATGATAGAAGTATCAAGTGAACTTAATAAAGGAACTACATTTATCATTACATTCGATATATAGAGGTGCAAAGTGATTACAATTAATGTACTACTAATAGAAGACGACCCAATGGTTAGAGAAGTGAATCGGCAGTTTATTGAAAGAGTTGCAGGTTTTAAAGTGGTCCATATGAGTAATAACGGAGAGAACGGATTTGCAAAAATAATTGAATTAAAACCAGATTTGGTATTAATGGATATTTTTATGCCTGAACAAGATGGAATACAAACATTACGCAAAATTCGTATGGAAAATCTTCCAATTGATGTTATAACAGTAACAGCTGCAAACGATATGCAAACAATTCAACAAATATTACACTTAGGAGTCTATGATTATATAATGAAACCCTTTACGTTTGAGCGAATACAGCAAACGTTGAAAAATTATTATAGGTTCAAAATGATGTCGGAAGATGTCCAGGATGTTACTCAAAAAGAATTAGATGAATTAATTCATCATTCTGGGGAAATTGACCCACAAAATGTGGCTCCCCTTGACGAAATTATCGATCTTCCTAAAGGGTTTAATCGAACAACTTTAGCAAAAGTATTAGACTATATTAAACAATCTGATGGAGGAGCTTCTGCTGATGATGTTGCCTCTAGTATCGGTGTTGCAAGAGTAACTGCAAGACGCTATTTAGATTTTCTAGAAAAACAAAAACTGATTAAAGTAGATGTCCATTATGGTGGGGTTGGTAGACCAATTAATCAATATTATATTTGAATAAAAGATGATGATGTTGAAGGAATTTCCTTACAACATCTTTTTTTTAGGCATTTAACCTATTACAAATGTTTAGTCCTTTGCATATGATAGCTGATAGAACAACCTACGCAATTTGCAATTTGATTTAGAAGAAAGGAGATCAACATGCGTAATTTTTATCGACAAGGGCCTCCGCCAACGAGATCGTATCACCAACACCAATATTATGGTCCGGCTCCAGGTCGTATGCCAAATTATGGTTTCCCACCGCCTCGTGGATATAATCCAGGAATGATTCCGCCAACAGGACCAAAGGGTGCATCTAAGATTGAAAGTTTTATGGATACTTGTAATCGATTTTTAGCTACTGCGCAAGGATTTCAACCTTATATAGCTCAAGCAACTCCATTACTTCGTAACTTACCAGCACTTTGGAGATTATATAAGGGATTTAGTTCTACTCCTAAAGGAGACGAAGATGATGACTATGAATCATCTCAGTTTAGTTTAGAGTCATCTGAATTTGAATATATTTACAAAGAAGATGATCATGACCATGAACAAGATTCAAAACGTGAATCGAGAAATACTGAAAGACATCATCGCAATCGACCACTACACAAGCATGAACATAACGAAGCATTTAATCACCATCGTGGAGCAAATCGATTTTCCCCAGTGAAACATGAACGACGAAGAGAGAAAGAACCAGAAAAAATCGTTAAAAAAATAACAAAGCCACAGAAAACGAAACCATCTGTCCCTAAAATATTCCAACCAACATATCACTTTGACGAATAATAATTTCTATGAAGAAACTTTGTATTAACTGTCACTCTCCTATATAATAAAATTATGTAACAACAAAAGGAGTTGACATGATGCAAGTTATAAAGATTAATCCCCGAGGTTATTGTTATGGGGTTGTCGATGCTATGGTTATCGCGAGAAACGCTTCATTAGATAAAACTTTACCGAGACCTATATATATATTAGGAATGATCGTTCATAATAAACATGTTACAGATGCATTTGAAAGAGAAGGGATAATTACTCTTGATGGAGATAATCGTAAAGAAATCATAGAACAAGTAAATGAAGGGACTGTTATTTTTACAGCTCATGGTGTTTCACCTGAAATACGTGAGATTGCTAGAAAGAAAGGTTTAGTAGCGATTGATGCTACATGTCCCGATGTAACTGTGACACATGATTTGATTCGAGAAAAATCTTCAGAAGGTTACGATATTATTTATATCGGTAAAAAAGGCCACCCAGAACCAGAGGGTGCAATTGGTGTATCCCCAGATCATGTTCATTTAGTACAAAACGTTGATGATGTGGATAAGTTGAACTTAGATAACGATAAGTTGCTTGTAACAAACCAGACAACGATGAGTCAATGGGATGTTAAAGTAGCAATGGATTATTTAAAACAAAAATATCCACATATCGAGGTACACGAAGAAATTTGTCAGGCTACTCAAGTTCGTCAAGAAGCTGTAGCGGAACAAGCCGGTCAAGCAGAATTAACAATTGTAGTTGGAGATCCAATGTCTAATAACTCGAATCGTTTAGCACAAGTTTCTCAAGAAATTGCTGGAACTACGGCGTATCGTATTGCGGATATTACTGAACTGAAGCTAGAATGGCTCGAGGGTGTTGAAAAGGTAGCTATAACAGCAGGTGCATCTACTCCTACTCCAATAGTAAAAGAAGTTATTACATTCTTAGAAAAGTATAATCCAGAAGATCCTTCTACTCATGTGATAACGAGAACGGTTACGATGGATAAAATTCTACCAAAAATTAAAGAGGCTAAGCCTGTTGATAAAATAATGCCATTTTAAAATGCATTTCAATTTCTGACTAGCTATGTAAAGTAGCTAGTCTTTTTCTGCGTAAATGTCATAGTTTCATGCTCTGTGTGGGAGTCTAAGATATGAATGTTTTTATTCGAAATTTCCGACAAATCCGCATTGTACAGTGGATAAGTTGTGCTATTTAATTACAAGATGTTACAATATGAAACATGTTAGGAGGAACGATTTATGTCGAAGTATTCGGATTATGATTTCAAGCCTTTTCTTCGTAAAGCAGTCGCAGAGTTAGGCTTTGAAGAGCCAACTCCAATTCAAAAGGAAATGATACCATTAATCCTTAAAGGTAAAAGCGCGATTGGACAAGCACATACTGGAACAGGTAAAACTCATAGTTTTTTATTACCTATTGTTCAACGTATAGAAGAGGATAAACAAGAAGTACAAGCGATTATCACATCGCCAACAAGAGAATTGGCACAACAAATTTTTGATGCGCTGAACCTTTTAATTGAAGGAACTGATATTCAAACAAAACTTTACATTGGTGGTACAGACAAATTACGTTCAATGGAAAAGTTAAAATCAGGCCAACCACATATTGTTGTTGGAACACCTGGGAGAATTAGGGATTTAGTTAATGAGAATGCGCTTCTTGTTCATACTGCACCTATTTTAGTTGTAGATGAAGCAGATTTGGCATTTGATATGGGCTTTATTGAAGAGATAGATGGTTTCGCTTCAAAAATGCCTGAGAATTTGGAAATGTATGTTTTCTCAGCAACTATTCCAGAGAAACTTCAACCGTTTTTAAAGAAATATATGGATTCTCCAGTCCATATTAAAATGAATGATAAACGCCCCGTGGCTGAAGGAATTGACTTTGTTCTCGTTCCAATACGTTCAAAATCACGTAACCGAAGATTGCTAGATGTAATTGAGGGGATTAACCCTTTTTTAGCTGTAATCTTTTGTAATACACGAAAAACTGCGGAAGCTGTTGCTTCCTATTTAGCAGAAGAAGGAATAAAAGCTGGACAAATTCATGGAGACCTCAGTCCAAGAGATCGTAAAAAAATGATGAAGCAAGTTCGTGAACTTGACTATCAATACATCGTTGCAACAGATTTAGCTGCACGAGGTATTGATATCCAGGGAATTTCACACGTCATTAATTATGAACTTCCAGACGATTTAGAGTTCTTTATTCACCGTGTTGGTCGAACTGCTCGTGCGGGAAATAAAGGGACTGCCATTACATTATTCGCGCCTGAAGATGAAGATAAAATCGTTCGAATCGAAAAAATGGGTATTCCGTTTGAACAAATGGATATTAAAAAGGGCGAATGGATTGAATTAAAAGAACGACATGCACGCCAAAATCGTGTGAAACATGATAATGAAATAGAGAAAATTGCAAAAGCAAAAGTGCGTAAACCGAAAAAAGTAAAACCTGGATATAAAAGAGCAATGAAGTGGGAAATGGATATAATTAAAAAGAAAGAACGTAAAAAGAGAACAAAACAAGATAATAAAAAACCGCGTAGCTAGTTAAAGCTCGCAATGTAGTCTATGGAGGCAAATGAGAATGTTAATTGGTTCACACGTATCGATGAGTGGCAAAGAAATGCTTCTTGCATCAAGTAAAGAGGCAGCATCATACGGAGCATCTACATTTATGATTTATACAGGTGCACCCCAAAACACTCGCCGCAAGCCGATTGAAGATTTAAATATTGAAGCTGGATTGGCACATATGAAGGAAAATGGACTATCAAATATCATAGTTCATGCACCTTATATCATTAATATTGCAAATACTACTAAGCCCGAAACGTTTGAATTAGGAGTAGAATTTCTGCAAAAAGAAATCGTAAGGACTGCTGCGTTAGGTGCAACACAAATCGTACTACATCCTGGTGCCCATGTAGGAGCGGGTGTGGAAGCTGGTACTGCTAAAATTATAGAAGGTTTAAATGAAGTATTATCTACTAATCATCCAGTTCAAATAGCCTTAGAAACAATGGCTGGAAAAGGATCTGAGATCGGTAGAACATTTGAAGAGATTGCAGAGATCATTTCTGGTGTAAAAAATAATGAACGACTTTCTGTTTGTTTTGATACTTGTCACACTCATGATGCTGGTTATGATATTGTAAACGACATTGATGGGGTATTAGAGCATTTTGATAGAATCGTTGGTCTTGATCGCATAAAAGTAGTGCACGTAAATGATAGTAAAAATGTATGTGGTGCTGGAAAAGACCGACATGAAAATATCGGCTTTGGCCACATTGGTTTCGATGCATTAAAAACAATTGTTCACCATGATGTTTTTAAGGACATACCGAAGATTTTAGAGACGCCATGGGTTGGTGCGGATGCCAAAAACAAGGTAGCACCATATAAAGAAGAAATTGAAATGCTTCGTACAGGTACATTCAAACCAGAAGTAATTGACAGTCTTAAAGTATAAAATTTAATAGTCTAAAAATGCTATCCGAGGGAATAATTCTGTCAGAT
This sequence comes from Ureibacillus sp., assembly GCA_031178355.1. GTDB lineage: Bacteria > Bacillota > Bacilli > Bacillales_A > Planococcaceae > Ureibacillus. Next base: position 101,590 of record JAPSJC010000001.1, read on the forward strand.
AGCATTTTTTTTATATAAATCAACATATTATTAGAGTAATTTTAAATAATTTGGATAGAGGTTTGGAACATAATTGGAGGGTATTGATGAAAACGAAACGTATTATATTACTTATCTTATTACTATCAATAATTACTAGTTATTTCCCTTATAAAATACAGGCTACTACATTAGATGATGTAATTGAATTTCAATTAGGAACCAAGGATTTTAGCATTTCCCTTCGTTCGCTTGATACCGGTACGATTATTTATGAAAAACATGGAGATGTTGGAATCAAACCTGCGTCCACTTTAAAGTTACTAACTGCAGCTAGTGCATTAGATACTCTTGGTGAAAATTATCGTTTTACAACAGAGTTATATTATGATGGAGACGTTATAGATCAAAAGCTTATAGGAAATATATATATAAAAGGTGGGGGAGACCCTACGCTTCAAGAGGAGAACTTTAAAACATTTGCTTCTGCATTAAAGCGAGCCGGAATCAGTACAATCTCTGGGAATCTTTATGGCGACGATGGGATGTTTATCGGCTCACAACTAACACCAGGTATTGCACAACATGATGAAAGCTATTATTATGCAGCCAGAGTATCAGCACTAACTATGTCGCCAGATGATGATTACGATGCGAGTACCATTCTAGTCCACGTTCAGGCGAATGGAGTTGGTAAGTCACCAGTTATTCAAACTGAGCCAAATATGAGTGGTATGCAAATTTTAAACAAAGCATTGACAACAAAGGCTACAGAAAAAAATACAATCAAAATCTATAGAGAATATAATACAAATCAAATTGTGATTACAGGACAGATCCCAGTAGGAAATACTACGAAGGAATGGATTTCTTTACATGATCCAACGATAAACACACTTCATGCTATTAAGCATGTACTAAAAGAGTCAGGAATTACATTTTCTGCTAATTCAAGTATAGGAAGGAAAAGCCTCCCAGGTGATGCAATATTACTTTATACTAAAAAGTCTATTCCACTTAAAAAAATCATGATTCCATTTTTAAAATTAAGTAATAATAGTATTGCAGATATATTAGTGAAAACTATGGCCAAGGAACGCTATGGGGTAGGTAGTCTTGAGCATGGCTTACAAATAATGAATGACTATGGAAGAAAACTTGGTCTTGAAATGGACCAATGGGCTTTTGAAGATGGTTCTGGAATGTCCCATAAAAATAGAATAACCGCGAATCAACTCACGAATTTATTATATGTGGTAAAAAGCGAATCCTTTTATCCTATATTTTATAAAAGCATACCTATTGGTGGTAGAAAGGATCGACTCGTCGGTGGATCATTAAGAGAACGGTTTAATACAAATTCGTTAATGAATCGTGTAGTTGCAAAAACAGGTTATATTTCCGGTGTCTATACATTAGCTGGATATCTTACTGCAAATAGTGGGAAACAATATGGATTTACAATTCTTACTCAAAATCAAAACACGGTCAAACTTAGTTCAATTGACCACGTGGTTAAAACATTTATCGAGAATTACTAAAAATAAAAAGAGTGATTGAAAAGGTTTCAAGTTTTCAACCACTCTTTTTCTTGATTATGAATAATAACTATCAAGTAATTTTTTATATTTTTTAAATTTTCTTGGACCTAAAATCTTTTCTGCCTCTTTTAATACCCCTTTTGGAATCCCAGTTACTAACCATGTAATATTTGCTCGTTCTGCCAAAGGTCTTAATTGTCGTACTTCATCAATCGTTAGTTCTATTCCATAATGTTTTGCAATTTTAATTACTTCTTTATCAGATTTCGTTAATAATGATTCCCAAACCTCAATTGCTTTCAAAAAATCACAACCCTTTCATATAAAGCTATACACCAGGTGGAAGTCTTTACAAAACTTGTGGAAACACGTATACTTACAAAATGTAAATCGTAATGATTATGAATTAGAAGGAAGCGAAATTATGACGAAACCATTAATTGAATTACAAAACGTCTCATTTCAATATGAACATACAAAAGTTTTACATAATATTTCTTTTTCAGTATCAGAAGGTGACTTTTTAGCAATTCTCGGCCCAAATGGATCTGGTAAATCTACATTACTAAAACTGTTGTTAGGTATTGTAAAACCGCTCTCTGGAGAGATTAAATTATTTGGAGAATCCATAAACTCATTTCATAATCGTGAATGGGTAGGGTACGTATCTCAAAAATCAAATGCTTTTAATTCTGCATTCCCTGCAACAGTGGAAGAAGTTGTTAAAAGTGGGTTAACAAAAAAGCTAGGTTTATTTAGAAGAATACCTAAAAATGCAAATCGACTTGTTAGAAATGCTTTAGAATCCGTTGGTATGGAAAATTACATGTCACGTAATATTGGTCAATTATCTGGCGGTCAACAACAGCGAGTTTTTATTGCCCGTGCATTAATAGCTGAACCAAAACTACTTATATTAGATGAACCGACAGTTGGTATTGATCATGAAAATGTTCAATCTTTTTATGATATGTTAGCTACACTAAACAAGGAACAACAGAAAACAATTATTTTAGTCACACATGATGTAGATACAGTATCAAACCGTATCAGTCATGTAGCTTGTTTAAATCATACAATTCATTTCCATGGATTTAAAAAAGATTTTGATACCATTTCAAATAACAAGTTAAATGATTGGTACGGTCATTCCGTTCGAAAAATTCACTAAAGGGGGAAAGGACATTGATTGAAGCCTTACTCAACTACCCATTAATACAAAATGCCTTTCTCTCTGGATTAATTATTGGAATCATTGCGCCCTTATTAGGAGTGTTTATTGTTGTCAGACGAATGTCACTTATTGCTGACGCTTTATCACATGTGACATTAGCTGGGATTGCTGGAAGTTTATATTTAAGTCAATCCGTTGCATCTCTTGCACTGCTAAATCCCATCTATTTGGGAATCGTGGCATCAGTGGGTGGTTCAATATTAATTGAACGATTAAGAAGTTTATATAAACATTATGAAGAACTAGCTATACCTATTATTATGTCAGCAGGTATCGGTTTATCTGCCATCTTTATATCTTTGGCAAGTGGATTTAGTACAGATTTAATGAGTTATTTATTTGGATCTGTCTCTGTAGTGTCTAGGCAAGATTTAATAGTCATATCGATCATTGCACTTGTTGTATTTGTCTTTTTATTTTTATTTTTTAAAGAGATGTTTGTTTTATCTTTTGATGAGGAATTTGCGAAAGCTACAGGGCTACCTTCGAAGTGGATTCATTTATTATTTATTATTGTTGTTGCATTAGTTATTGCAGCAAGCATGCGTATCGTTGGTATTTTACTTGTTTCCTCATTAATTACATTACCTGTTGCTACAGCTATGCGTATTTCCAAGGGTTTTAAAGAAACCATCCTATATTCCATCATTTTTGGTGAGTCTGCTGTTATAATCGGACTTATTAGTGCATTTTACTTAAACCTGGTACCAGGTGGTACAATTGTAATAACTTCCATTATTATTTTATTCTTCGTAATTCTTGTAAAAAAATTGGTTTTAAGTTTGAGAGTAGGAAGGAGATAAAACAGTGAACATTACACGTGCTTGGGAAATTTTAAAAGAAAATGGTTTTAAAAAGACAGATAAACGCGAATTGATTTTAACTATGTTTGGAGAAACAGAAAAATATCTAACAGCCCGTGATTTACTTTCTGTATTAAAAAAAGATTTCCCTGGAATGAGTTATGATACTATTTATCGTAATCTTTCTACATTTGTCGATTTAGGTATTTTAGAAGAAACGGAATTAAACGGTGAGAGAAATTTCCGTATGCAGTGTGAATCGGAACATCATCATCATCATTTTATTTGTATGGAATGTGGAAATGTAAAAGAGATTGAAATATGCCCAATGGAAATGTTGTCAGAAAGATTACCAGGTTATGAAGTTGAATCGCATAAATTTGAGATTTATGGAAAATGTTCAAGTTGTGCCTAAAGTTTAATTATTCTACAAAAATTTCAAATTTCACTACTATTTCATGGAATAGTATGTTAAATTTCTATTAAGTGAATATTCTTGCAGGAAAAAGATGCTATATGCTTAATTGGGAATTCGGGAAAGCCGAAGCTGTATCCGCAACTGTAAGTGCTAGTTTTGGAAGGATGCCACTGTCGGACGATGGGAAGGCTTCAAAACGTTAATGCACGAGCCAGGAGACCTATCTTTTTCTGATCGTAACACCCTCTTCGGAAATAAAGAGAATGTACGGCGAATGCGTGCCCTAGCACTAATTGTGTTAAACCATGTTTATTTTGCCATCCATTCTCGGATGGTTTTTTTATTTACAAAAATTTTTTATAATAAACAAATTAGTGTCTACAGTAGCAAACTATTATTCATCAAACAAGTATTATTCACTTATTATCAAACTTTGGGAGGCTATATTTAAACGATTAGCGTTACATAGTGAAGGTATACTATTTAAGGAGAGATTAAGATGAAAAACTTATTAAAAAGATTATCTGTATTAATGATAGTAGTGTTAGCATTAGTTGGTTGTGGAACAAATCAAACACAAACTGAAGAAGTTAAACCAGTAGAAGAAACATCCACTGAAACGACTGAAACCAATGTTGAGGAACTTTCGGTCGAACTTGAAGTAGTCTATGAAGATAAAACTGAAACATCAGAAGTTACATTTACTGAAGGTGAAACTGCACTAGATGTTACAGTAAGAGAATTAAACGCTGTAGAACAAGACGGCTTTGTTACAACAATAAATGGTGTTGAAGCAGGTGAAGCGACTAAAACGTTTTGGGCATTATCAGTAAATGGCGAAATGTCAATGGTTGGTGCAGCGGAAGTAATTCTTAAAGATGGTGACAAAATCACTTGGGCATTATCCTCTTACTAATGAGGTGTCATATTGGGAGAGGATAAGCTTCAATTAGGATCGAATATGAAAATTAGACAATCTACCAGAATAATAACAATAATAGCTTGTCTTGCAGCAATAAGTATTGTAGGTAGAATTTATACTGTTGGGATCCCCAATGTACAACCATCTACCACAATTATTATATGTGTATCCCTTGTATTCGGAATAAGATTTGGCTTAACACTTGCCCTAATCACAGTATTTGGATCAAATCTAGTATTAGGTTTCGGTCCATTTATTTTCATGCAATTACTCGCGTGGGGTTCTGTAGCCATTGTTTCTGGCTTGTTAGGTAGAGTATATAAAAAGGTACCGTTTCCGATACTAGCAGCTCATTCAGCGTTTATGGGATTGTTTTATGGATTTATGGTCTCATTAAATATGTTATTTATTGGGGATTTCTTTATTTTTGTTGCATATTACTTAGCTGGAATACCTTTTGATATCTACCATGCTGTAGGGAACTTTCTATTCTTTTTAGTTTTAGCACCTGTCCTTCTTAAACTAATGGAAAAAGAGAAGTTAAAATTGTATGGTTCATAATTATAAAAAGGAACTTATCGTATTAGATAAGTTCCTTTCTTGTTGTACAATATTGATTAAAGATATATGTTATATGCAACATTGATTGGTTGTAAATTTTGGCAGTTTTAAACATTTCTTTAAGTACATTAACTTAATTCATGAGAATGATCTTGATTATTATAGATATCCTTATCTAATTCTCCTGTAATACGCGCTGTAGTTACACCTGACACCATTGACCCACTGACATTGACCGCAGTGCGTCCCATATCAATTAGTGGTTCTACAGATATCAGTACTCCTGCAAGGGCAACAGGTAAGTTTAATGCAGATAACACAATGATAGCTGCAAATGTTGCTCCACCACCAACACCAGCTACACCAAAAGAACTTATAGCTACAATTACAATTACTGTAGCAATAAACATTGGTTCTAGTGGATTTTGGCCAACAGTCGGAGCAATCATAATTGCTAACATTGCAGGGTATACACCAGCGCATCCGTTTTGACCAATCGATAAACCAAATGAACTTGAAAAATTGGCAATTCCTTCTGGAACACCTAATCGATCGGTTTGTGTTTTTAAATTTAAAGGTAACGTACCTGCACTTGAACGTGATGTAAAGGCAAACAATAAAGTCTCAGAAGTTTTCTTAACATAGGTAATAGGACTAAGACCTGAAAGAAATATAATTAATAAGTGAATAACAAACACAATCGTTAATGCAACGTAGGATGCGATTATAAATTTCCCTAAGTTATAAATGGCATCAAAATCACTTAGAGCAAGTGTACGAGCCATTATTGCTAATATTCCATAGGGGGTTAATCGTAAAACAATTGTGACGATGCCCATGACTAGTGAATAGATGGCCTCAATACCTTTTTTTACTGTTTTTGATCTTTCTTCATCTTTACGAAGGATTCTTAAATAGGAGTATCCTAGGAAAGCAGCAAAAATAACGACGGCAATTGTTGAAGTTGGCCGGGCTCCTGTTAAATCTAAAAATGGATTGGCAGGGAATAGCGATAAGATTTGTTCAGGAAATGAAGTAACTTCATTTTGTCTTTCCTCTAACGAAGCACCACGCTCTTTTTCAGCTTCACCTTGAACTAGTTCGGAAGCATCTAAATTAAATATAGTGGATGAAAAAATCCCAACAACTGCGGAAACAGCAGTTGTCCCAATTAAAATAAATAATATTAATCCGGCTATTTTCCCGAGATTTGTCCCTAATTTTAATTTTGTAAAAGCAGAAAGTATAGATATAAATACTAATGGCATTGCAACCATTTGTAATAATTTAACATAACCTGAACCGATGATATTATACCAAAGGACTGTATTGCTTACTTCATCTGAAGTTGAACCGTATACTAATTGCAGGCTTACACCTAATAATATTCCAAGACCTAATCCTGCAAATACACGGTTCGAAAATTTAACATGCTTTTTGCTTAAATATCTTAAAATGAATATAAAAATAATTAGTATAGTTACATTGAGTAGAATAGCGATAGCCAATTAACATCATTCCTCCTCCTAAATAAAACTTTTTGAAAAATAAAACTTGAAATGTTACCATATGAATTCAATAATTATTTTGAGATAGTTGATTAAGAACTATGTGTAAATAGGAATTAGTATTTCTTTCATATATTGGTTATGCAATAAGAGGAAGAAATTTACTATTTAATGATGTATAAGAGAAGGGACGAGCAAAATGAAATCACCATATAATTTTAACTACTTACCACCAACAAATGTGGGTATTAATGAGGCAAGAAGTATTTTTTTATTTCACGGACTAGGAAGTAATGAAGAGGATTTACTACAACTTGTAGATATTTTTAAAGGAAATTACCACATTTTTAGCCTAAGAGGTCCTATAACGCATCGACCGGGTTTTGCATTCTACACGTTTGAAGAAGAAGGGAAACCAGTTAGAGATGTGTTTGACAAAATGATATCATTTACGCTTGATTTCATTAATGAAGCAATTAACGAATATCAATTAGATAAAAATAAAATTTTTTTAATGGGGTTCAATCAAGGTGCAGTCGTTTCTCAAACGTTGGCGCTCTTCTTAGGAAATGAAATTGCCGGAACCATAGCTCTTAGTGGTTTTATACCTGAATTTGTTAAAAATGAATATAAAAAAGACCATTTAGAAAATGCAAAAGTATTTATTTCTCATGGTGAGTTTGATTATGATTTTCCGATCAGTTGGGGAATAAACAGCAAAGAATTTTTTGAAGATTACGGTGCACAGGTTACATACAATTCATACCCAGTTGGTCATGGTGTATCCCCAGAAAACCTAAAAGATTTAATTGCCTTTATACAACGATAAATAAAATAAATTACAACTCATTACAACTCCGCGAACAAGGTTAATTGTTCGTGGGGTTTTTAAGTTTTCAATAGGATTTTTATATTGAATTAGTACAACTCTGTAAGTCCTGCTTATTTTATTGGACAGATTTAATTTTTTGCTCATATTCTCATTCAACATTACGTAAGATAGTTTTAAATAACTCGTCTATAGATTACCTCTCATTTAAATACTCAGTGTAAATTAGGAGAAACACTATTGATATGGCGGTTGTAACTTTTTGTACGAAGTCTATTTCAGGATGTTAATTCTGTAATGTCAGAACAACCAGCAACTCCAACTGCAGGAGTAGTATTCTAAGTGCTATTATTTTTCGTTTTTATGATTAACTACAGTTTTTATTACACAAGTTCAAATTATATATTTACGAATCATTATAGCAAGTATAAGAATACTCACACATACTTAGATAAATAATTCGACTTAAGTTTGTGACACATACTCTATTGCGAAGGGAAGAAGGAATGAAGATTGATGATGAGATTTTAGATAAACTAGGCACATACTTTGTCTATCATGATATTTTTAACCGTTATGGTATCACATTTGAAACATTTGTAGACCGTTGGTTACGTGGAATATTAGATGTATAAAAAAAGTATCTCTGAAGGTGAACTACCCCGTTAAAATTAGATTAGTGTCTAACTTTTACGGGGCAGTTTTTTAAACCTTTAGAGATACTTTTTTTACTAAAAATTACGTTTAATCCAGTCATTCGCTTCTAACCAATTTTTAACACGAATCACATTTTTTGGGACTAATTCTCTGTTATAAGGTGTATCAAATAATATGACTGGAATATTTAACTCTTCTGCAAGATTAACTGCATTGTCATGTTTATCTTCAAAAAAGATGTCTACATTATGTTTTTTGGCCGCCTCTAATTTGTTATGGCTACCTATTAATTCAATATGATGATATGGTACTTTATTTTCTTCAAACCATTGTTGTGTGACCTGAAAGACCTTTTCGTCACGTGCAGATATGTAATACAATTCATAAAGTGATTGCCATTCATTCAAAATGACTTGAGCATCTTTTGCTAAATCACTTACTGAATACATATAAGCTTCGTTTTCTTTAAACCATTTGGCAAATTCTTGCCGATCAATTGGTTGTGTAAAGGCACTTAAAAAATCATATTCAATTACATCTTCTAAAACGATGTTCGTATTATATTGTTTATTAATATGTGGAATAAGAGTATCGGCAGTTGTTACAGTGCCATCAATATCAATTCCAAAACGAGGTTTTTCTTTTTTGTTCATGAAGAAACCTCCGTATTTATGAATTTGTTGACTCAGCTTTCGCTCTTTCTTCAGCCATTTCAGCAGCTAATTTATCAATTTCTTTTTTCAACTCATCTACCATTGTAGCTTCAGGGACTTTACGAACAGTTTTACCTTTCATAAATAGAAGTCCTTCTCCACGAGCACCAGCAATTCCAATGTCCGCTTCACGAGCTTCACCTGGTCCATTTACTGCACAACCAAGAACCGCAACTTTTAAAGGTACATCTAATTTTGAAATATATTCTTCTACTTCATTTGCAATAGAAATTAAGTCGATTTCAATACGTCCACATGTTGGGCATGAAATTAAAGTCGCCATATTGGAAGCTAATCCAAATGATTTTAATAGTTCACGAGCAACTTTTATTTCTTCAACAGGGTCTGCAGATAATGAAATACGTAACGTATTACCTAGACCTTTAGATAAGATTGCGCCAAGCCCTGCAGCTGATTTAACAGTACCAGCAAATAAAGTACCAGATTCTGTGATGCCAAGGTGAAGAGGGTAGTCAAATGCTCTTGATGCTTTTTCATAAGCTTCAATTGCTAAGTTTACATCTGATGCTTTCATTGAAACGATAATATCGTGGAAATCTAAGTCTTCTAATATTTTAATATGATGTAATGCAGATTCCACCATACCATCAGCAGTAGGATAACCATACTTTTCTAAAATATGACGTTCTAACGAGCCTGCATTTACACCGATACGAATTGGAATACCTTTTGCTTTTGCAGCATTTACAACCGCTTCCACCTTTTCACGGCGACCAATATTACCTGGGTTTATACGAACTTTGTCGATTCCATTTTCTATCGCCATTAATGCTAACTTATAATCAAAATGAATATCCGCAACGAGCGGTATATGAATGCGTTTTTTAATATCTGCGATTGCATTTGCTGCACGTTCATCAGGAACGGCTACACGTACTATTTGACATCCTGCTTCTTCTAATCGCAAAATTTCTGCTACTGTTGCTTCTACGTCATGTGTTTTCGTTGTACACATGCTTTGAATAAATAACTCATTACTACCACCGATTGTTAAGTTTCCGACACGGACTGGTCTTGTTTTCGTACGGTGTGTCATTTCATTCATGAAAAATTCTCTCCTTTATAAAGGTACATAGATGAAATATAACTTTACTCAGAAATGCAATCTAATTGGATTGAGCGAAAAATGAGTACGTCAATCAACAATCTTTTGACGACTGAATAAAGTTAAAAGCCTTCGGCGGATGCCACAGAATTACTAAGATCAATTTCGTTCTTGATAAAAGTATGTGGTCGCAGATATTCCAAGGCGTATTTGAGTTGTACCATCGCCACTCTATTTTATCAGTGTTTGGAAGGAAAAGACAAGGATATATAGCCTATTGATTTGAACAATTATTATATACATTAACATATACAGGAACTTTTATGAGTTCACCTGGTACCATGGCTTGCTTTTGTAGATGAGGATTTAGTTGGTAAAACTGAACTAATCTTTCTGGTATAGGAACTTCTATTTCAGAAGGGTACGCTGCAAAAAGTGCTTGTGGTGAATCTCCTAACTCTGTAATAACAGGAATTGTTTTAATCGTATATTCTTTCTCACAATTTTCACCGAGTTTTGGGCTATCAAATGATGCAAGTGGTATAGTACCTTCTGTTAAATCTATCTTTACTACAAATGCAATGATAAATATAATAGCAGTAATAATTAGATAACGCATAAAAATATCCCTCCTTTCTCCACTATATGAAGACAAGGGGGATTCATGCATACTATTTCACTGGCATTTTTGGATATTTAAGTGTAGCAATAAATAATAGAATAATAGTAATCACAATACCTATTACTGTCCCTACTAAATTATATATAGGTAAATATGAAAATAGAATGGAAAGTAGAGTTGTCCATGTAATTGCTAACGAGGTAGATCTCCACATATGTCGGTATTCTCCACGTCTTTTCATAACCTTTAAATAGCCCATTCCAATAAGAGCAAATATACTTACTTGAAAAAATAATAACCCTGTAGTTGTTATAAATAAAATGATAAAGGCAAATGGATATAATAGCCATTGTATATCTTCAACATATTGAGCTAACCCTTCTAAGTCAAATGCATTGTCATTAGAAACTCCCGTAACAAATTGAAAAAATGAAAAAATTGTTACAATGGAAGTTAATAAAAATACGTATTGTATAATTTTACTAATAGGTAGCATGCGGTAACTAGCCAATTTTTTTGGGTGAAATAAACTATCAATAAAAAGTTGAGAATGTTTTACCATTTTCACACCTCCACTACTGAAAGTTTACCATGAAAGTTAGTATAGTAAAATGAAATAAATCATTTGGTTGTAGAAATTACATGTTGAGTTAATAAGTCTTTTTATGAATAAACAAATTGTAGAAAGGTTATAGTTATTAGGGGAATTGAGTAGAAAGTTATTAAAATCATAATATCTTTTATCAGTCAAAAGACTGAAATGTGTATTTATTAAGTGTCAAATAATTGAATGAAATGGATTTATTTGATAACCTACTAATGTATTCAGAATTATTTCTAAATCTAGGGAGGAAATACAAATGGCTTATGAATTACCAAAATTAACTTATGCATACGATGCATTAGAACCACACATTGATGCAAAAACAATGGAAATCCATCATTCAAAACATCACAACACATATGTAACAAACTTAAATGCTGCTGTTGAAGGTACTGAATTTGCTGGTAAAGATTTATTAGAACTAATTTCATCTATTGATGCTCTTCCAGCGGACAAACAAGCTGCTGTACGCAACAATGGTGGTGGACATGCTAACCATTCATTATTCTGGGAAATCCTAGCTCCTGGTGGTGCAACTGCACCAACTGGTGAATTAGCTTCTGCAATTGATGCTAAATTCGGTAGCGTAGATAGCTTTAAAGAAGAGTTTGCTAAAGCTGCAACTGGCCGCTTTGGTTCAGGATGGGCTTGGTTAGTTGTTGATGGCGGCGAAATCGCAATCACTTCAACACCAAACCAAGACTCTCCAGTAATGGAAGGTAAAACACCAATATTAGGTTTGGACGTTTGGGAACATGCTTACTACCTAAACTACCAAAACCGTCGTCCTGACTACATTTCTGCATTCTGGAATGTTGTAAACTGGGATGTTGTTGAAGCAAAATACCAAGCAGCTAAATAATGAATCTGCTTGCAAATTCATTATTTCTGTGACGAAAGCTTTAGCGACAGTCGCGAAATAATTATACTTTTAAAAAGAGTAAACTTTCATATATGAAGGTTTGCTTTTTTTTATCGTTTAATTAAGTAATAAAGTTTATCTTTTATTGGTCATGTAAGGTATACCAATTTTCATAAAGCGCATATTAACATTGTGGAGGTGACCATATTGGCAAAGGATAAAGAACATAAAAAAGGATTAGATCGTGAAGAGTATGGTTATGGATATGATTTAAGTCCAGACGATTTTGATGTAATTGGTCAAAATGATGAGGCAAAAAAAAGTAACATACAAGTGAATAAAGATAGACCTGACAACAAACATAACCCATCTAGACTAAACGAATAGTAGATAAAGTATTTGGCCAAACAACAAAATGAACTTGAGCCAAATACTTTTTTCTTTTTCAGCTAATAGGAAATTGTTCCTAAGCTGAGCCTTTCTAAGCAGATATTTAACGTATGTGATAATTTGCATTAGAAAAATGTCATCTCGATCTATAGTGGAACAAGATATGTTTTTCTAAATCTTTATCGAAATAAGTTCTATTATATCCTCATTTTACTTAAATTGTAGAAAAGAAAAGAATGGGGAGCAGATCGTGATTATTGATGGGGTATTTTCAGGTGGTGGAATCAAAGGATTTGCATATGTGGGTGCAATGCAAGTATTAGATGAGAAAGGGTTTCATTTTAAACGTGTTGCAGGTACTAGTGCTGGTGCGATATTAGCTTGCTTTTTAGCAGCGGGGTATAATGCTTCTGAAATTGAAGAGTTATTAGACGAACTCGATCTTAAATCACTTCTAGATCCTCCCAAGTTTGCTCGTAATCTACCTATTATTAAATGGTTAAATCTTTATTTTCGTATGGGATTATATCAAGGAAAAGCACTGGAAAAATGGTTTTATAAAAAGCTAGCTGCTAAAGATATCTATACATTCGATGATTTACCTAGAGATTCATTAAAACTTGTTGCCTCAGATTTAACAAATGGTCGCATGGTTATATTACCAGATGATTTACCAACATATGGATTTAACTGGAAGACATTCTCCGTTGCAAAAGCGTTACGAATGAGTTGTGGCATTCCATTTTTCTTTGAACCTATTAAATTGAGAGATCAAAACAAAAAAGAATGTATTTTTGTAGATGGAGGAATCTTAAGTAATTTCCCGCTTTGGATTTTTGATAATGGTAATAAACAACGCCCATTACTAGGTTTAAAACTAAGCCATCCAAGTGAGGAATCGAAACCTCATGTAATAAAGAATGGGCTGAATTTATTTGAGGCTCTTTTTTCAACAATGAAAGATGCACATGATGAAAGATATATTTCGAGAAAACATGAGAAAAATATAATTTTTATCCCTGTTGAAGAGTATAGTGCTACCAATTTTGAATTGGATCATCACTCAAAAGAAGCATTAATCAAAATAGGGAGAGAACGCACGGAAAAGTTTTTGGCAAACTGGGTTCCAATGGAAGATGTGCTTTATAGGATAAAGTGACAATTCAAAAGTAATAATAAAAGTAGCACCCCTTACAGTAATATTTAAAGGAGATGACATTATGACAAAAGCAAGTAAAGAGATTGCCGAAAAGATTTTAGAAGACAATCTGGTAGGGACAATGGCAACGATTGAAGGAAATAAACCGCATTCCCGATATATGACTTTTTTTAATGACAACTTTACTTTATATACGGTTACAAATAAAGACACACATAAGGTAGATGAACTATCAAAGAATCCCTATACTCATATCCTAATTGGGTATGATGGAAATGGATTAGGGGATTCATTTTTAGAAATTGAAGCGAAAGTAGAAATATCGTCTGAAGTTTCAATTCGGGAGAAGGTTTGGAATGATTCGTTAAGTGATTGGTTTGAAGGTCCAGATGATCCTGAAATGATTGTTTTAAAAGTAGTACCATCACAAATTCGGTTAATGAACACTAAAGGGTATGAACCAACAATTGTGGATTTCCATCCTGAATGAAGCGCCTGTAACGGAAATCGACGATTTCTATATGTATTGTATAATGGAAAAAAGACGCAAAAAATCTATAATTCTTTGAGTTAGTCTACAGTCTGACAGCTAGCATATTTGCTAGCTTTTTTTTATTAAATTTTCATTCTAGGCCATTTTAGTATTAAAAAGTAGTCGGTCCAAAAACTGATTGACCTTCGTCTATCATATTTTATTTTAGACATTTCATACAAAAAGAGGATTTTTATAGGTAAAAATTTAATCATTAAGTACATATATTTAAAATTTTCTAAATTATAAAATAATTATAAACGATTTTATTGAGGTGAGTGGAATGGATAAACAGATGATCCAATTATTTATAAATATTGTTGGTGAAAAAAATGTTAAGCAATCGCAAGCACAACTGCTCGCATATTCTTACGATGCTACTGCAAATTATCAATCAATGCCAGATTTAGTTTTGTCACCAAGAAATACGGAACAAGTATCAAAAATTCTAAAAATTTGTAATGAACACAGAATACCAATTGTTCCAAGAGGGTCAGGATCAAATCTGGCAGCAGGAACAGTTCCTAATCAAGGGGGGGTTGTTCTATTGTTTAATCATATGAATCAAATTATTGATTTCGATAAAGAGAATTTAACAATTACAGTACAACCTGGAATGATTACTGCTGATATTTGTAATTTTGTTGAAAGAGAAAATTTATTTTATCCTCCTGATCCAAGCTCGATGAAAATCTCTACTATTGGAGGGAATATTAGCGAAAATTCAGGAGGGCTTCGTGGTTTAAAATACGGAGTAACGAAAGATTATGTGAAAGGGCTTACAGCAGTATTACCGAATGGTGAAGTGTTAAAAACAGGAGGAAAACTTGCCAAAGATGTTGCTGGGTATGATCTTACATCTTTGTTAGTGGGTTCTGAAGGTACTCTTGCAGTTATAACGGAAATTACTTTAAAACTAATTCCTTTACCAAAATATAAAATGACAAGTATTGCGTATTTTCATTCGCTTGAAGAAGCTGCAAAAACGGTATCAGCAATTATAGCAAACAAAATTATTCCGGTAACATTGGAATTTCTCGATAGAAAAACGATTGATGCTGTAGAACAGTTTATGAAAATCGGGTTATCAACGGACGTTGAAGCTATGCTCATTTTAGAGCAAGATGGCGAATTAACTCAAGTTGAACAAGATGTAAAGTTAATGACAAAAATTGCAGTTGAGAATGGTGCAATATTCACAAAAATTGCGAGCGATGACGTGGAAGCGGAAAACTTAAAAACTGCTCGACGTGTTGCTTTATCAGCATTATCTAGACTTAGACCAACGACTATTTTAGAAGATGCTACTGTACCACGTTCTGCTATCGCTGAAATGGTTAGAATGGTTGATGAAATTGCTGAAAGATATAAACTTACAATTGCAACGTTTGGCCATGCTGGTGATGGTAATCTACATCCAACATGTTTGACAGATGCAAGAGATCAAGAAGAATTAAAACGAGTTGAAGAAGCATTCGAAGAAATTTTTGAAGCCGCATTATCCTTAGGAGGTACTATTTCAGGTGAACATGGAATTGGAGAAATGAAAGCCCCTTATCTTGAATGGAAAGTTGGAGAATCTGGGATTCAGTTAATGAAAGGAATTAAGGCTGCGTTTGACCCAAATAATATTATGAATCCAGGAAAGATTTTCGCAAAAGAAACAAAAAAGAGAGTGGTGTTGCAACATGTCAATTAATCTAGTAATGAAGAAGTCGTTTCAAGAACATGTAGATGAAACTCTATTGCTTGATTGTATGCGATGTGGTTTTTGCCTTTCTTCATGTCCAACATACCTTCATACTGATCAAGATGAAGCTCAATCTCCTCGTGGAAGAATTGCTTTGATGAAAGCTGTAAGAGATGGAAAAGTAGAATGGGATTCATCCATTGAAGAGTCTTTTAACTTGTGTCTTGGCTGTCGTGCTTGTGAACCTGCCTGTCCAGCTGGTGTACAGTATGGTCAATTAATTGAGCAAACGAAAGAAGCAATACAAGAAGTAAAGCCTCAGAAAACATTAGAAAAGACAGTACGAAATGTTACGTTTAACCGTTTGTTTGCAAATAAAAAAGAGTTAAATAGAGTAGTGAAATTAGTACGTTTTTATCAAAAATCTGGACTGCAAAAAGTTACGAGAAAAATAGGATTCTTAAATTTGTTTCCACCATTTATGAAAGATATGGAAAAGGCCTTACCAGAGGTACCTAAAAAGGTAGAAAAACTTGAACCAATTAAACCTCCAAAAATTAAAGTTGCTTTTTTTACAGGATGTTTGATGGAGTCACTGTTTAAAGAAATTAATGAGAAAACGATCGAAGTTCTAAAATTACTCGGTGCTGAGGTGGTCATTCCAGCTGAGCAGCAATGTTGTGGGGCACTACATGCTCATAGTGGAGAAATGCAAAAAGGTTTACAAAACGCTAAAGTGAATATCGATGCATTTGATAGTGATGACTTTGATTACATTGTTAATAACGCTGGGGGATGTGGAGCTTTCTTAAGTGAATATGAGAAGCATTTAGCAAATGATGGGAAATATGCAGAAAAAGCGAAGCGATTTACAAATAAAATGATAGATATCTCTTCGTTATTGGTTACCTTAGGTTTAGTAGATTATTTAAGGAAAATTCCAAAAATTCCACCAAATGTTGTTGCTACTTATCAAGATTCATGTCATCTTAGAAATGTAAACAAAGTGTTTAAACAACCTAGAGAAATTTTAGAAAATCTACCCGGTATTCAATATAAGGAAATGCTTAAGGCAGATAGTTGCTGTGGTTCTGCGGGAGTTTATAATTTATTACAACCTGAAATGGCTGGGAAGATATTAGATACAAAAATGGGCTATGTAAAAGAAGTTAATCCAACTTACATCGTAACATCGAATCCAGGATGTTTAATGCAAATGAAAGCGGGTATTAATAAAGAAGGTTTATCTAGTTCTATTAAAGCAGTGCATATAGTTGAAATCGTATATGACCAAATTAAACAGGTGTCTACTAATATAGCAACGTTTGAGGCCGTTTTAAATTAACAGACATGTTTTGGGGGGGGACGAAATATGTTTGATTTACAAATTATTGGGGCAAAAATTGTTGATGAACTGAAAAAGTTAATTGACAAAGATGTAGTTGTAATCGATCATAATGGTTTTATCATTGCTAGTACCGACTTTACTCGTATTAATCAATTTCATGAAGGTTCTATTATTGCAATGAATAATAAACAAGTCATGAATATGACAGAGGAATTGTCTAAGAAATTAAAAGGTGTCCGAGAAGGTATGGTTATGCCATTAATTATTGAAGATACACCAATTGGGGTTATTGGGGTTACAGGGCAACCTTCCGAGATTGAAAAGTTTGGAAAACTGGTTCAAAGAATTACAGAGTTGTTTGTAGAGGATTTTCTAACTCGACAAGAAAAAGAAAGAGATGCAAGAATGTTCGAATTCTTCCTATTAGACTTATTAAATGGAAGAATTGAAAAAGAAGTCTTATCGCAACGTGTAGAAATGCTTGGGATTGAGACCGACTTATATAATCGTGTTATCATTTTAAAAGTAGAGCGACGGTTTGAATATAACGAAATTGATTTTTTAAGTAGTATACAAACGATTCATCCGAAACTTCGAATTACTCAATGGAGCTTTGATAAATTAATCATGTTAGTACCAAATGTGTCGAGAGAACAACTAGAAAAGGGACTTTGGACGCTTAAAAGTAAAATTGAAAAAAGATATAAAACGCAAGTATACATTGGAGTCGGGGATCGTGAAAATTTTTATAATCTACATGAGTCATATTCTAAAGCAACAATTGCATTAACAACTGCAGTTGCTGATCATGTAGAAGTCGTATTTGAAGAAGACTTAACAATTGATTTGTTATTTTCAGATATAGAAGATTATAAAATTCACAAATTTCTAGAAAGAACGATTCAACCAATTATTCCAGATGAGGAGCTATTACTGAATCTTGAAAAGTGGTTAAATTCAAATGCATCTTTACAAGAGATTGCAAATGATCTTCATATCCATAAAAATACACTGAAATACCGGTTAAAAAAGATAGAAAAATTATTAAATGTCGACTTAAATCATAGTAAAATTAAATTAGATCTTAAACTTGCAATCTACTTATATAGGAAAATGAAAGTTAAAGATGAGTTGGCTTAATATATAACAACCTTGAGTTTTTTTGACATTTCTATAAATATAATGTGAAAAACGGTTACTCTCAATCCCTTTGAGATAGCCGTTTTTTAGTCTTTTTATGACGTCTTTATGTAAGGTGAACAAAAATGCATAAAGAAAATAGATTATTTTTATGTTGTTTGTATATATATATTTAATTTTCTGAATTATAGAATAATTGTAATTCGGAGTTTCTACAAACTTTGATAAAGGATGTAAGGGGGATATGTTGATGAGATTTTTAAAAAAGGGGAAAGTTCTTTTCATTTCACTGATTGCAGTTGTATCACTTGTTTTAGTGGCATGTGGTGGAGGAGAGACAACAAATTCTAGTTCTAATTCAAACGGAGATGCAAAGGCTTACAATTTAAAAATGTCGGTTACAGTGGGCGATGGCTCAACTTGGTATGAGGCTGCAAAAAAATTAGCAGATGATTTAGAGAAAGAAACTGACGGTCGTATCAAAATTGAAGTATTTACAAATGAGCAATTATCTGGTGGAGACTCAGGTAAAGCAGTCGAAGGTTTAGCAAAAGGATCAATCGATTTAACATTTAACTCAACAATTATTTATTCAATACTAGATCCAAAATTTGGTGTAGCTAGTGCACCATTCTTATTTGACAACCATGAGCAAGTAGATAAAGTATTCGCTGGTAAAGGTGGAGAATTAATTAAGCAACTTTTAGCTGAAAAAGGTGTACACGTTTTAGGGTATGGTGAAAACGGTTTCAGACAATTAACAAACAGCAAAGTAAACGTTCAATCTCCTGAAAATTTAAATGGATTAAAGATTCGTATACCTGGTATCACAATGTACACCGACTTGTTCCGTGAGTTAGGAACAGACCCTGCAACAATGACATTCTCTGAAGTATTTACAGCACTTCAACAAGGAACAATTGATGGTCAAGAAAATCCAATTGATGTTATTTACTCTTCAAAACTAAATGAAGTTCAACAATACTTAACATTATGGAATTACTCTTATGACCCACTCGTGTTAGGAATTAATAAAGAACTATATGACTCTATGAGTGATGATGATAAGGCTTTATTTGATCGTTTAGGTAAAGAAGCCGCTGCATATCAAGTACAAATTGCTCGTGAAAGAGAAACTGAACAAGTAAAAGAGTTAGAAGAAAAAGGAATGACAATTTATACACCGACATCTGAAGAAATCGCTGCATTTAAAGAGGTAGTACAACCGATTTATGAAAAATATGAATCTATTTGGGGAACAGATTTACTACAAGCATTCCAAGAGAGATAGTGGGGGAATGATATGAAAATTCTTGATTATTTTGAAGAAGTTATTCTATTTATCACTTTTGTAACGATTACATTAATTACTTTTGCAAATATTTTATCTCGTAATATCTTTAAATTTTCTTTCTCTTTTACAGAAGAAATTACGATTAACTTACTGGTGTTATTAACATTTGTTGGTACTGCTTTAGGTGTGCGTAGATACGCACACCTAGGCTTTACACTTGTTTATGATTTGGTAGGTAAAGTGGGAAAAAAAGCTATTATACTTATATCTTCCATTATTTCAGGAGCATTATTTAGTATCCTGCTTTTCTACGGTTTTGAAATGGTCCAATTCCAAATGAAAATATCACAAACAACTCCTGCACTTGGATTGCCACAATGGATCTTATCATTAGCTTTGCCTATAGGAGCACTACTTTGTTTAATTCGAACAGTACAAGTAACAATTGAGGAATTGAAACAAGTAAATAGAGAATCTTACGAACTAATGGAAACAAAGGAAGTAAACATAGTAGATATTGAAGAACAGAAAGGAGAAGTGAAAATATGACCGCAATCACTTTATTTGGGTCCTTCTTAGCATTAGTTGCTTTACGTGTACCTATTGCTGCTTCACTTGCTGTATCTTCAGTTATTGTTTTATTTATATCCAATGGATTAGGTAGTTTTGAAGTTGTTACAGACATTATGTATACAAGTGTATCGAAATTTACATTACTTGCAATTCCCTTCTTCATTTTAGCAGGTGTCATCATGGATCATATTGGCATCTCAAAAAGATTAATAGATTTTGCGCAAGCGTTAGTTGGACATCGCAAAGGTGGAATTGTACTAGTAACAGTATTAGTAGCTGTTTTCTTTGCGGCAATATCTGGGTCAGGACCTGCAACTGTTGCAGCCATCGGAGGAATTTTAATACCTGCCATGATAAAAAATGGTTACCGTAAAGAAACTGCAGGGGGATTAGTTGCAAGTGCTGGTGCAATCGGTATTATCATTCCACCGTCAATCGCTTTAATCATTTTTGCCATTGTTGCTGGTGATCAAATTCCAATTACTATTAATCGATTATTTATGGCCGGAATTGTTCCAGGAATATTAGTCGGACTTGGATTATTCCTAGCAGGTATGTATGTAAGAAATCGAGATATCAAACTCGGGGTTTTCAATCAATCTGGTGAAACCCAAACGAGAAAAAGTACCCGTAAAGAAAAATGGGAAGCATTTATTCGTGCAATTCCAGGTTTATTAATGCCGGTGATTATATTAGGTGGAATCTATGGTGGATTTTTCACTCCTACAGAAGCCGCAGTTGTAGCTGTAATGTATGGACTGATTATTGGAATGTTCATCATTCGTAAAGGATATTTCAAAGTACTTTACTCAATATTCATTGAATCAGCACTACAAACTGCAGTAGTTATGATTATTGTAAGTGCAGCATCTGTTTTTGCTTATATCGTTACAACAGAACAAATTGCATCAACTATTTCTGAAGTTGTTTTGGGCATTACGGACAATAAATATATCATTCTACTATTAGTAAACATTATTTTGCTCATTGCTGGGGCGTTCATTGATGCAATTTCTGCATTTTACATTTTTGTGCCAATATTACTTCCTATTATGTTGCAGTTGAATGTAGATCCAACTGTATTTGGAATATTTATGACAATCAATCTTGCTATTGGTTTATTTACACCTCCTGTAGGTCTTAATTTATATGTAGCTGCTAGTTTGTCAAAATCAAATATTTTGCAAATATCGCGTGGTGTGCTTCCATTTATAGTTGCGTCAATTATTGTATTACTACTCGTAACTTATATTCCGATTATTACAACCTTCTTACCTGATTTACTAGGTGTGAAATAATAGCATAGCAAAGGGGAATGGCTTATGAATTTTAATGGTGATGTTGCAATTATTACAGGTGCAGCAAGTGGAATTGGACAGTCTGTAGCAGTTCAGTTATCCAAACAAGGCGTTCATACAGTTTTAGTGGATTTAAATACGTGTGAAGAGACAATTTCTTTGTTGGCTCATGAGAGTTTCATAGAATGTTTAGGTGACATTCGTGATGAGAAATTTGTACGTGCAACCGTTAATAGAACAATAGAGAAATATGGAGAAGTTCATATTCTAGTAAATAACGCAGGTACTGCCAGCAGAAAAGATATTGAAACAATGACTTTAGATGATTGGGATCGTGATTTAAATACAAATCTTAAAGCATCTTTCCTATTTATCCAGGCATGTGTTTATCCGCATATGAAGGATGCAGGTTATGGAAGAATCATTAACATTAGTTCAGTTTCAGGATTAAATGGTGGTGTTACTTCAGGAGAAGGTGGTAAAGGGCGTTCGGGTCCAGCATATGCTGCTTCTAAAGGTGGGGTAATTGCATTAACGAAATGGGTGGCAAAAGAATTGGGACCATTTGGTATTACATGTAATTCTGTTGCACCTGGAGCTACAGCTACTGGAATTACTGCGGGAGTTGCTTATGACACAAGTCAACAAGTCATAAAACGTATGGGACAGCCAGATGATATCGCTGGGGCAGTACTTTACTTTGCTTCAAGAGACTCTAGTTATACAACTGCTCAAGTATTGAAAGTGGATGGGGGAATTAGTATTGGATAACCCACGATTACAAGCTGTATACGATAAATCAACTGAGCGAATTGTTGGGCGATTGAAGAAAGATACAGACCTTTTCACTGGACTAAAAGAAGTATGTACACACTATGGTGTACGTGCTGCACAGTTTCAATGTCTTGGCTCCTTAAAATATGCGACATTCCTTCAAGTTGCAAAAGGAGACCAAGAAGGACTAATTAAATATTCTCCAAAGGTCCAAACGAAATCGGAAGTAGAAATTATTTCTGGAGTAGGATTTATAGGTGTCAATGAACAAGGGGAGTTAGATCTTCATTTCCATGGTACAGTAGTTGATTGTGAAAAAAGGCTGGATGGTGGACACTTTATAGAAGGAGAAAATTTCACGGCCATTACTGTTGAATTTATCATTTTGCCACTGAAAAGTGTGAAGCTTGTTCGGAAAAATGATGAAATATTTAATGTGCCTGTCTTTAGTTTTACAGAGATAGAGGGGGCTTGATAATAGTGACAACAATAGGGAAATTAGCATTAAAGTCGGCTAAAGCTTATCCACATAAAATTGCAGTGAAAGATAAGAACGTTTCACATACCTACAATGAGTTAATAAATCGAGCTTATGCTCTTTCAACTTATTTTCATCATGTGGGATTAGAAAAGGGCGATCGAATCGGCATCTTAATGTCTAATCGTGCTGAACATATTGAATTAGATGTAGCGGTTTCACTGGCTGGTCTAATTAAGGTGCCACTGAATTATCGTCTTCATCCATTAGAACATGAGTATCAAATTAAAGACTCTGGAATGTCATTACTAATTGGTGAAGAAGAATTAATTAAAAATTTACAATTAGAAATGCCAACATTATTCATCGGTAACGAGTACGAAAGTGTTGTAAAACAATTTCATGGCAAATCATTTGAAAACGTTGTGGATGAAGATGATTTAATGGCCATCATGTATACATCAGGTACGACGGGAAATCCAAAAGGTGTTATGCTATCACATCGTAATATGGTAACGGGAGCTCAATCGTTAGCCATAGCTTGTGAGGTGGATTTTAAGGATATTATTGGTCATGTTGCACCTTTAACTCATGGAGCTAACTTCTTAAGTCACGTCGCATGGTTATATGGATTAACACAAGTTGTTTATGATAAGTTCGAACCACACCAATTTATCCATCATTTGGAAGAAGATCAGGTGTCAGTTCTATTCTTAGTTCCAACTATGGTGAATTTAATGGTTCAACATGAGCAATTTGATCCAAACAAGCTGAAGACCGTCAAGTCAATTAATATGGCGGGCTCACCAATAGCAGCTGCTAAACTTCAAGAAGCTTTAGATAAAATAGGTACTAAGTTTGTAGAAACATATGGTCAAGTAGAAGCTCCAATGTGTATTTCTATTATGCCGAGATATGATTTACCGTCTCACCTTGATTCTTGTGGAAGAGTGGGACCATTTGTTGATGTCAAAATAATTGATGACGAAGGTAATGAAGTTCCTATAGGGGAAATTGGTGAAATTACTGCAAAAGGTCCGCTTGTTATGAAAGGATACTGGAATAATGAGAATGCAACTAATGATACGATACAAGATGGTTGGTTGCATACAGGTGATTTAGGACGCTTAGATGAAAATGGTTTCTTATATATTGTAGACCGAAAAAAAGAAGTAATCATATCTGGAGGTGTTAATATTTACCCTCGTGAAGTAGAAGAGGTTTTAAATAAACATCCATATGTGAAGGAAACATGTGTAATCGGTGTTCCTGATGAGAAATGGGGAGAAAATGTAGTTGCTTATGTAGTTCCAAATGGTCGTGGTGAAGTTAAAGATGAAGAGTTAATCGATTTATGTAAGAACAATCTTGCAAGCTTCAAAAAACCAAAAGAGATCTATATAGTTGAAAGCTTACCAAAAAGTTCATATGGAAAAATACTTAAGAGAGAACTTGTAAACAAACATATTGGGGTGACGAGATGACCGCTGTTTACGTACATGGAATTGGAATGACAAAGTTTGGAAGTTTTGAAGATAAGTCTTTAAAGGACCTTCTCATAGAGGCAAGTAGGGAAGCGCTAAAGGATGCAGATCACCCAAAAATAGATGCTATATTCGTAGGTAACTTTATGGGTGGTACCCTTTCAAATCAAGAAATATTAGGTGCAATTGTTGCTCATGATTTAGGTCTTGGATATATTCCAACTGCGAAATTAGAGGGAGCTTGTGCGTCCGGTGGTATTGCTCTACGACAAGGAGTTTTAAGTATATTGAGCGGAGAGTACGAAAATGTATTGGTAGTTGGTGCCGAAAAAATGAAGCACGCTTCAACAGCCACTGTTACTCAATTTATAAATACTGCTATGGATCAAAGTACTACTGAAAAAGAAGCAGGTTTAACCTTCCCAGGTTTCTTTGGTACAGTAGCAAACAGATATATGTTCGAAACAGGAGCTAAAAAAGAACATCTTGCAAAAGTAGCCTTAAAAAATAGAGAAAATGCAATTAATAACCCATTAGCTCAGTTCCAAAAACCTACTTCAATAGATGAAATTATTAACGCTCGTATGGTTACAGATCCTTTAGGTCTATTCGATTGTTCACCAATTACCGACGGTGCTGCAGCAGTTGTATTGTCGAGCAAACCTTCTTCGATTAAAGTTCGTGCATCTGCACAAAGTTCAGGTCCAACATTGATGCAAGACGCAGTCGATTTGTTATCTCTACCTGCAGTTAAAATTTCAGGCGAAAAAGCTTATGAAAAAGCGGGATTAGGACCAAAAGATATAGATGTTGTAGAAATTCACGATTGTTTTTCAATGACCGAAATATTATCAATTGAAGAATTAGGTTTCTTTCAGAAGTTAGAGGGCTGGAAAGCGGTTGAAGAAGGTAAAACAAGAGTTGATGGTGAAATACCTGTAAATACAAGTGGAGGATTATTATCAAAAGGTCATCCTATAGGTGCTACAGGTATTGCGCAAATCTATCAATTAGTTCGTCAACTAAGAGGAAACGCTCCTAACCAGCTTGCAAAACAACCGAAAATAGCATTAGCTCAAAATCTAGGTGGTACAGGTGCTTATTCTGTTGTACACATTTTGGAGAGGGTGTAAACTATGAAAGTTTATGAATGTTGTGGAATTGAATCTGTCACAAAGAAAGTATTTTGCAGTTCATGTGGAAAAGAAATAGTAAACGAAACGGAAGTGCCAGATGAAGGTATAGTTTATAGTTTTACAGTCATCCAGGTACCTCCAGCACAATTTGCTCATTTAGCACCATACACAGTAGCGTTAGTACAATTGAAGAATTCAAACGCAAAAATAACTGCACGTATTTTAGAGAATGTTGAAATTGGAGATCAAGTTTCACTTGATTCAATAGTGGATGGAGCTTACGTATTTAAAAAGGTAAATACGAACGAAGCAGTCTATTAATAAAAGACGAGATCCTCAACATTAACGTAGCATTTTAACGTCAATGTGGAATTTCAATTTATAAATGTTTGAAGGCTGTCTTGAAAGGTTTACTTTTAAGGCAGCCACTTTCTTTTCATACATTACGAAAGAGGCGACTGTTTATTGAGTAACGGTAAAGTTTATACCATATTGGTTTTAGTTATGTTAGCTTGGGGATTAAATGTAACATGGTTAAAAATTATTGTATCAAATGGTGATCCATTAACTTTACAATCCTTTCGAATACTTACAGCTGGAATAGTTGTATTTCTAATTTTGATCATATTAAGACAAAAGTTATATGTTGAGAATATGCCATGGAAATATATTATACTAGGTAGCCTTTTTGGTGTCATATTCCATCACGGTTTTTTAGCTTTTGGTATTGAACAAACTACTGCAACAAAAACGGCTATAATAAGTGGATTTAGTCCTTTAATGGTTGCAATTATTGCAGTTATATTCAAAGATACAATCTTGACCAAATCAAAGTTAATAGGTTTTATTTTAGGTGGACTTGGGGTTTTCATTGCTGTTGTACAAGATTTCCGAGAATTGTTGCACTGGCAAATAGGGGATATTCTAGTATTCTTATCATTTTTTTTACAAGCATTTAGTTTTATTGCAATTAGAAGAGGGACTAAGATGATTTC
Organism: Ureibacillus sp.; assembly: GCA_031178355.1. Lineage (GTDB taxonomy): Bacteria > Bacillota > Bacilli > Bacillales_A > Planococcaceae > Ureibacillus. The sequence continues at coordinate 128,200 of JAPSJC010000001.1, forward strand.
TCCTCTGCTTATGACGGCATATATGCTGACAATTGGGTCATTATTTATAGTATGTAGTTCAATTCTCCTGAATCCAAAAGGGATAGTTGTATTTGCAACTGGTGATCTAATTTTTTGGTCAGTATTTTTATTATCAGCTGTCATTGCAACTGGTTTAGGTCATAGTTTGTATAATTTATGTATAAAAAATATCGGAACGGCTGAATCTGCAATATTTGTGAATTTAAATACCGTCTTTGCATTAATCGGAACAACTTTAATACTAAGTGAGTCTATATCACTTCAACAAATTATTGGTACTCTTATAATTATAGTTGGTGTATTAGTGGGTACAGGTAATGTAGAGGTTATGATTTTAAAATATCGTGAAAAATATACTTCGCAAAGTCGTAGCTAATGTTTATGCAAGATAGATTAGTAAGTTCATAACAACAAAATATTCGAAAGAGAAATCCCCCTTTTTGTTCTAGAAATTTTCTATTTGATTACAATAGATATAGAGTTCGTTTTTTAAGGGGGATTTTAATGTTGAAAAAATGGGGTACTAGAGCTGTTCTTGCATTTATACTTTATGCAATTGCAATGTATGTATATATTTTCCACTTAAGTGACGGAGGTATACCTGAAATATTAAAGGGGACTGCTGGTGATCCGGAAACTTTCATGACAGAAAGAGAGCTACTCTTAAGCGAAGAATATTCTAAAATTAGAAATTTCCTGTTTTTTATTATTACTCCTTTTGAATGGCTAATGTATTTTGTCATACTAGTTTCAGGTAGTTCTTTTATATTTGAGAAGTGGTCCCAGGTAACGAAATGGAGAATTGTACATAATTCCATTTACTTATTTTTACTCTCATTTCTAACGTTTATTATCTTTTTCCCAATAGATTACGTAAGATATACTTTAAGTAGGGGATATGGGATTAGCACACAAAATTTCTCTTCTTGGATGAGAGACAATGTTGTAGATTTTTGGGTTAATTTAATTATTACAATAGTTGTGATATCGGTTCTTTATTGGCTAATTAAGAAAAGTGAAAAGAAATGGTGGTTTTATGCTTGGTTATTAACCATTCCATTCTCCATCTTTTTAATGTACATTCAACCTGTGATTATTGATCCACTCTATAATGAGTTCTACCCTTTAAAAAATAAGGACCTCGAAGCTAAAATATTGGGACTTGCTGAACAGGCCAACATACCAGCTGACCGTGTTTATGAAGTGAATATGGCAGATAAAACCAATGCATTAAATGCATATGTAACTGGTGTAGGGGATAATTCAAGAATCGTCCTTTGGGATACAACCTTAAATCGTTTAACAGAAGAAGAAATACTTTTTATCATGGCTCACGAGATGGGGCATTATGTTGAAAAGCATATTTATATTGGTATAGCTGGGTATCTAGTGATGATGTTTGTCGGCCTTTGGTTAATTTCCAAAATTATGCCTTGGCTAATTCAGAAGCATGGGGATCTTTTGAAGGTAAAGAGTATTAGAAATATTCATTCATTACCATTATTATTGCTAATCTCTTCCTTTTTATTATTTTTCTCAAATCCAATATTCAATGCTGTATCTAGGTATCAGGAAACGAGAGCTGATCAATTTGCAATTGAATTAGTAGATAATCCTGAAGCTGCAATAAGTGGATTCCAAAAGTTATCGAAGGCAGGATTAAGTGAAGTGAATCCTCCTACTATAGTGAAATGGTTTAGATATACTCATCCACCTATGCTCGAGAGAATCAATAGTATCGTAGAGAATATTGAGTCAGACTACTAAAAATAATGAAGGTATAATTAATTATAGATAAATAATTTTTTATGCATTGGCTGTTGTGAATGGTGTCTTTCATAACAGCTCTTTTTTATGCTAGAGAATGGAGTTGAATTTAATAAATTATATAAAGTATTGTATGGTATTTCCCGACTAGAATTTGATAAAAATGTAGCTTATTTAACTCCTTTTCTATAAAATAGACAAAAAGGAAAACAATTGGAAAGGTGTTTTGGAGGATGCTGGAAGAAAAGGTAGAAAAACAGGATCTGTTATCCAGGATATGTCGAATAGGAGACCAAATTCAGTTCCCATTCTTAATCTCAGATCCAAGCTTATCAAAAGAGCCAATTGTTTATGTAAATAAATTATTTACAAAGTTAATAAGTAACGAAGAAGCTATCGGACAAAGTAAGCCTGATATTATAAAAGAATCGTTTAATTTCATAATTAAGAATAATGAATTGCAAGAGCATCAGAAAGTGACACTAGATAATACCACTATTGTTTCTCTAAAAAAAGCTTCTTCTATTTTTTATGAATATTCCGAACAAAAATTATTCGATAATAACGGGAACCATATTTTTACACTATTAGTCTTAGTTAATATTACAAAATTTAAAAATGAAATCTATAACGTAACGTTCTTTGATCCAATATCGCATCTTCCAAATTATCAATATTTTACAGAACACTTCGATAATTCGGTAAACGTAAATTCAAACGGGTTTATATTACTTATACAGCCAGGAGAATATGCGAATATCGTTGATGCATTTGGAAAAAACTATTTAGGATTTTTATTAAAAGAGTTAAACAAGAGATTTATTGCGATTTTAGAGGAACTTCCAATCATAATTTCAAGAGCGACTGAAGGCTCGTTAATTATTTCAGCAAATTGTAAAGACTCAGAAACTGAGGAATACGTTCAAAAATTATTGGAAGCTGTTCATGATCCGTTTGTGATTGATGATATTGAGTTGTTTATCTCATTAAAAATTGGTGTAGTTTCGTTTAAGTACTTTAAAGGAAATATTGATGAACTTGTTCGATATTCAGATATAGCATTGAGTAATTCTAAACTACAAGCTGGAAATGCCATTGTATATTATGAAGAATATTTCAGTAAGGATTTAAAAGAGAAAATACTTATTCAAAATGAATTAGTGCATGCCATTCGAAATAATGATATTAGGGTTCATCTACAACCAAAAGTGAACATCTTAGATGGAAAGATTGTTAGTTTTGAGGCATTAGCTCGTTGGTTTTCAAGTAAATATGGACAAGTTCCTCCAGTCATGTTCATTGAAGCAGCTGAAACAATTGGGAAAATAGAAGAACTTGATTTCATAATTATTGAGCAAGTATTACATTGGTTATCTAATAGAAAACAACAAAACTTAGCCTTATATCAGGTTTCTGTTAACATATCCCCAACCCACTTTTACACACCATTCTTTACCGAAAAGTTATTAACTATCGTAAATCGTTTTAGAATTGATCCAATTTACATCAAAATTGAACTTACTGAAAATATTGGTCTTGTAGATTTAGCAAGGGCTAAACAAATTATTCACGACTTAAAACAACTGGGATTTGAATGTTCTGTAGATGACTTTGGAATAGGATTCTCTTCTTTAAGTTACTTACACCAACTTCCTGTAAATGAGTTAAAAATTGATCGAAGTTTCATCAATAATCTTCACGACCATGGTGGAAGTGAGATTGTAAAAACCATTATACAGTTAGCAAGAAGTATGAATTTGACTGCAGTTGCAGAGGGGATTGAAAGTGAACATCAACTTGAAGTAATTCGATCAATGAGTTGTCAAGTTGCTCAAGGTTATTATTTCTATAAACCGATGTCGCTACAGGAAATCGATCACATACTAACAAATTAATAGACATATAAAGATAAAAAACAGAGGTTAATCCTCTGTTTTTTTTTTTGAATAATATTCAAGTACAAGACTAATATTTATATAAATGTTACATAGGATAATTTGCAGCTAGTGGTATAATTATCCTAAAATGGCGTATGCGAGGAAAAACCATGAAGGAAATATTTCTAAAATATGGAAGTTTTTTAATAATTATTATAATCAATTTGTTTTATTCTTATTGGTCTGAAGAAAAAATTATTTGGTTACTATTCACCTTTACAATTATTTTGCTTATTTATTTTTTAGTTCCATTAGTTAACAGACCGATTATTAACTACTTACTCATTATCGTTGTTTTTACAATCACGACTTATCTTATGAATGGTGAGATCTATTATTTATTATTATTCCCAGCTTTCTTTTTAATTGAAGGAGCATACAATCTGAAAGGGAATGATTTCTATGTTCTTAGCAGTAGTTATATTACCGTTTTGATTGTTTTAACAGTAATACAAAAAGTTCCTTTATATCATTTTATGTTTTTCGTCATTTTTATAATTGGTTCAATCTATTTAAATCATTGCCTAAATGAAGTAAAAGAGAAGAATAAGTTATATGAACAGCTATTAATACAATATAGGAAGTTGAAAAGGATATCCGTTGAACAAGAAGAACTAGCACGATCTGAGGAGCGAACGAAGATTGCTAGAGATATGCATGACTCAGTAGGTCATAAACTAACAGCCTTATTAATGCAATTAGAAGTCTTGAATTTGCAACATGATGACACAGAAATAAGTCATGTCAAACAATTAGCTAGGGAAAGTCTAGAGGAAACTAGACACGCTGTTCGACAATTGAAAGTAAATGAAACAAGTGGCATACAATCAGTTATTCAATTAATACGAAAATTAGAGATGGAAAGTCGATTAATCATTCGTTTTACGTTAGAAAAAGGGGTATTATCTCTCCCTCTAACAAATAGACAGAGTGTTGTACTGTATAGAGTTTTACAAGAGTGTTTAACAAATGCGATGAAACATAGTGAATCAAAAGAAGTTGATGTAACGCTCTCATTGAATTCATTACAACATGTACAATATTCAGTAAAAAATAAGGTATTTTCTAATTATCCGATTATACAAGGTTTTGGTCTGACGAATATGAAAGAACGATTACAGGAAATTGGAGGAGATTTGCGAATTATTAAATCAGAACAACAGTTTGTTGTAGAGGGATCTTTTCCATTAAGGGAGGACGTATCATGACCGTACATATTTTAATTGTGGAAGATCAAGCCATTGTACGTAACGGTTTAAAAATGATCATTGAACAAGATAACAAATTTCAAATTGTTGCTGAAGCTAATAATGGGAAAGAAGCTTTAGAAATATTAGAAAAAGTACATATTGATTTAGTTTTAATGGATGTTCGAATGCCTGAAATGAATGGAATTGAGGCTACCAAAAGAATTAAATTTCGTTATCCTAGCGTAAAAATTCTTATACTAACAACTTTTGATGACGAAGAATATGCGTATCAAACGTTAAAAGATGGAGCGATGGGCTTTATATTAAAATCCTCTGAACCACAGAAACTACTTTCATCCATTCATAGTATTCTTGAGGGTGGATTAGTTATTCAAGAGGACATTGCTGCAAGGTTAGTGCCAAAATTATTACAATCCCAATATTCTTCAAATTACGAAAAACGAACGATACCCTTATCAGAGCGTGAATTAGAGATTGTAAAATTAGTAGGTGAAGGGAAAACAAATAAGGAGATTGCAAACACACTATTTTTATCTGTTGGTACAGTGAAAAATCATATATCGAATATCTTGAATGAGCTTGAACTGCGAGATCGTACACAGATTGCAATTTATGCAATTAAGAATGGTATTGTTTAATATGGCCAAATTTATGAAAAGGAGCTATCTTTGTCCCAATTTAAAAGATTGCTCTTTTTTTAATGTGACTTAGGTCATATTGGTTGATGACGTCAGTGACTTAATGAACTAAAAGTTAATTGGTATTGTTACATTAGAAAAGAAAGGTGGCGGATACATGCTAGAAGTCGTGAATTTATCGAAAGTATATAAAAAGGTGAAAGCTGTTGATCAAGTAAACTTTTATATTGAGCCGGGTGAAATTGTTGGATTGCTCGGGCCAAACGGTGCTGGTAAGTCAACTACAATTGCAATGATATCAACCCTCATTCCTCCAACAGAGGGAGATGTATTATTACGAAATGAAAATGTAATTAAGGAACCTACTAAACTTCGAAAGATTTTAGGTGTTGTTCCACAGGAAATAGCGCTCTATGGAGATTTGACTGCGAGGGAAAACTTAGAGTTTTTTGGAAGTGTGCATAAAATGTCGAAGAAGCTGTTAAAGGAAAGAATTGAAATTGTATTGAAACAAATTGGACTAGAAAATGAGCACAAAAAACTAGTAAAACACTATTCTGGTGGGATGAAAAGAAGATTAAATATTGGTGTTGCTCTATTACATGAGCCACAATATTTAATAATGGATGAGCCAACAGTTGGGATAGATCCACAATCACGTAATCACATATTAGAAACGGTTAAACAACTTAATCAAGAATCGAACACGGCAATTATTTACACGAGTCACTACATGGAAGAAGTGGAGTACCTATGTAATCGCATTTACATTATGGATAAAGGACGAATTATTGCATCTGGAGCAAAAGAAGAAATTAAATCCATTCTATCTTCAGAAAAAATGGTTGTAGTTAAATTCAATCGACATTCTAATGTATTTATTCAAGAATTGATGGACCTACCATTACTTTCGAATATAAATGTAAAAGAATCAGAAATAAACTTTACTGTTGCTAAAGATACGAATCTCTTACCAACATTAATGACCCTTTGTGAAAAACATAAAATCGTCCTAAACAGTTTCCAAGTAGAAGAACCAACATTAGAAGATGTATTTCTACACTTAACTGGACGTGCATTACGCAATTAGGAGGGGAAACAAAATGTTCTTTTCATTAATTAAAAAACAATTTAAAGTTTTTTTACGTAACCCTTCCGAATTATTATTACTACTTGTAATGCCGATAGGTTTAATCATCATATTAAGTTTTGCTTTAGGTTCTTTGTGGGGTGGTAGTAATGGGGAAACTATGGAGATTGAAATAGCCGTTATACAACATGAAGATGAGTTAAAACAATTTCAAAATTTCATAGTAGAAGCCAAACAAACAATCCCGATGACCGAACCACTACTTGAAAGCATGAAATCAATGTTGCCTGTTTCAATTTTACTGGATCAAGTTCTAAATAATGGTGAAACACAAGAGTTTGTAAAGGTGACTAAGCTTGAAAAGAGTGATTTAGAGGATGCTAGAAATGGGGGTAACTACAATGCAATTATCGAAATTCCAGAAGGATTTACGAATGATTATCTAACCTCAGTTTTCCTTAATAAGAATGCTCCAACTTTTCAAGTTTACTTAAATGAAAGTGAACAAATGACTTCTGTCGTGATTCAAAATATATTAGATTACTATCAATATCAATACTCATTATTTACAGAGTTAGCTAAAAATCAATTACTTACAGAAGAGATGACCATTCCAACACTTGATATCACTTCAAATATTAAAACTGTGGCATCAAAGGACCCAATTACATCTAGTACTTACTATACTTTTAGTATGAGTGTAATGTTTATATTATTTCTCGCAGGTACAATTGCAAGCCATGCATATTTAGAAAAGGACTCACACATTTTTGACCGTATTATACTTGCCCAAGTAAATCCAGTAACATATTTAGCGAGTATAGTAGTTTCTACGGTTATTTTAACTCTTTTACAAATTGGAATATTGTTCCTAGTTAGTTACTTAATCTTTAAGGTTCCATTTACAAATTTGCATCTTTATTTATTAATTACCTTTATGTTGTCATTGGTCATTGGTGGGGTTAGTGCATTACTATCTTCTTTAAATTATAGAACTAATTCTGCTGAAGCTTCGAATATTTTCTCAAATGCATTTGTAGCGATTTTGGCATTACTCGGTGGTAGCTTCTTCAACATTAGTGGAATTTCTCCAGTACTAGCAGAAATCGGCTTGTGGGTTCCGAATGGAGCTGCGCTAGAAGGATACTTAAAGCTCGTCCAAGATGGTTCTTTTAGTAGTATTCAGTCCATTATCACTAATCTAGGAATACAGGCATTTATACTAATTCTAGTCGCATTTCTTTTGTTCCCGAAAAGAGGTGGTATTGCATGATCGATATTTTGAAAACAAAGTTCTTGTTATTAGCACGTCAACCAGCTAGTTATATCATTATTACAATTGTCATTTGTGTGTTTGCATTTGTACTAGGTTTAGGACAACAGGCAAAAATACCGATTGCAGTATATTCTAATTTAAATGAAAACTTAACAATTGATATAGTTGATAAACTAAATGAATTACCTAATACTCAATTTATAATTTATGAAGAACTAGAAGCTTTAGGTATGGTTGAGAATGGAGAAGTTGATGTAGCCATTTTATTGAATCAAATTGGATTTGATTTAATAATTGCTCCTGATTATTTGGAAGCTTCAATCTTACAAAATCAGTTGACAACAATCTATGGAGAAGTCATGCAAAAGCAAGCTATAGTAGAATCTTTTCCTTCTAATATCCAATCACATGTTGATAGTGTATTAAATGAAGCTGAAAAGTCACCGAGTTTCCATATAAGTTATTCAAATTTTTCTAATAATGATGACTTTATTTGGGATGCGAAATTGCAAAGTTTATTTGGATTTTCATTATATATGGTGATTTATACCATTGCTAATGGTGTTTATCATATCGTTATAGAAAGACGGAAAAATATTTGGGATCGGCTTACGATTTCATCTATTAGTAAATGGCAAGTCTACCTTGCAAATTTAATTTATAGCTTCTTGCTTGGATATATTCAAGTTGCAATTGTCTTAGCGATATTCCATTTTGGAGTAGGGGTTAATTTTTATGGTGGTTTTAGTAATACACTTTTAGTAATTATTCCTTATTTACTATGTGTAGTAGCATTATCTATCTTTGTTGCTTCTATATCAAATACACCAGGTAAGTTTAATGTCTATATATCGGTTTTGGCTGTACCTATTGCGATGATTGGGGGCGGATTCTGGCCACTAGAAATAGTTAGTTCTGAAATCATGCAAACCATATCTTTTATTTCTCCAATCCGATATGGTATGGAACTTTTGTATGGCGTAACACTAAATAATGTTCCATTTAGTGAAACACTTGCCCCAATTAGCGTTTTGTTATTCATGACGGTCTTGTTAATGGGGTTAGGGATAAACTTGTTAGAAAAAAAAGAACAAAGATAAGCAACGAAAAGAGAGTGCAGTGCTCTCTTTTTTTTATTTTAATGGAATGTTTGGAATACGTAATGAAATGAGGGGCAAATCGAAACCTATTAATAAAATTTCCGTCTAATTGATAGGCTTAGACTTCTTTTGAATTAATTCAACAAATGATATACTATAATGCATGAATTGTGAATAATTGATTCAGTTTAAAATGGAAAGGAGGAATCTTATGAGGAAAATGCCTAAAAACAATCGAGCTTCTAGTGTAAAAGCAAAGTATCGTGCAAATTTATCTTTTCGTATGAATGTCTTATTTTTTTCTATCTTTATTTTATTCTCACTTTTGATCTTCCGTTTAGGATATATACAGATTGTTAAAGGAGAGGATTATGTTCGTGCTATTGAAAGAACAGAAGAAATATCGGTTAATACAAGTGTAGCGCGGGGTAGAATTTATGATCGTTATGGTAGAATCCTTGTTGATAACGAACCGGAAAATGCTATTACATATACGAAGATGCCTAGTACAACCTCTAGTGAAATGCTTCGTATAGCTCAACAGCTTGCGATGCTAATTGAACAACCAACCGATCGTATTACATATCGTGATAAACTAGATTTTTGGATTTTGCACAATAAGGATGAAGCCTATGCAAAAGTATCTAAAGATGAAGAGGCTGCTTTGCGCGCGAATGAGGAACTTGATTCAAAACAAATACAATCAGAAATTGATCGTTTAGTTCGTGAACGTATAACGGATGAAGAATTAGCGCAGCTAACTGAACAGGACCTTGAGGTGTTGGCAATATACCGTGAAATGACATCTGGTTATAGTCTATCCCCTCAAATTATTAAAAACGAGAATGTTACTCCCGAAGAATTTGCTCGAGTTTCTGAACGTTTACCTGATTTACCAGGCGTTAATACGACAACTGATTGGAGACGAGTGAAACTAACTTCACTTTCAATTCTCGGAAGAACAACTGTGCCAAGTAAAGGGATTCCGTTAACTAAGCTGAATTACTTCCTTGCAAGAGATTATTCACGTAATGATCGTGTAGGTGAAAGTTATTTTGAAGCACAATATGAGGAATTGCTGCAAGGTAAAAAGTCGGTAGTAAAAAATATCACCAACAAACAAGGAGTTGTTGTCGATACCGTTACAACCTACGAAGGGGAACCGGGTAATGATCTGGTGACAACAATTGATATTGAACTACAGTTAGAAGCAGAGCGAATCGTTGAAGAAAAGTTACTAGACTTAAAGTCATATAGTGGTTCACAATTACTCGATAGAGCTTTCTTTGTTATGATGAACCCGAATACAGGTGAAATTTTGTCAATGGTTGGAAAGAAAATTGAAACTGACCCTGATACAGGTAAAGACTATATTGTTGATTACTCATATGGAACGTTTACGACAGCGTACGAAGCCGGTTCAACTATAAAGGCTGCGACAATTCTGATGGGTTATAAAGAAGGTGTCATTTCACCTGGAACAACATTAATTGACCAACCAATTAAACTATTAAATACAGAAGTGAAAAGTTCCATATTTAACCGATCAGGTGCAATACCTATGTCTGATGTTAAAGCATTAGAAAGATCGTCAAACTCTTACATGTTCCAAATTGCAATGCTTATGGGTGGTACGAATTACTCTTATAACATGCCGCTTATTATTAGAGACGATACATTACTAAGAATGCGTAATGGTTACGCAGAATTTGGACTTGGTGTTAACACAGGAGTAGATTTACCAGGGGAATTTTCAGGTTTCAAAGGTGTTCCTGACAATCCTGGGGTAGTATTAAACCAAGCTATTGGACAATATGACACTTATACTACATTGCAACTTGCACAATACATTTCAACTGTTGCAAATGGTGGTTATCGTGTACAGCCAAGAATGTTAAAAGAAGTACGTGAACCTTCTGAAGATGGTCTAAAGCTAGGACCTCTAATTGAAGAAGTAACACCTAATGTACTAAATCGTATTTCAAATAATGTAGACGAACTCCAACAAGTAAAAGAAGGGTTACGTCAAGTTTATATTGGTCCGCAAGGTTCAGCTCGTGGAGCATTTAGTAATGCCCCTTATACAGCTGCTGGTAAAACTGGTACAGCTGAGGTTGTATACTATGGCCCAATTCGAGACGAATGGCGTACTCAAACTGTTAATTTAACGCATGTTGGATTTGCTCCTTATAACAACCCAGAGGTTGCCTATGCAGTGATGATACCCTGGGTAACGACTAATTTTAATATATACCAACCGCATAATAATGAAATTGCTAGAGAAATTTTAGACGTATATTTTGAACTTAAAGAGAAATATGCAGAGAATGGCATTTCATCTCATTCTGTTGAACAAAAAATATTACCTCCGACAACAGATGAGAAGATAGATGAAGAAACAGAGGAACAATTAGTAAACGAATAATAGAAAAAAGACTCAAAAAAATTTTTTTGAGTCTTTTTATTTTTTTCTTATCTATACATTTTAAGCTGTAAGAAATCTAAGTAATTGTAAGTATAACAGTAGTTGAACAACATATAATATATGTAAATAAGGTTTAAATTATGTTCATAAACAATAAAAAATATGCAAAAAAACTCTACGATTTACAATTTCTTAACAATCTGTTTATATAACATCAACATAAAACCTTTATATTTTTATCTGTAAGACAACTTACTATGAAATTTATGGAGGAAATAAAACATGAAAAAATGGAAGTACTTAACGATGACAGCTGTAGTTGGTTCAGCTTTATTATTAGGAGCATGTGGATCAAACGAAGCTGGCGAAACAGAAACTGATACGAACACAGAAACTAACACAGGTTCTGATACTACTAATAACGAAGCTGCAAAATTATCAGGTTCAGTAGTAGGAGATGGTTCATCTACAGTAGCTCCAATTTCTGAAGCTCTTGTTGAATTATATTCTGGTGAACAACCAGACGTAAAAGTATCTGTTGGTGTATCGGGTTCAGGTGGTGGTTTTGAGAAATTCATCGCTGGTGAAACGGATTTCTCTAACGCATCTCGTCCAATTAAAGAAGAAGAAATTGCTGCTTTAGAAGAAGCAGGTATTGATTACACAGAATTTACAGTTGCTTTTGACGGATTAACAGTTGTACTTAACCCAGAAAACACTTGGGCTACTGATTTAACAGTTGAACAATTAAAACAAATTTGGATCGAAGATGGAGCAGCTAAAAAATGGTCAGACATCGACCCATCTTGGCCAGCTGAAGAAATCGTATACTACGCACCAGGTACAGACTCTGGTACTTATGACTATTTCGATGAAGTTATTTTAGATGGTTCTGACTTAGTACAATCTGCTCAATTATCTGAAGATGATAACATTATTGTACAAGGTGTTGCAGGTGATAAAAACGCAATCGGATTCTTCGGTTATGCTTATTACTTAGAAAACCAAGATAAATTAACTGCTGCAAAAATTAACGGTGTAGAACCAAATAATGAAACAATTGAAAACGGTGAATATTCTCCACTATCTCGTCCATTATTTGTATACGCTAAGCATACTGCTCTACAAGAAAACGAAGCATTCTTTGATTTCATGAAATTCACATTAGAAAACGCTGGTGACATGGCTGAAGCAGTAGGTTATGTACGCTTACCAGATGAAATGTACCAAGAAGCATTAACAACTTTAGAAGGCTTAAAATAAGAATTTAACTTTATAAACTAGATTTTTAAAAATGTGTGGGTAAATCTAGCGCCCACACATTTCTCACGTGTATAGAAGGGAGTTTACATCATGGCTTCTCAAGGTTCAGGGAACGGTCAATCGATTCAAGATATGATCGCAAAGTCTCGAAATAGTAAAGGTAAAAAAATCACAGAAAAATTAATGCCAATTTTATTATTTATTGCTGCATTGATTTCGGTATTAACAACAATTGGAATAGTTTTTACATTAATATTCGAGACCTTTGAATTTTTTCAGAGAGTATCAATTACAGATTACTTATTCGGTACTAATTGGTTTCCATTCTCAGGAAACAATCCAACATTCGGTGTATTACCTTTAATATTAGGTACATTAAAAATTACAGTGATAGCAATAATTGTTGCGGTACCTATAGGTTTGGCTGCTGCTATTTATCTAAGTGAGTATGCTTCCGATAAAGCACGCCGTACTATTAAACCAATATTAGAAGTGCTAGCAGGCGTACCAACAATTGTTTATGGTTTCTTCGCATTAACATTTGTGACACCAATACTACAACAATTGATACCATCACTGAAAATATTCAACGCGCTTAGCCCAGGTATTGTGGTAGGGATTATGATTATCCCTATGATTGCATCATTATCTGAAGATGCGATGAGTTCCGTTCCAAATTCAATTCGAGAAGGTGCACTCGCTCTAGGTGCAACTAAATTCGAAGTAGCAATTAAAGTCGTATTACCAGCTGCATTGTCTGGTATTATTTCATCAATAGTTTTAGCAGTTTCTCGTGCTCTTGGTGAAACAATGATTGTTTCACTTGCAGGGGGAGCAACACCTACATTTAATTTTGATGTTACTGGTTCAATTCAGACGATGACTGCATATATTGTTCAGGTTTCATCCGGAGATGCTGGTTATGGAACAACAATTTACTACTCAATCTATGCAGTAGGTTTCACACTATTTATATTTACATTAATCATGAACTTATTAGCGCATTACATTTCAAAACGCTTCAGAGAGGAGTATTAATATGAGATACATCGATGATACTGTCATAATGAAGCGTATGAAGACTCGGTTAAATAAAAATAGAGGTTGGAAAGCACTATTCTTTACAGGAACTTTATTTGCTTTATTGTGTTTAGTCATTTTATTAGTTCGAATCGTTTCCCAAGGCTTTGGATATTTAGATTGGGATTTTCTTACAAATTTCGCTTCGCGTTTCCCTGAGAGAGCTGGTATTAAAGCTGCTCTTATAGGATCTATTTATATGATGTCTATAGTTGCACCAGTATCAATTATTTTAGGAGTAGCAACAGCAATTTATCTAGAAGAATACGCGAAGAAAAATAAATTAAGTGATTTTATTCGCATGAATATTTCAAACCTTGCTGGTGTTCCTTCAATCGTTTTTGGGTTACTGGGTCTAACAATTTTCGTTCGTTCGTTAGCTTTAGGTAAAAGTCTTCTTGCAGCAGGATTTACAATGAGTTTATTAATTCTTCCTGTAATTATCGTTGCTGCTCAAGAGGCAATTCGTGCAGTTCCACAAGAACAAAGGGAAGCTTCCTATGGTATGGGAGCAACAAAGTGGCAGACAATAACTCGTGTAGTATTACCAGCAGCAATACCAGGGATTTTGACAGGTAGTATCTTGGCGTTATCTCGTGCGATAGGTGAAACTGCTCCATTAGTTGTTATTGGTATTCCAGTAATTTTACAGTTCTTACCGGATAGTCCTTTTAGTGAATTTACTGCACTACCGATGCAAATTTATGATTGGGCAAAACGTCCTCAAGAAGAATTCTTGTATGTTGCCTCAGCAGGAATCATTATCTTAATGATATTCCTTGTGATTATGAACTCTATTGCAGTTTTCATCCGCAATAAGTTCCAAAAACGATACTAAGGAAGTGTAAACGTGGTAAAGACTATGATTAAAAATGAAAATACTATGAAAAATATTGTTCAGTCTTCTCAAAATGTCGGTGAAGAATCAATTATTATAAATGATCAAAATAAAAATACTGTATTCGGGACAAAAAACTTTAATTTGTGGTATGGTGATCATCATGCATTAAGAGACATTAATTTGGACATCAAAGAGAATGATGTAACTGCAATTATCGGTCCTTCCGGTTGTGGTAAATCTACCTATATAAAAGCATTAAATCGTATGGTAGAATTAGTTCCAATAGTTAAAACAAATGGTGTGATTAACTATCGTGACCGTAATATTTTTGAAGCTCAATATGAAGTGGAAGAGTTACGAACGAAAGTAGGTATGGTTTTCCAGAAACCAAATCCGTTTCCAAAATCAATTTACGATAATATTGCGTACGGTCCACGCATCCATGGTATTAAAAATAAAAAAGTTCTTGATGAAATTGTAGAAAAATCATTAAGAGGAGCGGCAATCTGGGATGAAGTGAAAGATCGTTTAAATCAAAATGCATATGGTTTATCTGGTGGTCAGCAACAACGTATTTGTATAGCCCGTTGTCTTGCAATTGAACCTGATGTTATCCTAATGGATGAACCAACATCAGCTCTTGATCCAATTTCTACACTAAAGGTAGAAGAATTAGTTCAAGAATTAAAAGACAATTATTCAATTATCATTGTTACCCATAACATGCAACAAGCTGCCCGTATATCTGATAAAACTGCATTTTTCTTGAATGGTGAAGTAGTGGAGTTCGATAATACTGATAAAATCTTCTCTACGCCGACAGATCAACGTACTGAAGATTATATTTCAGGTCGCTTCGGTTGATTTAAGGAGGATTGTGTTTATGAGTGTTCGCGAACGTTTTCAGCATGAGATGGAGTCAGTACAAAAGGATTTTCTAACGTTATGTGATCAAAGTATCGGAAGATTAGAAGAAGCATTTACAGCTTTCATTAACAAGGATATTGAAGCTGCTCAAAAAATAGTTAAACGTGATGCTGAAATCAATCGATTTGAGGAAGGTATCAATGATCGCGTGATTTTATTATTAACTCGACAACAGCCAGTTGCTACTGATTTACGCCGTTTAATTGTACTCTTAAAAGCAGCATCGGATATGGAACGTGTTGGAGACTATGCAGTAAATATCGCAAAAGAAACAATTCATATCGCTAATGAGCCGTTTATTACTTCTGTTGAACTGCTAGAAGATATGTGTTTTAAAGCAACAAATATGTTAAGACAAATTGTTGGGGCATTCGTTGAAGAAAACACAACAAAAGCAAAAGAATTAGCAGAATTAGACGACCAAGTTGATGAAATGTACGGAAATATGATTCAACATTTAATAAAACTTTCGAGTGTTAAACCGGAAAGTATTTCACAAATCATCTACTTATCATTTATAAGTAGATATATTGAACGATGTGCAGATCTTGCAACAAACATCGCGGAATACTTACTTTACTTGAAAAAGGGTCAACGATTCGATTTAAATAGTTAATAGAAAAGGGTGTTCTGAAAGAAAGACTTCAGAACACCCTTATAATTATGTATTCATATGCAGAATCCCATATTTCTTTGTTAAAGCTTTATCCAAATGAGGAGTCCAATAAAGGTGAAATACTTTACGAACAGGTAATATAATTTTATTTTTGAATTTATTTGAATAGTTAATCTATATGGTTTAAAATATATGTAATTAAATATTTTTAGCAATGATGAAAAAGAGTAATATTATGAAATGTTTTAGAGAGCTAGCGGGTGGTGGAAGCTAGTACGTAACATAATATGAATGGGCTTTCTAGCTACTAGTACTGAAATAGTAGTAAGTACTGGCGTTTCGTAACGTTATTACAGTTAAAGTGGACTAAATCAGTTATTTAGATTTAGTCAATGAAGGTGGCACCACGGCTTTTCCGTCCTTTTGTGACGGAAAGCCTTTTTTATTTTTTTATATTAGTTTAGTTGAGACTAGCCTGAGGGGAGATAGTAGAGCATGAAGATTAAAGAAAAGAATTATGTCATCCGTCAAATACAAGGTGATATGATGACGCCAATTTCTGTTTTTAGAAGTTTAAAAGGGAGTCATAAAGTATTATTTGAATCATCGGCAAAGCATGAAGAAAGTGGAAGATATTCATTTATAGCTGTTAATCCTATAGCTGAATTAAAAGGAAACAATCAATCCTTTACGGTGAGACATGAAGAGCAGGAAGCTATAACAATGAAGGGTTCTGTTATTCAAAAACTGCGTGAAATGTTGCCAATACAAGAGGTTGAGTATCCGTTCTCCTTTTTTGGAGGTGTAATTGGCTATTTTGGTTATGATACAGCCTTTTACGGAGAAAAGATTGGAGATTTCTTACCAGATGATTTAAATATGCCTGATGTCCATGTTTACTTTTATGATACATTTGTTGTATTCGATCATTTACTACAGACTGTTACGATCGGATCAATTGACTTGTTCCAACAGAATCGTACAGTTGAGGAAATGAATCAATCCATTCAAGTTATAGAAGAAGAAATTAAAAATGGTTCAACCTATTTTGAAGAGGATTCTACTTCCGTTCAATTTGAACCAACTATAAGTAAAGAACAGTTTGTTCAGATGGTTAATAAAGCAAAAGAACATATCATTCGTGGGGACATTTTTCAGGTAGTGTTATCGCAAAGATTTCAATCTAAATATAAGGGTAATCCTTTTGATTTATATCGAAAATTAAGAACCTCTAATCCTTCTCCATATATGTTTTATCTAGAATTTGATCATTATACAATTTTAGGGACTTCACCAGAAAGTTTGGTGAAAGTTAATAATCGATTTGTAACGACAAATCCTATTGCAGGTACTAAACCAAGAGGTAAAACAAAAGAAGAAGATTTAGAGTTAGAACAGCTTTTACTTCAAGATGAGAAGGAAATTGCTGAGCACCGAATGCTTGTGGATTTAGGTAGAAACGATTTAGGCCGTGTTTGCAAAATTGGAACTGTTCATGTTAATAAATATATGAGTATCGAACGATATAAGTATGTCATGCATATTGTTTCGGAAGTTATAGGCGAATTAAAAGACAATGTTCATGTATTGGATGTCTTAACATCTTCATTACCTGCTGGGACGGTATCGGGTGCACCTAAAATTAGAGCGATGCAAATAATAAATGATCTAGAAAATAAAAAACGTGGTGTCTATGCTGGAGCAATTGGCTATATTTCGGTTAGTGGAAATATGGATTTAGCTTTGGCAATTCGCACAATGGTCGTGAAAGATGAAAATGCTTATGTTCAAGCTGGGGCAGGAATTGTTTATGATTCTATTGCTGAATCAGAGTACCTTGAAACGTTGAACAAAGCAAAAGCATTATTGGAGGTACACAAATGATTTTACTAATTGATAACTATGATTCATTCACCTATAATTTATATCAACAAATTTCTAGTTTTGGTAAAGAGGTAAAAGTAGTAAGAAATGATGCTATTACAATTGATGAGATTCGTACTGTAAACCCTGAAGCGATCGTTCTTTCACCGGGTCCAGGAACACCTAGTGAAGCAGGTATTACTGTAAACGTTGTGAAAGAGTTGTATAAAGAATTTCCCCTTTTAGGAATATGCTTAGGGCATCAAGCAATAGGGGAAGCCTTTGGTGGCCATATTGTTCGTGCTAATAATATAATGCATGGAAAACTATCAGTTTTGACTTTTGAAAAAAAGGGACTATTTAGCAATTTACGGGAAGATGTGACAGTAATGCGATATCACTCACTAATTATTGACCCTCCAACGTTACATGACGATTTAGTGGTTGTAGCCACTTCTTCTGATGATCAAGAGATTATGGCTATTCAACATCGTCAATACCCTGTATATGGGCTACAGTTCCATCCAGAATCAATCGGTACTGAAACAGGAAGTATCATGGTAGGTGAATTTTTAAAACAAATATCAGTTAAAACTGTATAGCTTAGAAACAGGACTGGACGTATTAACCATACGTCCAGTCTCTTTATAGTAATTCTTCGATTTTCTTTTCAAACTTTTTTGGACTATCAATAGGTGCAAATCTTTTCACTACATTTCCATTCCGATCAATAAGGAATTTTGTGAAGTTCCATTTTATATTTTTCCCGAGAATACCTTTTGTGCGCTCAGTTAAATATTGAAACAGTGGGTGAGCATAATCTCCATTTACCTTTACCATGTCATGCATTGGAAAAGAAACACCATACGTTAAACGGCATGTCTCTGCTGCATCACTTCCTGAAGTTAATTCTTGTTTGAATTGATCAGATGGAAAACCAAGAATTTCAAGACCTAGATCTTTATATTTTTTATATAATTCTTCTAGTTCATTAAATTGACCAGCCAAGCCACATTTTGTAGCTGTATTGACTACGAGTAATACTTTTCCCTTATAACGTTCTAATGAATAAGGTTCCCCATTTGCTGAAGTGACTTCAAAGTCATAAATGTTCATAATACCCACCTTTTTTTTAGTATTGCAAGTGGTCTTCGAGTTTAGACGTTGCCTTTTTGCCTAGCAGTAATAGTGTAACAGCAAACAAGAACGATGTAATTAAAAAGGCACTAATAAAAGCAATGACTCCATTCCAGCCCCATTTCGACCAAAAAAGTCCACCTGTTGTTCCACCAATACTAGAACCGAAATAATATGCAAATAAATAGAGTGAGGAAGCTTGAGCTTTATTATTTTTGGAACGATAGCTCACCCATCCACTTGCAATGGAGTGTGAACCGAAAAATCCAAAAGTAAATACTACTATACCAATTATTTTTATAAATAAGTTTACTGAAAGTGTTAAAAGCGCCCCTGTAAACATAATGAAAATACCTGCAAGTAATACATTTTGCCTTCCTAATTTATCGGAAAGACTTCCAAACCAAGTAGAACTAAATGTTCCCACTAAGTACACGATAAAAATCCATCCTACGATTCCAGCACTCAAGTAATAAGGTGGTGCAACTAACTGGAAACTAATGTAATTATAAAGTGTCACGAAACTGCCCATTAATGTAAAGGCAATTCCAAAGAGACAAATTAACCCAGGATCTTTTAGATGGGTTATCAAGGATTTTGTTAATCCTTTAACTTCTAGCTTTCTAGGTATAAAGTTTTTAGATTCTGGTAGAGCCCAAACGAAATAAAAAGACAACATCAAACTTAGTATTCCCAATATAATCATGCCAATTTGCCAACTGAATAAGTCCGTCATGGAACCCATGATGACACGGCCAAATAATCCACCAATAGAGTTTCCACTTATATATAATCCCATTGCTATCCCAAGACTTGTAGGTTCAACTTCTTCCCCTAAATAGGCCATTGCAATTGCCGGGATCCCTGCAAATACAACCCCCTGAATGACTCGTAATAATAAAAGAGTTTCAAATGAAGGTGCAAATGCAAGCATAATCGTTAGTATAGAAGTAGCAAAAATAGAGATTGTCATCAAACGTTTACGTCCCCATGCTTCTGACAGGGAACCAAATAAAATTAAACTAATTGAAAGTGCTCCTGTTGCTAAAGAGAGGGAAAGGCTAGCAACTGTTGGCGATACACCAAAGTCCTTTGATAATTGAGGTAATAAAGGTTGTGTAATATATAGATTGGCAAAAACAATAAAAGCGGCAGCAAATAATGCTAGATTGGCTTGTTTAAATTCTTTCGATCCTTTTTTAAGATAGGACATGTAGAACTTCCTCTTTCTATTTTTGACATTTCTTTGAACAATGAGTTTGGATTTATTATAATCAAAGAAAGTATATAAAGAAAATTGATTGTTTTTATACGTCTTATAAATAAAGGTTATAAGGAGTCTTAGAATGGATTTCACTTCACTTATTTATTTTCGAACGGTGGCTAAATACGAGAATATGTCTCGTGCATCAGAACACCTACATATTTCGCAACCGGCTCTTAGTAAGTCAATCTCACTATTAGAAGATAGTTTGGGTGTTGTTTTATTTGATAGAAATGGCCGCTCAATCAAATTGAATCGATATGGGAAGTTTTTCTTAGAGCGCACCGAGTTTATTTTAAGAGAATTTGAAAGGACGAAAGAAGACCTTCACAACATGATTACACCTGGATATGGGGAAGTTTCCATAGGATTTATGCATACATTAGGTTTAGAAATTATTCCAACTTTAATGACCGATGTGAAAAGGGATTTTCCATATATGAGGCTACAGTTAACTCAGAACAATTCAAGTGCATTAATGGAGAAATTAATAAATGGTGAGTTGGATCTTTGTCTAATTTCTTCATTAGAGACAAATAGCGATGTCATTTGGGAAAAACTTTGGGACGAGGAGTTATATCTAATCGTACCCAAAACCCATCGATTAAAAAGTCGAAAAACAGTAAAAGTACATGAATTTGCACTCGATCCGTTTATATCTATAAAAAAAGGAAATTCACTTAGAAAAACAGTTGATGAGTTATTTTCAAATGAAGGATTTAAGCTGAATGTAGCATTCGAAGGAGAAGAAGTTCATACTGTTGCTGGTTTGGTGGAAAGTGGATTAGGTGTGTCTTTAATTCCAAAAATAAAAGGGCTGGAACAATATGAGTTACAAATCATCCATGTAGATTCAAATGAATGTAAAAGAGAAATTGGTTTGGCCTATATAGATCATCGGTATTTAAGTGAAGTAACGATTCAATTTGCAAAATACATTCGTAATTATTTTGCAGGATATAAAAAAGGTTAGCGTAGATGCTAACCTATTCTTTACCAGTGATGATATTTGCAATTTCTTCAATTGTCATTGTTGAATCTAATTCAAATTGTCCGATTTGTATCGATTTGGCATTTTCAGGTTTTGCTAAAAATAGCTCCATTTCTAATCCATTATTCACAATACCTAAATCTTCGAGTTTTTTTCCAATTTCATAAGCAGTTAACCCTGTGTATATATGTAATGTAGTATGAACAACCTCATCATGGTTTTGAATCTCTGTCTCTGTTTCAACTTCTTTTGATAAGTTTTTTGTATCATCAATACTAGTTTTATTTTTTTCTTGTTTAAGGGTAACAATTTGTTCATTCGCTTTTTTTAATTGTTGTTCTAAATCAGTTATTTTTCGTTCGTATTCTAATTGGTTCGTTGTTGTATCTGTTATTTTGTATTTATCCATTAATATAAAGCTAGTACCTATCAAAAAACAAGCAAATCCGAAAGCACGTATAGACTTTCTATTCATTTTATACCCCCAGAATTTTGTAAAATCTCATGGATTCGAACTTCGGCTAAAGTAGACAATTTACTTATTTCTGAGACTGAATAACCTTGTTTATCAAGTTCAATTACTTGTCGAACTAATATTTCAGGAATTGGTTTTGTCTTTTTTAATTCTTGTTGTTTTGGATTAAGTGTATTGATAAACTCATTTTTTTTTGCTTTATTAATTGTGTTAGAATTAGCAGGAGATTTTACTTGGAAATTTGGTTCTAACATTAGTTCTTCTTCAACAACCTTTAAGCGGCGTTTGATAGAGTTTGTTTCCTGATATATGCTAATGGAGAGATCCTCTATATCTTTTTCTATTTTTTTCGTAGAATCTTTAATGAAAAAGGATATAATTATACAAACTATACCTATCATTATTAAGATAATTGAATAATCCATTGTGCTTCCTCCGCTACAGATATGTTTTTAGTTATTTTAACATAAGAAAAGTTAATAATAAATGATAGTAGATTTTTTATCATTTTGTGATATAATGGGTTAGTCGTATAAATCATGCTCAAAAAAACAATTATTGATATAGAGTGGGAGGGTTAATGATGCGCGTAAACATTACATTAGCTTGCACTGATTGCGGTGAACGTAATTACATTTCTAAAAAGAACAAACGTAACAATCCAGAACGTCTTGAACTTAAAAAATATTGCTCACGCGAGAAGAAAGCTACTCTTCACCGCGAAACAAAATAAGTTTTTGCGTCATTGCCAAAACCACTCAAGGTTTTGGCTTTTTACTTTTATATACATAGTTACGGAGGTTTTTGAATGGACAAAATTAAACTACGTAGACATGTAAAAGCTGCATTAGACAAGTTAACGGATCAACAATATAATGAATTCTCAAAAATCATTTCCGAGAAATTGTTAAAAGAAGATGATATAAAGCAAGCTAAAACAATTGCTATTACGTTATCAAACAAACCTGAAGTTGATACTTACTCATTAATTGAAAATCTTTGGCTATGCAATAAAAGAGTTGTTGTACCGAAATGTGATCCGAAAGATCGTTCAATGCAATTTTACGAATTAAAGCATTTTGACCAACTTGAAACAGTTTATATGAATTTACGTGAACCAATTCCAGAAAAAACTTACCCTGTCTTTTTAAATGAAATTGATGTGGTCATTGTGCCAGGAGTGGTGTATGATCTGAAAGGTTATCGTATTGGCTTTGGTGGTGGGTATTATGATCGCTTTCTTGTAAATTATCCTGGTAACCTCATATCATTAGCTTTTGATAATCAAATTATTGACGAAGTACCTAGGGAATCACATGATATCCCTGTAAATATTATTCTAACTGAAAAAAGAAAAATTGACTGTACAAAAAACCGAAAGGAGTCAGTTGAATGAAATCTATGATTGATATTTATGATCTGCTAAAGCAATATGGGACTTTTATCTATACAGGCGATCGACTAGGTGATTTAATGTTAATTGAAGATGAAATTAGAGAACTTTACAAATCGCAAGTTTTAGATATCAAAGATTACCAAACTGCTCTTTTGATTATTCGTCATGAGGCATCTAAATTAGAGTCAAGTAGTAATAATTGAATCATAAAATTTAATCTTTGGGTACTATATTATGAAGCAGTGGGTGAAACCGCTGTTTTTTTATTTTTTGTTATATAGGAAGTAAGGATTAATAATTAAAGCAATCGTTCAACCTATTTTAGGCTTTTAAGGAACCTTTATGTTAAAAAAACGTAAATAATTATGTGGGAACTGTAAATAATGTCAAGAATTATACAATTTAGAGCATATGATGGGAAATGTTAAACCTATTGCTAAATAAAGAAAATCATATTATGATAGTCTTTGTTTCTTGTGATTGATGTTAATTTGATGTAAATAATTCAATGAAAATGTAAAAAATTAATTTTAACAGAAAGGCTGGTTAGGAATGCAGTCATTTAAATGGCCGAAACATTCAATTTTAATTATTGCAATTCTTGCTACTTGGATAAAAACTGCAATTACTTACCATACAAGTTTCGAAATTGAAATAGAAAACGGCATGCAGGAATTTATTTTAATACTGAACCCACTATGTTTTTTACTGTTTGCATATGGTATTTCATTATTTTTTAATTCCGCTATATTGAAAAATAGTTACCTACTAATAATTAGTGTCCTATTATCTATTGTACTATATGCAAATGTAGCCTTTTATCGTTTCTATAATGACTTTATTACGTTACCAGTGTTATTCCAAACAGATAATGTTGGGCAACTTGGATCGTCAATATCAGAAATTGTTAATTGGTATGACTTCTTATTCTATATTGATATCGTAATTGTAATATTAGCGATTATGTTTATTCCTAAAACCATTGAAGGGCAACTAGCAGTTCGTAAAAATGCTCGTCGTGCATATTTTGTGGTTGCTTTAGCTATTACTTTTTTAAATTTAGGTTTAGCAGAAACGGAAAGACCACAACTTTTAACACGTAGTTTCGACCGTGAACTTCTTGTGAAAAATATTGGGACATATAACTATCATCTATATGATTTTTATATCCAATCTAAATCTTCTGCCCAACGAGCACTTGCAGATGGCAGTGAACTAGTAGAAATAGATAACTATGTTCAAGCAACACAAGCAGTTCCAAATGATGAAATGTTTGGTAAATATGCTGGTCGTAATGTAATTTTAGTTCAATTAGAATCATTACAAAGTTTTGTGATTAACAATGATATGAATGGGGAAGTCGTAACACCATTCTTAAATTCGCTAACAAATGATCCTGACACATATTATTTTAGCGATTTTTATCATCAAACAAGTTTGGGTAAAACAAGTGATTCTGAGTTTTTAGTTGAAAACTCATTGTTTGGTTTAGGTCGTGGGGCTGTGTTCTTTACACATGGTGGAAATACTTATAATTCGATGGCAGAAAAATTAGGGAATAATGGCTACTTTACAAATGTCATGCACTCAAATAATGATTCATTTTGGAATCGTGATATGATGTATGATGCTTTAAAAATAGACAAATTTTATGATGTAAATTCATATACTGTGAATGAGGAAAACTCTGTTAACTGGGGATTAAAGGATGTACCATTCTTTGAACAATCCGTTGAGCTAATGACAGAGATGCCTCAACCGTTTTATTCACGTTTAATTACGTTAACAAATCACTATCCTTTTTATTTGAATGAAGAAGATCAAATGATTCCTGAATACAACTCGAATTCTGGTACATTAAATCGTTATTTCCAAACAGTTCGTTATCTAGATGAATCCATTAAAGTGTTATTTGATGAATTGAAAGAAAAAGGATTATATGAAAACTCAATCATCGTAATGTATGGAGACCATTATGGGATTTCGGAAAATCATAATAAGGCAATGGCAATGTATTTAGATAAAGAAGAAATAACTGCTTATGACAATGCATTATTACAATCCGTACCGTTATATATCCATATACCAGGTTCAGGAGATGGTCAGATAATAGATGATACATCTGGACAAATTGATATAAGACCGACAGTTCTACATTTATTGGGGGTAGATACTTCTAATGACATGCAATTAGGTGCAGATTTATTCTCTGAAGAACATGAAGGATTTGTGATCTTCCGTGATGGTGGATTTGTAACAGAAGAATATGTATATGCAGGAGAAACTTGCTATGAGCGACCTTCTGGGGAAGAAATTGATATAGCAGCATGTCAGCCTTATATTGAGCGTTCACTTGTGGAATTAAATTATTCAGATAGAATTATTAATGGTGATTTATTACGTTTCTATGATGAGATGTCAGGTAACTTGAAGCAAGATGCTGTTCACTAAAAAATGAGCGACTAGTCGATAGGCTGGTCGCTTTCTTGTTTTTCGAATATACAATAAAAAGGACGACTCAAGTAATTGAGTCGTCCTTTTATTACATTGATTAATGTAATACTGGTGGGTAGCCTTGGTTTAAAACAGTCATAACTACAAACCATCCAAAAATCGCAAATGAAGCAACACCGAAAATTAATGCAAGAATATTCTTGTTTTTAATTGATTTGAATGCGCTTACTAGAGATAAAATTGCGATTAAACCGAATATAACCATTAATAAGTTCATTAAACTAGACACTCCTTTCGACATCAGAAAATGAATGTCGGTAAACAATATTCAATCTTTATTGTAAAGCAACTGCAAAGTTTTGTCGAGAACAAATCGTGACGTTTATATGAACAGTTACTGTTATTTTTAAGATAGAACAGTATAATATTGATGAGGTGAGAAATTTGTTAAATGTAAAATTATATTCATTAGGACCCATACAAACGAATTGTTACATGATCAGTAATAAACAAAAAGAATGTATTATTTTTGATCCAGGAGAAGAGGCCGCAAAAATAATTAAAGAAATTCGTATTAATCAGTATAAACCGTTAGCAATCTTTTTAACCCACACACATTTTGATCATATTGGTGCGGTAGAAGGTTTAGTTGAGGAATTCAATTTACCGGTATACGTTCATGAAAAAGAAGTTAGTTGGTTATCAGATCCAATGAAAAATGGATCAGGAAAATATGCTGAACTTCCGAATTATATTGTTAAATTACCCGAAGAGCCTCAAATTATTCGTAAAGAGCAAAAAATTGAAGTAGGAGGATTTACGTTTAAAGCTGTTTTTACACCTGGACATTCACCTGGTAGTATTTCTTATATATTTGAGAATGATGGTTTTGCTATAGTAGGCGATACGTTATTTGAACGGAGTATTGGAAGAACAGATTTAATAGGTGGTTCCTTAGAAATACTTTTAAAATCTATCCATGAAAAATTGCTCTCTCTTCCCGAAGATACAATTATTTACCCAGGACACGGATCTTATACAACACCTGCAGCCGAAATGGAAATGAATCCATTCCTAAATGGCTTTTAAAAGTACGTAATGTAGAGGTATGTGCTGAATATTGAAACAAAAAAACACCGATTGCAAACGCAATCGGTGTTTGTTTATTAATGTCCGCCACCTGGCATGTGTATGAATGTTGTATAATACGTGAAACCAGCCCAGAATACTGTTAAGTAAGCACCGAATATATACAAGTACATTCTTTCGGAAAGGTTTAAGAAGCCTAATAATAAGAATAATCCAGTATTACCTAAGAATAATAGCGCAACCTCGTTCATACCACCGAGATAGAAGAAAACGGCAAAAATACCTGTAAACCAAGCCATAACCTTATACATGTTACTCATGAAGAAATCCCCTCCTTTTGCCATACGACACAATTATCTCAACTTTTATTATAAATGATTTTGAACAAAAATGTAAACTGATACTTTAGATAGTTTGTGACAATCAAGTGGAAATGATTATATATTTTGCAAATCTTTAATATTTATTTCATATTAACAGGTATTACAACTATTTTCCATACTAGTAATATGAATAAAATCATTGTTAGGGAACAAAGCATCAATTTGTCCCTTTAAATAGGATTCATGACATTTACAAATTAAATGTGAGTGTTCTGAGATTTGCTCTTTAAATGGACAATGATCAATTTCAAAAAATATCTGTTTGTTCCCATCTTTTTTAACAATTGTAGGAACATAACCAAAGTTCGTTGCATTTTTTGTTAAAAAATCTATCTTTTCATTAATTGTAATAGCTGTCTTTTTACTATCAAAATGAGCCTTCATTTCATTATAACCATCTTGATAACTAATTAATTTAAGTTTTTCAATTGCTTCATTACCAATTTCTGATATAAATTGTAAAGTCCAATTTAAAAGTGTTTCAAAATCTCTATTCGGAAAACTTATCACAATGCCACGCTCAGTTGCATGATAAGCTCTACCTGGTCTGCCTCCTTTTCCTGATTTTATAAATTCACCCTGGACAATTCCTATTTCACATAATTTCGTTAAATGTAAACGTGCGACATTAGGATGAATACTAAATAATTCAGCGATTTCTTGAACTGTATAATATTTTTTGTTCTGTAGTATATATTGGTAAATTTGATAGCGAGTTTCATCAGCTAATGTGCTCATTATTTTAAGATTATTTATCGAAATCACCTCTTTCTTCTAAAAAAACCATTTAAACTCTATTTTAGCCTTTCTTTTTCTAGAATGATAGTATTTAAATAATATTTTTCAATAGTGAAAATAATTTCAAATAATACCTTTTTGGTAGAAATATATTGAATAGCCAAAATTTAGTGTGAAAATTAAAATTTGTGATATTAAACATGGAGCAAATAAAAACATTGGCAAAAAGGGTTTTATTTAATGAGAAACCAAATTATACTAATCTCAAATAACCGCGGTCATTTATTCTAAGTGTAAAATAGAGGTGTTAAAGTTGAATGTTGAAATAGTTGTAGAAAATAAAAGCGAGCAACTATTATTGAGAGGGTTATTATTCGGAGCATCTGATATTCATATCGTACCAACTAGTAACAATTATACGATCCATTTTAGAAAGTATGGTAAATTGTTTGACGCTGGAGACATATCTCAAGATTTAGGAACAAGAATTATTTCCTATTTTAAATTTTTATCATCCTTAGATATTAGCGAGAAAAGAAAACCGCAAAGTGGTTCATTTCAAAAAGAAATGCAAAATAAACTGTATGCATTTCGAGTGTCTACATTACCTTCCGTTTTCCAAAAAGAAAGCCTCGTGATTCGACTCATGTTGCAAAATGCAACTTATTCTATATCTTCACTTTGTTACTATCAAAAATCAGCTGAAAAATTAACTAATCTAGTATCTAATCGCCAGGGCTTAGTGTTATTTTGTGGGGCTACAGGTTCTGGAAAAACCACTTCGATGTATTCTTTAATCAATTATTGTAGTCAAACATTATCAAGACATGTGATATCACTTGAAGACCCAGTTGAAAACAACCAAGAAAATCTACTTCAAATTCAAGTAAATGAGAGAGCTGGAGTGACTTATGCTGCTGGGTTGAAAGCGATATTAAGGCATTCACCCGATGTTATAATGATTGGTGAAATAAGAGACCGAGAAACAGCAAAGATTGCAATAGAAGCATCTTTAACTGGACATCTTGTATTATCTACAATCCATGCAAAAAATTCAGTGAACTGTATTTATCGATTAATGGATTTGGGCATAACGATTGAAGAAATTAGGCAATCGTTAGTAGGAATTGTTGCACAGTGCTTAGTCCAAATCGACAAAAAAGATCAAAGAAAGGCATTATATGAAATATTGAGTGATAGCTTTCTTTTTGAAGCAATAGCGGCAACCATGCGTGGAGAACAATATTTCCTTCCTAAAGATGAAACATTAATTTATCAATCGCGGAGTATTGAGGTGGAAGAACAATTTGCTTCGACAAGTATATAAAATTAGTACTCGTTTCACTAGAAAAAAGGAGAAATTAAAACAAATACCCTCTTTATTACAGCGTATAAGTGTTCTATTAGAAGAGGGATATACCTTCTCAGATTCTATTCATATGTTACTACCTTATCATGCTGAAAATGTAGAATTTTGGCAAAAAGTAATCCAAGAAAAAATGAGAAACGGTGAAAATGTTGTTCAAATTTTTAAAAGTTTTTCGATACCGAACCATTATTTAATTTCTATCCAAATAGCTGATGCTAATGGAGAATTGGCAAAAACGTTAAAAATGATTGCCTACCAGATGGATTTCCAAGAAAAGATTAGAAAAAAATTATCTAAATTACTAGTTTATCCAATAATATTACTCTTTTTTCTAGTGTCGATATTTGTTGCTTTTAGAACATATTTTATGCCAAATATTAAACAAATCGTTGATTCAAGATCGCAAAGTGAAAAGTCGAATTTTACATTCCCAAATATAATATTGTATTTCCCTGATTTAATCATCCTCAGTATTTCCTTAGTGATAATCTTGTTTTTCCTCATATTCTTTATAATAAAAAAGCAATCCATTCAACACCAAATGAAGATTTTATTATCAATTCCAGTAGTTAATTATTTTTTTAAACTGCAACTAACGAGCCGATTTTCAAGATTAGTAGGTAGTTTACTTCTTGGTGGCTTTTCTCTACAGCAAACTCTAGAGATTTTAAAAGGACAACAGCTAAATGGATATTTGAGACATATCGCAGTGCACATTGAATCTAAAATCATTTATGGTGATCCGCTATCAAATGCGGTACATTATTCCAGTTTTTTCTTTCCTAAATTTGAAGAGTTCATTAAGCACGGTGAACAAAGTGGTTATTTAGGTAGAGAGCTGATGATTTATAGTGATTTATTAGATGAGCGTTTACATTCAATTGTAAAAACAGGTTTGTCATTCATACAACCACTATTTTTTGTCATTATTGCACTCTCAATCATTGCTGCGTATATAAGTATTTTACTGCCAATGTATAACATTATCGAAATAATTTAAAAAGAGAGGTTAAAGAATGATTAAAAATCAAAAAGGCTTTACTTTAGTCGAAATGTTAATTGTTTTATTAATCATATCGATTTTAATTATCATTACAATTCCAAATGTAACGAAGCATTTTGCCTCAATAGATGAAAAAGGTTGTGATGCATTTGTCAACATGGTCCAGGGACAGGTGGAGGCTTATAAAATTGAAAAACATACTTATCCCAAAGACGTAGCTGAATTAGTTTCGGCCGAGTATTTAAATGGTGAAGAAACGACATGCCCTAATGGACAGGCTATAGTGATTGAAGGTGGAAAAGTGAAGGCTGTAAATAACATGGTTAACCCTGAAGAGCAAACAGATAGTGGAAATATATAAAGAGGGTAAATAGTTTGATCGATAAGTTTAGGTAGAATAAATCTAAATTTAGAAGGTGAGATTCTAGCAATTGTTAAAACAACTTAATACCCAAAAAGGTTTTACATTCATAGAAGTGTTATTGGTTTTATTAGTACTGGTGATTGTTTCTTTAATTATAAGCCGAATTTCTGTAAAAGCATTTGAAAAACAAGCAATAGAACAATTTTTTAAACAAGTTTCCTTAGACATTCAACAAATGCAAACGTTAGCGATGAAAGAAGGGGTTTATACAACCATTCAATTTATTGATAATAATAACACTTACAAAGGTTTTCTACACAACGAACACAATAATCCTGAATTTGAAAGAACGTTTCCTGAGGGAATTACTTTAAATTACTATAGTAATTTAAAATCGATTAAATTTAATAAGTTTGGTGACGTTCATGATTTTGGAAAAATTATTTTCTTTACACCTGAGGGTCATAGAGAAGTGATCGTAAATATTGAAAAGGGGAGGTTAAGAATCAATGTACATGAACAATAAAGGAATCTCATTTGTAGAGGCCTTACTCACTGTGGTTATTATCATGTTGTTAACAGGTTCTTTAATACCTATCAATTCCCAATTGAACGAGTCCTTACTTATCTCAAAGCTAAATTTGCATGTATCACAAGTTGCATATAATGCAGCAAAACAAATAACGGGTGGCGAGATTTCGAATGGATTTGAAATGATTGAACGTACTGATTATAGATGGACGTTTGATGGACAAAAGTTATGCGTTAATTATGAATTCTTCGAAGAGGTTAAAATGAAATGTTTTACTCGCGAAGGCAGTATTTAGAGAAAGGTTATACATTACTTGATGCGCTATATCATTTAATTGTATTTTTACTTTTCTCACATTTAATTTTATTAATACTTGTTTGGATTCAAAAACAAAACGAAACTTACCTAACCAATGAAAATGTAACATGGGAGATATTTGTTAATGATTTTCAGCAGTATTTAGAGAATGTAAAAGAAATAGAAGTCGTTGGATACAATGACAAAATTGACATTTCATATGTTGATACCGAGGAGACAATACAAATTGGCCAGTTAAAAGAAGTTATTAGAAAACAAGTTAGTTATGTAGGTAATGTTCCAATGTTAATTGGTATTCAAAACTTAAGGTTCGAATTGGTTGAAAATAAACTTAAAATGAATGTTAAATTTCCAAATGGTATAGTAAAGGAGAGAGTCTTTATTGTTCAGTTACATAAATAATGAAAAGGGTAGTATGTTTCTTTTAGCTATCCTATTATTATTTGTCATCCTAACCTCTCTTTTCTTTTATATTAATTCGTTTCAATCACAAATAAATATTTATAATTCATTGGAATTCGTCAATGTTCGTGCTACGATAAATCTACTAGCAGAAAAAATTAACAATTAAGTCTTTTGTAGTGAAGTAGGTGGAACATGCGGAAAATTTATTTAGTCGGTTTTATGGGAAGTGGGAAAAGTGTAATTGGACGCAGATTAAGTTACACGCTAAAAATCCCTTATTACGATATGGATCGTGAAATTGTTAGACAACAAGGTATGACAATTCCAGAAATATTTGAAAAATATGGCGAAGAATATTTTCGGAAATTGGAAACTGAATTTTTGCAAAATTTTCGCAACGAAGCCTGTATTATCTCAACAGGTGGCGGTGTAGCAATGAATGAAGAAAATCGAAAAATTATGCGAAAAACAGGTTTAGTATTTTTTCTGGATGCTGATTTTGAAGCTATTTATAAAAGAATAAAAAATGACAAAAATCGGCCAATTGTACAAAAGTCGACGAAAGTTGAATTGGAACAATTGTTTTATAATAGGAGAAAATATTATCGTGCTGCAGGGCATATAAGAGTATTAACAGAAACGAGAAGTATTAGGCAGATAGTCGAATACATCGCCTTTCAAGTGAATCGTCTTAAAGGCGAATGAAATGTATTTAAAATTAAATAATGTTCGGTTTTTTAACTAATTTTAAAAAAAGATTGCCTTCCAAACATATTCAATGTTAGGATATAGGCTATAAATGGTGTTTTGAACATTGAATGTTGAATAGTTTGCGGATGAGTGTACGGGGAGAGAACGTGAACCCTGGCGAATCGGAAAACGTGTGAATTACAATGCATTTTTCTACAACAGATTCGCCTTAGGAATAAATCGTCGCCGAAGGAGCAAGTAGAGAAATCTATGAATCTCTCAGGCAAAAAGACTCGTACAGGACGCGTCTCTGGAGAGCGCTGTTAATTTCTTTAATTTTAATAACAAAACAAATTAAAGGTTAAAACGAACAGCCACCAAAGGGGAAAGCCTAAATGGACTTATTTTTAGGTGTAACTTTCAGGTGCAAGGACAGAGAATTCCTTCAGTAAATGAAGGGATTCGTCTGTCCTTTTTTAGTGAAAAAACATATCTATATTAGAAATTCAGTAACAAAATGATCTACTTGTAAAATGGCTATTGCAGGCGAAATTGGAAAGTTACTAATCAAAAAGGGGCGATATTATGGAAGCCAATTTAAGACAAACACCATTATACGGCGAATACTCAAAATATGGTGGAAAAACAATTGACTTTGGTGGCTGGGATTTACCAGTCCAGTTTACATCGATTAAAGAAGAACACGATGCTGTGAGAAATCGTGCTGGCCTATTTGATGTATCACATATGGGTGAAATTTTTGTAGAAGGCAAAGATGCACTAAGTTACTTACAAAAGATATTGTCTAATGACATATCGAAAATTCAGGTAGGTGGCGCTCAATATAATGTTATGTGTTATGAAAATGGTGGAGTTGTTGATGACCTATTGGTATATTTCCTTCAAGAAAATCGTTATTTATTATGTGTTAATGCTGCCAATATTGAAAAAGATTTCGAATGGATGAAAAAACATGTAGAAGGTGATGTAATTGTCACTAATAAGTCAGACGAGTATGCCCAAATTGCGCTTCAAGGCCCCCTTTCTGAGGAAGTTTTACAACTATTTACTGACGTTAATCTATCAGAATTAAAGTCTTTTAAATTTATTGATGATATCACTATTGGTGGTCACCAAGTATTAGTATCTCGTACCGGATATACAGGTGAAGATGGTTTTGAAATCTATGGTGAGCCTTCAAGCATAATAGACTTGTGGACTAGAATTTTAGAGTTAGGAAAAGAGAAAGGTGTTGTTCCTGCTGGATTAGGAGCTCGTGACACGCTACGTTTTGAAGCGGGTCTTCCACTTTATGGTCAAGAATTATCACGTGATATTTCACCTTTTGAGGCAGGAATGGGTTTTGCGGTGAAACTGCAAAAAGAATGCGAGTTTATTGGTAAAGAGGCATTAAAGGTACAAAAGGAAAATGGTTTACCACGTAAAATCGTTGGAGTTGAAATGATTGATAAAGGAATTCCTCGCCATGGCTATAAAGTTTTTAAAGACGGAATTGAAATTGGAGAGGTTACAACTGGTACTCAATTACCTTCTACAAAACGAAATGTTGGTCTAGCATTAATTGACGCAAAATTCACAGAACTTAACACGGAAGTGGAAATTGAAATTCGTAATAAGAAGTTAAAAGCAAAAACTGTAGCAACACCTTTTTATAAGCGTGCAAAATAAAAGAAAAGAGGGAATTAAAAAACATGACACATCGTTATCTTCCTATGACGGAAACTGATAAAAAAGAAATGTTAGAGACAATTGGTGTAAATAGTATTGATGAATTATTTTCAGATATTCCTGAAAAAGTTCGTTTCAAAGGCTTATTAAATATTCCAAAGGCGAAATCGGAATCCTCTTTATTAAAAGAACTTAAACAATTAGCTTCTAAAAATAATGATACAGATTCTAATGTTTCTTTCTTAGGTGCGGGTATTTACAATCACTATAAGCCTGTAATTGTAGACCATGTTATTTCTCGTTCTGAATTTTATACTGCTTATACACCATATCAACCTGAAATTTCCCAAGGTGAGCTACAAGCCATTTTTGAATTCCAAACAATGATCGCTGAACTTACTGGTATGGATTTAGCAAACTCTTCTATGTATGATGGTGGAACATCACTAGCTGAAGCTGGGATGTTAGCTGCTGCTCATACAAAACGTAAAAAGTTACTAGTTTCTGAATCGGTTCATCCTGAATACCGTGAAGTTGTTACTACTTATGCAAAAGGGCAATCGATTGAAATCGTACTAGTTCCAGCTAAAAATGGTGTTACAGATATTGAAGCGTTAAAAGGGTTACTAGATAGTGATACAGCAGCAGTTATGGTTCAGTATCCAAACTTCTTCGGTCAAATTGAAGATATTAAAACAATTGGTAAGCTAACACACGAAGCAAAAAGTTTATACGTTGTATCATCTAATCCTCTTGCTTTAGGAGTATTAACACCGCCAGGAAAGCTAGGTGCGGATATTACAGTAGGTGATGCTCAACCATTTGGTATACCAGAGAGCTTTGGTGGACCATACTGTGGTTATTTCGCAACAACAAAACAGTTAATGCGTAAAGTCCCAGGCCGTTTAGTCGGTGAAACGTTGGACCAAAATGGGCTCCGAGGATACGTATTAACATTGCAAGCACGTGAACAACATATTCGTCGTGAAAAAGCGACTTCTAATATTTGTTCAAACCAAGCATTACTTGCTCTTGCATCATCTGTTGCTATGACAGCATTAGGAAAACAAGGAATACAAGAAATGGCAAAACAAAATATAGTTAAAACTCGATTTGCAAAGAATGCATTTGAGGCTGCAGGGTTTGAGGTACCTTTCCAAGGAGCTCATTTTAACGAAATTGTTGTGAAAACCAATAAACCTGTCCAAGAAATAAATAAAATTTTATTACAAAAAGGTATCATCGGTGGTTTTGATTTAGGTCGTCTCTATCCCGAATTAGAAAATCATGTGTTGATCGCAGTTACTGAATTGCGTACGAAAGAGGAAATCGAAGCATTAGTTGCAGAAATGGGGGCTTACAATGCATAACGAGAACCAATCATTAATATTTGAATTAACAAAAGAAGGTCGAGTAGGCTACAGTTTACCTGAATTAGATGTACAGGATTTTGACTTAACTGAGCTCTTACCAGAAGGATATATTCGCGAGGAAGCTGCTGAACTGCCTGAAGTTTCTGAGTTAGATATAATGCGTCATTATACTGCATTATCTCGTCGTAATCACGGAGTAGATTCAGGATTCTACCCTTTAGGTTCTTGTACAATGAAATATAATCCGAAAATTAATGAAAATGTTGCCCGCATTTCAGGATTTGCAAATATTCACCCGTTACAAGATGAATCAACAGTACAGGGAGCTATGGAGCTACTTTATAATTTACAAACATCTCTTGTTGAGATTACTGGAATGGATGAAGTAACATTACAACCAGCTGCTGGTGCTCATGGTGAATGGACTGCACTTATGATGATTCGTGCTTTCCATGAGGCGAATGGAGAAGGTCATCGTAATAAAGTAATTGTCCCTGACTCTGCTCATGGAACAAACCCTGCTTCAGCTACTGTTGCTGGTTTTGAAACTATTACCGTCAAATCAAATGAAGATGGTTTAGTAGATCTTGATGATTTACGCCGAGTAGTCGGAGAAGATACTGCGGCACTTATGCTTACAAATCCTAATACATTAGGGTTATTTGAAGAAAATATTATTGAAATGGCTGACATTATTCATAGTGTTGGTGGCAAAGTGTACTATGATGGTGCAAACTTAAACGCTGTTATGTCTAAAGCGCGTCCTGGAGACATGGGCTTTGACTGTGTTCACTTAAACTTACACAAAACATTTACTGGTCCTCACGGTGGTGGTGGTCCTGGTTCAGGTCCTGTAGGGGTTAAGGCTGATTTAATTCCATTCTTACCAAAGCCAGTACTAGTGAAGCAAGAAGACGGTACATTCCATTTTGATTATGATCGACCAGAATCTATTGGGCGTGTTAAACCTTTTTATGGAAACTTTGGTATTAATGTTCGTGCTTATACTTATATTCGAACTATGGGCCCAGAAGGGTTAAAAGATGTAACTGAATATGCTGTATTAAACGCAAACTACATGATGCGTCGATTAGAGCCTTACTTTGATCTGCCATACAATCGTCATTGTAAGCATGAATTTGTATTATCTGGACGTCGTCAAAAGAAATTAGGAGTACGTACATTAGATATAGCTAAACGTTTACTAGATTTCGGGTACCATCCACCAACAATATACTTCCCGCTAAATGTTGAAGAGGGAATGATGATTGAGCCAACAGAGACAGAATCTAAAGAAACGTTAGATGCATTCTGTGATGCAATGATTCAAATTGCTAAAGAAACAGAAGAAAATCCAACAATCGTTCAAGAAGCACCCCATACAACTGTTGTTAGTCGTTTAGATGAGACGCGTGCTGCTAGAACGCCTGTACTTCGTTATCAAAAAGCATAGAGTATTAAAAACAAGATCCCGAGCAGACTCTCGTGGATCTTGTTAATAAAAAAATAATTAACTATATTTATCGAATAGAGATTAAATAATTTATGGGTTAACTATTCAATGTCACTAAATAAATTTTGAGTTCCTTCTATTATATATAAAGTTTTCGCAATATTTGTATACTAAAAATCACTAAGAATAATTTTTTTATTCTTAGTGATTTTTTATTTACGAATATAATGTGAATTTAGTTAGCATACCAATCATGTGCATGTAAAAAGAAAAAGTTAACCTATGTACGGCACAACTGAGTGGGGCCAACTAATGAAACAAAAGCAAATAATCATTTATTACGCTTTAGTTTTTACTTTGCCAGTCCAAGTTTTGAAACCACCTTGAAGTTGGTAAATTTGATTGTATCCTTTTTTCTTAAGTAAAAGTGCTGCACGTGCACTACGACCTGAATTTTGACAGTATAAGTATACTGGTAAATCAGGACGGATTTCTTTGTATCGTTGACGTAATTGTGTTGAAGGGATATTTCTAGCACCTAGAATGTGGCCAGAATCAAATTCTTTCGTCTCGCGTACGTCAATTAATTGTGCTTTACGATACCCTTGTATAAATTGGTCTTGTGTTAAATTCGTTACGGCCTTTTTTAACCTTAACGTGTTCACTACTACATAAACGATGATTAAAATAAGTATAATCCCAATAGTATAAAGTACTTCCACTACAATATTTCCCCTTTCATTCTACATATTCTATTATAAAAGACAAAGTGGCGATAGTCCAATTAGTTTGATAAAATGATATACATTGTGAGGAGATGAAGAAATGAAAACGAAATGGTATTTTATTAATTCTGGCCCGTGTCGCCCATCCTATAATATGGCTTTAGATGAAGCATTATTAGAATTTCATAGTAAAGGTGAGATTCCCCCAGTTATTCGATTCTATGAGTGGAATCCAGCAACACTATCAATTGGCTATTTTCAAAGTACAAAGAAGGATATTAATTTTGATGCAATAAAAGAACAAAATATTGGATTTGTTCGTCGCCCAACTGGAGGACGAGCAGTATTACATGATAGTGAGCTTACTTACAGTATTATTGTTACTGAAGAATATCCTGATATGCCCCCTACAGTTACGGAAGCATATCGTGTGTTAAGTGAAGGTTTATTATTAGGTTTTCAAAATTTAGGTCTAAACGCTTACTTTAGTATTCCTGATAGTGAAGAAAAAATACTGGATTTAAAGAAGCCGAAAAGTGCTGTATGTTTTGATGCACCTAGTTGGTATGAACTGGTTGTCGAAGGTAAAAAGGTAGCAGGAAGTGCTCAAACAAGGCAGAAAGGTGTCATATTACAGCACGGTGCGATATTACTTGATTTAGATGAAGATAAATTACTCTCAGTTTTTAAATTTTCGTCTGCTGAGGCAAAAGAAAAAATGCGGATAAAGCTACCTGAAAAAGCAGTTGCAATTAATCGACTCACAGACCGTGAAATTACAATTTCTGATTGTGTTAAAGCTTTTAGAAAGGGCTTCGAAGATGCGCTAAATATAGAATTAATTGAATATGAATTAACTGATGAACAGAAACATTATGTAAATGAACTTGAAAAAAATAAATATCTAACAGATGAATGGAATTTTAAAAAATAATAGGTTATTAATCGGTAGGGAAATTCACAAATTTTTTTTAATAGTTTCCAATCCTAATACTTTCTAGGTTTTGTAATATTTTCGAAAAAATCAACCCCTTGCAATGAGAAATATTATGGGGTAATCTTTTCTAGGTGTGAAATCTAACAACATCTAGTATTGGTTCTAATTACTTGCACACAATATATTGTGTGTTATAAAGTGAAGATAGTGTACTAGATTTATAGAACATAGAAAAGGGAGGCTGGCAGATGGTATTGTCAAATGCGAAAGTAGCAACCATCCTCATAGATCAACTAAACAAAGACATAGAAGAATTTCCTCAAGTACATCCGATTACACCAGAGATGCATATAACACACAAAGGTGTATCAAGATTGGTCATGATTGACCGTTATTCATTTAAAGATACAGAAAAGAAAACATTAAAACCTGGTGATTTTGTTGTTTTAACAATAAAAGAAGATCCCAAGTTTCCAGCACGTGGGTTAGGGTATATTCAATCAATTGATTTAACAAATAAAAAAGCTACAATTTTGATTGAGGAAGAATACCGCCATGTTTTAGATACTCAAATAGAACAAGAAACTGGCGTCATTGTTCGATCTGTTGATGTAGTTGAAAAACCTCTTGAAGTTTTCTACGAACAAATTGCAAAACGGAATGCAAGTGGTTTAGCAGCGGTCGAGAAAACGGAAGAAGACCGTGAAAAATGGTTTCATAAATTTTATGAACAGCTAATATCATTAAAATTTATCCCTGCAGGACGAGTGTTATATGGAGCGGGTTCACAAACAGATGTTACGTTCTTTAACTGTTACGTGATGCCTTTTGTACCGGATAGCCGTGAAGGTATTAGTGACCACCGTAAACAGGTAATGGAAATTATGAGTCGTGGTGGTGGAGTTGGTACGAATGGTTCAACATTACGACCACGAAATACATTAGCACGCGGAGTGAATGGTAAATCAAGCGGCTCTGTCTCATGGCTTGATGACATTGCTAAATTGACACATCTTGTAGAGCAAGGTGGAAGTAGACGCGGAGCTCAAATGATCATGCTAGCAGATTGGCACCCGGATATCGTGGAATTTATTATATCAAAAATGCAAAATCCACGTATCCTTCGCTTCTTAATCGAAAATACGAACGATGAGTTAATTTCTCGTCTTGCACAAGAAAAATTAAAATTCAAACCTCTTACAGCTCAAGAAGAGGCGATGTACCAAGGTATTGTTAACTATAAAAATTTCCCTGGACTTGGTGGTTTTAACGAAGTAATTATTAAAGACGCAGAACAAAAGCTTCGTGACGGTGGAACATATAGCGTGCATAATCCTGAATTTTTAACAGGTGCTAATATTTCTGTTACATTAACGAAGGAGTTTATGACTGCAGTTGAAAATGACGAAGAATACGAACTTCGTTTCCCCGATGTTGCCAACTACACACCTGAAGAGATGGCTATTTATAATGAAAAATGGCATGAAGTTGGGGACGTACGTGAATGGGAAAAACTAGGCTATAGTGTGCGCTCATATCGTAAAATTCGTGCACGAGAGCTTTGGAACCTAATTAACGTTTGTGCAACCTATGCTGCAGAACCAGGCATCTTCTTTATCGACAATGCCAATGATATGACAAATGCCAAAGCGTATGGCCAAAGTGTGGTAGCTACTAATCCGTGCGGTGAACAACCACTTGCACCATACTCAGTGTGTAACTTAGCTGCTGTTAATTTAGCGCAGTTTGCTATCAAAGATCAAAAAACAATTGATTTTGAAGCGTTAAAAGAAACTGTACGCACAGGGGTACGTATGCAGGACAACGTTATTGATGCAACACCATATTTCTTAGAGGAGAACCGTAACCAAGCTCTAGGCGAGCGACGCGTTGGACTTGGAGTTATGGGTCTGGCTGACTTACTAATCTATTGTGAAAAAGAATATGGTTCTGTGGAAGGTAACGAGCTCGTTGATAAAATTTTTGAAACAATTGCTGTTACAGCATATGAAACATCAATAGAATTAGGTAAAGAACGAGGTAGTTTCCCGTTCTTACAAGGGCAAACCGAAGATGAAACAAATCGTTTGCGACAAGCTTTCATCAATACAGGGTTTATGAGTAAAATGCCTGAGCATGTTAGACAAGGCGTATTAGAAAATGGAATTAGAAATTCCCACTTACTTACAGTTGCACCTACTGGGTCAACTGGGACGATGGTTGGAGTTGCAACGGGACTTGAACCATACTTCTCCTTCGTATATTACCGTTCAGGTCGTTTAGGGAAGTTTATCGAAGTGAAAGCAGAGATTGTTCAAGAATATTTAGAAACTCATCCTGCAGCTGATGAAAACAACCTACCGCATTGGTTCATTTCATCTATGGAGTTAACTCCTGAAGCTCATGCTGATGTTCAGTGTATCATCCAGCGTTGGGTTGACTCTTCAATTTCTAAAACAGTTAATGCACCGAAAGGCTACACTGTAGAACAAGTACAAAAAGTTTATGAGCGTTTGTATAATGGTGGAGCAAAAGGTGGTACGGTTTATGTTGATGGTAGCCGTGATTCACAAGTACTAACGCTAAAAGCTGAATCATCACATGATGAACAATTAACATTTGATGAGCTTAAAGTAGAAGTAATTAAAGAAAAGCAACCGGTAGTATTAGTCGACACGATTGCACCACTTCAAACGACTAATGTCACAATTGGTTCAGAAGTAGGGAATACTTGTCCAGTATGTCGTCAAGGTACTGTTGAAGAATTAGGTGGCTGTAACACTTGTACGAGCTGTGGAGCTCAACTGAAATGTGGGTTATAAAGTAAGAAAAAGGCAAAATCCATTCCGTTGGATTTTGCCTTTTCTATCGCCCAAAAATTGGTGTTTATTCCATAAAAAAAGAGAGTTTGATATATACCAAACTCTCGTAAAATTAATCGTGATGCAGTTCTTTAGCAATCTCAGGATTTTTTTCAACTTCATGTAGTTTTTTGAAAGATGCTATCGATACTTCGACCATATCATCTTTTGGCTCTTTCGTAGTTAATAATTGTAACCATAAACCTGGATAACCTAAATATTTTAGGACAGGAATTTCCCTTAAAGCGTTTGTTCCTTGTAACACTTCAAACGATATTCCGATTACAACAGGAATTAATAAAATGCGGATAATCAAACGTAACCATAATGGGTCAGTTGGGAATAAGAAGTACACAAACATTCCTACGATAACTGTAAACAAGATGAAACTTGAACCACAGCGATAGTGTAGACGTGATTGTTTTTGGACGTTTTCAACTGTTAAATCTAAACCGTTTTCGTGACAATTAATTACTTTATGTTCTGCTCCATGATATTGGAAAACACGCTTTATCATAGGCATCAGTGAAATGAAATATAGATAAACAAAAAGTAAAGTTAGTTTAATGCCTGTTTCTAGCAATATTTGACCTGTCTTGTCAGGAATCCAAGTTTTAAATAATTCCGCGATAAAAACAGGAACTAATGTAAATACAAATTTACCAAATAAGAAGGATAGTACACCTACAACTGCAACGCCTAAAATCATTTGCAACTTAGACATTTCTTGGCTATTCTCTTCTTCACCTGGATCTACATCATATCGGTCCCCAGAGAATTGCATATGACGAGCACCGATTGCTGCCGATTCAATTAGTGCAACATTCCCTCTTAAAACGGGGATTTTTTTTAATTTTTGGAGTATAGGTTTTTTTTCTTTTTTTGCATAATAATACTCGATTGAGTCATCATTACGTCGTATAGCTGTAACGGTATGATCTTTTCCACCGAACATAACACCTTCTAGCAGTGCTTGTCCTCCATAAACAGGTGCTTTATTACCCAATATGTACACCACTCTCTATCAGAATCTAAAAATAGTACTTTTCCATTGTACTAAATTTTCATAAAAAGCACTACGTTTTGAGCATACGAATTTAGCAATTTGGGGAAACTAAAAGAAAAAATGAGGTGTTTCAATGTTCAGAGTAGCAATTTATACAAGTATTGCAGCAGCTTTATTTCTAACTTTGTCTTTAAGTACATTATCTTTCTTCAAATTTATCCAATGGAACCCCCTGGATTACACGGAAAGATTCAATATTCTACCTAACAGTCATGGCCTAATTCAATGGCTGTTTTTAGCGTTTGTTCTCTTTATCATTATCATTATTTTCTTTTTAGTAATGCAGTATGTAGCTTTAGTCCCGGCGTTTATTACATCGCTTGTGATCGGGGGCGTTATTGCATTAATTATCGAATGGTTTATTTACGAATTACCAGCTGAATTAAATTCTTTCACGAAGTTATCTTTACCATTTATTATAACGGTAATTGTTACAGCTAGATTTGTCTTTGAAACTGCGAATTTCCATTATCGTGCAAATCTACATGAAAAAGAAAATGAGTTGCCGTATAAAGACACTGTGATAAAATAAAATAGTAAATTATGGATTTATTGGGGGAAATGAGATGAAAATCTTAGTGTTAAATGGACCAAATCTTAATAGATTAGGTAAAAGAGAGCCTGAGATATATGGGAGAGAAACTTTAGAAGATGTAAAAGATAATTTATTAAAACTATCTTATGAATTTAATGCCACGCTTGATTTCAGACAATCTAACCATGAAGGTATACTAATCGATTGGATTCACGAAGCA
Source organism: Ureibacillus sp. (assembly GCA_031178355.1). GTDB lineage: Bacteria > Bacillota > Bacilli > Bacillales_A > Planococcaceae > Ureibacillus. The sequence goes on from JAPSJC010000001.1 coordinate 171,722, forward strand.
GAAGATACAGGTATCGATGGGATTGTGTTTAACCCAGGAGCATATACTCATACAAGTATTGCGCTTCGTGATGCAATCGCAGGTATTCAAGTACCTGTAATTGAAGTACACATATCCAATATACATAAACGAGAATCTTTCCGTCACACATCTTTATTAGCTGCAGAATGTGTTGGTCAGATTAGTGGGTTGGGGACATACGGATATGAGTTAGCTCTTAGGAAATTTTTAGAGAAAAAATAGGGGGAATTTTGAATGACAAAGTTAACTAAATTACGAAAAGCTTTAGTTGATCAAAATGTGGATGCGTTACTGATTACTAATGAATTCAGTCGTCGATATATTACAGGTTTTACTGGTACGTCTGGTGTAGCAATTGTATCACAAAATGATGCCGTATTTATTACTGACTTCAGATATACTGAACAAGCTAAAAAACAAATTCAAGATTTTCGTATTGTCAAACATGAAAAGTTAATTGTAGATGAGATATCAAATCAAGTAGCAGAAATGGGCATAAAATCATTAGGATTTGAAAAAGATGCAGTAACTTATGGATTATTTGAACAATATCAAACAAAAATTAAAGCAGATTTAATCCCTCTTTCTGGTTTAATCGAAAAAATTCGCTTGATTAAGACAAATGAAGAGATTAATATTATTAAGGTTGCATGTGAAATTGCGGACAACGCATTTACACATATTTTAAAATTCATCAAGCCAGGTTTGACTGAGCTTGAGGTATCGAATGAATTAGAATTTTTCATGAGAAAACAAGGAGCTACATCTTCATCTTTTGATATCATTGTTGCTAGTGGATTGCGTAGTGCTCTACCACATGGAGTAGCGACAGATAAAGTAATAGAAAAGGGTGACTTTGTAACACTTGATTTTGGTGCATACTATAATGGCTATGTGTCAGATATAACTCGTACAATTGCTGTAGGAAATCCTTCTCAACAATTAATCGATATTTATCAAGCGGTGTTAGAATCCCAGTTACTTGCTTTAGAAAAAGTTGGACCAAATATGACTGGTATTGAAGCAGATGCTGTCGCACGTAATTATTTAAAATCAAAAGGTTTAGACGAAGCATTTGGACATTCAACTGGTCACGGAATTGGATTAGAAGTTCATGAAGGACCAGCACTATCATTCCGCTCAGACACAGTACTAGAACCAAATATGGTTGTAACAATTGAACCTGGAGCATACTTGCCTGGTATTGGTGGCGTAAGAATTGAAGACGATATACTAATTACAGAAACAGGTAATGAAGTACTAACTCATTCGAAAAAAGAACTAATTATCTTATAAATGGAGGAATATTCAACATGATTTCAGTAAACGATTTCCGTACTGGTCTAACAATTATTGTAGACGGTAACTTATATCGTGTATTAGATTTCCAACACGTTAAACCAGGGAAAGGTGCAGCATTCGTGCGTTCAAAATTACGTAATTTACGTAATGGTAACGTTACTGAGAAAACGTTCCGAGCTGGTGAAAAAGTTGAAAAAGCAATGGTTGACAACCGTAAAATGCAATATTTATATGCTCAAGGAGACGCTCACGTATTTATGGATATGGAGTCATATGAGCAAACAGAACTTGCAAGTAATCAAATGGAAGACGAGTTATTGTATCTTCTTGAAAACATGGAAGTTCATATTCAAAGTTACCAAGGTGAATTATTAGGTATTGAATTACCGAACACTGTTGTATTAGAAGTTAAAGAAACAGAACCAGGTATCAAAGGTGATACTGCTACAGGTGGATCTAAACCAGCAACATTAGAAACTGGTTTAGTAGTAAACGTTCCATTCTTTGTTAACGAAGGCGACAAATTAGTAATCAATACAACTGATGGTTCATACGTATCACGTGCTTAATATATAAAAATCCCAGAAGAAACTATTCTTCTGGTTTTTTTTATCTAATCCCCAAAATAAGAGATTAAAAAAGTTCTTTTAAATTAAATTAAACTATAAAATTAGAAGATGAAACTAACCAATCCAATTTAACTCATAAAAGTATGATTCAAAAAAATGACTCAAATTTTTTATTTAATTTGAGTCATTTTTTTTTTGTATTGATCAATATAATTTACTTGATGAAATTATTTTATTTGTTTCACTAAAACTAAGTTATAAGACGAGAAAGATTGTCCACTTTTTTGTGTATAGCTGGTCTATTTAGTGATACAAGCTCATATACTGCGTTACACAAGGAGGCGTCGTTATGGAATTACAGGACGTTTTGCGAGTAGCTGGGGTAGGGTTGATCATAGCTTTACTTCATGTCTTCTTCGAGCAAATCGGCAAAAAGGAATTTTCATTCTTCTTATATTTTATAGCTTATCTGTATATAACCGCAGAACTAATACGATTTTTACGGCTTTTCTTTGGGGATATCTTAACATTCTTCCAATGGCTGAATTTAAATTAGGTAACATATGATATTTATTTTTTACGCCGTAATAATACTATTAATCTTATTATTGATCAAAGACTCATTTAGCAAATTACACACTTTAATAGCAATCGTAGTTTTCTTCATACTACTACATTTCCTTTTGTCGATGCTTGTAATTCCCTTTTTAGAAAAGCTCCTGTCTTATGTACATTCGGTACCATATGTTGCTCAACTTGTGTATTCAGCTCTGTTTTATCAAATTGGGTTACTCCTACATTCAATTTTTGAAGAACAGGAATATGATTCAATTGGAGAACTAGTTATGATCGCTGTTAGAATAGTACTTCTGACTTATTGGATAGGTGAATTTGCCAATGTATTATCAAAATTTTCCTCAATATTAGAAAAGCTTCAGTAAGGAGCTTAAACAATGAATGAAATACTAAATGTTTTTTGGGATCCACTGAAGATTGCTGGTCAATCAATCTTTTTAATTATTACGTATACGGTTATTTTCTTAGCAATTGAAGCTTATGTTCCAAAGTTTAAAAAGTGGAGTGATACGTTATTTATAGTAGTACTCGTTTTAACATTGGGACAAACTGTCATGGATGCATTTTCATTAATGTCACAATTGGCGGGGATTTTTTCAAATTTCTTCCTGGCATTATATCCAATTATTATGTCATTACTAGTTATCTTAAATTCTGTTTTTTCATTTATTGCATGGAGTCCAATCATCTTCTTCATATTTGAATTACTTATATTGTTATGTGAGAGGATATTAATTCCTGCAGTATCAATTGCCTTAATATTTGATTTTTGTACAAGATTTATCGGAGAGATGTCATTCGGAAAAGCCTCTGATTTAATTAGAGGATCTGTGATGACAATAATTACTGCAACTGTATTAGCTATTGTAACAGTATTATCTTTCACAGGAGTTGCCTTTTTTACAATAGATAAAGCGATTGCTGATCCGGTGAAAAAAGTGATAGAGCAGACTATTCCCATAATAGGGTCTTTGATTGTACAAGGTTTCTCTATCTTTCATAAGTATCAATCTACTGCTACGACAGTGGCGGGGTTGAGTGCGATGACTGCATTTTGGTTCGCTGCCTTTTATCCTGCAGGAAAACTATTAATCCATGCTATGACATTTAAATTATTAGCAGCTATTATTGAACCTTTTACAAGTAGCACGGTTAGTGGATTGGTGGATGATGTTGGGAAATCTCTTTTAGTACTATGTGCTGTTGCCTTTCTTCTAGGCATTGCATTTGTATTCATTTGGCTAATTTTAATGGTTATGACTCAACTAGGGGTGGGTAAAACGTTTTGATGAAACTAGTTGCAATAATTTTAATTGGCAAATGTCTACTACTACTAGCAGAAGAAAAAGATTTAATTATTTATATAAAACTAGCAACCTTAATAATTTTTTTAACAACATTGTTAGAATTCCTAAAACTATAAAGCATAGACGAGCTACACACATCATACAATGTGTTGAAACGTTACAGAAAGGGGGCCGCAAAGGGGACGTGAAGTGGAGAAAAAATGGACAAAGACTAATTTAATACTTATTCCAATAGCCCTAATTGCGTTCATTGCGTACATTTCTCTAACGTTTAATGATCCAGTAAGCGAGCAGAATGATACGACCACTGCCGAGGGGAAACTCGAGCAAACTTTAAAGCAAATTAGAGGCGTTGGACAAGTAAAGGTGTATTTGCATTACGATGAAAACGTACCAGTTGAAACTAGTTTGCTAGATGATTATTTTTCATCGGGTAAAGGTGAAAAAACTGTATCAGGTATGCTCATCGTATCGGAAGGGGCTTCTGACCCAGCCATTAAAAACCAACTTTTGGAAACTATTAGTAGAGTAATGCAATTACCTACGCACAGAATCATGATTGTACCTATGGAGAGAAAAGGAGATGTAGAATGAAAGTAAAAAGACGAACAGTATGGCTACTAACTTTATTTAGCTTAGCAGCTGTCATTTCAGTGTACTATCTATTTGAAGGGAATCGCGATGTGAATAACTTCTCAACAGTTTTCACGGACGATCCGCTAGAAGAAACAACTTTAACTGGTTTGGACCAAATTACAAATACGTCGACTTCTACAGAAAGCTATCTATTCGACGAATTAAGAATGGAACTAAGTAACGAACGTAGTCAATTAAGAACTCAATTAACAAATAAAATTGCATCAAATGAAGCAACTAGCGAAGAGAAAAATGCTGCATTCAATGATATGAATGAATTAATTAAACAAGAATCTTCAGAAGCAATGTTAGAAATGTTAATAAAATCACTTGGCTACTCTGATGCATTTGTACAAGTAGATGCAGATAAAGTACAAGTTAAAGTGTTAACAGATGCTGAGTTATCAACTCAACAAGCTAATGAAATTGCATTTATGGTTAGGAAAGAAGTTGAAGATATCAGTAATGTTTCTGTAGCAGCTCAATCAAATTATTATTAATATAAATATTCACAAAGTTAATAGAGAAAAACAGTGCTACGTGTCAACCGGTAAGCACTGTTTTTACATTAATTAAACAAAAAATAAATTATATGTTTCAAATTCCATTGAAAAACTATAAAATAGAATATGAAGTTATTTTACAAGAGGGGTGTTATCCGTGTTTAAAGTACAAGAACTACGCGAGATTATTAAATTAGTTGATGCATCATCAATTGAAGAATTCGTTTATGAAAATGACGGCGCGAAGATAAAATTAAAAAAATCTAATAGTGGTGTTACAGAAGTAGTATTACCAAAGAAAGAAGAAGTAGCTCCTGTAGTACATCAAGCAGTAGTAGAACAGCCAGTAGCACAACCTGCTCTGCAACCCGTACAAGTTGCTACAACTGAAGAAGCACCAAAATCAACTACTACTAATGATGCGTTATTACATAAAATCACATCACCAATGGTAGGAACGTTTTATCAAGCTCCATCACCAGATGCACCAGCTTATGTAAAAGTTGGAGACAAAGTTTCTGATGAGTCGATTGTTTGTATCGTGGAAGCGATGAAACTATTTAACGAAATTGAAGCTGAAATTAAAGGTGAAATTGTTGAAATATTAGTTAAAGATGGCCAATTAGTTGAATATGGTCAACCATTATTTTTAGTGAGACCTGAGTAAGGGGTGACCAAATTGTTGAAAAAAGTATTGATAGCTAACCGTGGGGAAATTGCAGTACGTATAATTCGTGCATGTAAAGAACTAGGTATACAAAGTGTTGCTGTTTATTCAGAAGCAGACAAAGATGCACTACATGTAAAATTAGCAGATGAAGCCTATTGTATTGGTCCGAAGTTATCAAAAGATTCTTATTTGAGTTTTCCTGCAGTGTTAAGTGTTGCTGAAAAAACAGGTGTAGATGGGATACATCCCGGCTATGGATTTTTAGCTGAAAATGCTGATTTTGCGGAAGCGTGTGAAAAAGCGGGAATTAAATTCGTAGGTCCATCATCTGACTCAATTAAAATTATGGGTATCAAAGATGTCGCACGAAGCACAATGGAAGTAGCAGGAGTGCCATTAGTTCCTGGAACAGGCATAGTACCGGATATTGAAACTGGTAAAAAGTGGGCTGCTGAAATTGGATATCCTGTCATTATTAAAGCAACTGCCGGTGGTGGCGGTAAGGGTATTCGTGTTGCGCGTACTGAAGAAGATCTTGTGAAAGGGATCGAAATTACACAAAAAGAAGCTGCGGCAGCTTTCGGTAATCCAGGCGTGTACCTAGAAAAATTCATTGAATATTTCCGTCATTGTGAAATCCAAGTATTAGCTGATTCATATGGAAATGTTATACATTTAGGTGAACGTGATTGTACTGTACAACGCCGCATGCAAAAATTGGTTGAGGAAGCTCCATCACCTGCTCTAAGTGAAGAACGTCGTGCTGAAATGGGAGATGCTGCTGTCAAAGCTGCTCAAGCTTGTAACTATGAAGGTGCTGGTACAATTGAGTTTATTTACGATTATCAAGCGGACAAGTTCTACTTTATGGAAATGAATACACGTATTCAAGTTGAACATCCAGTTACTGAAATGGTTACTGGTGTAGATCTAGTTCAACAGCAATTAAAAATTGCTTCTGGAGAAAAGTTACCATTTGTACAAGAAGATATTAAAATTAATGGTTGGGCAATTGAATGTCGTATTAATGCAGAAAATGCATATAAAAACTTTATGCCATCTGCTGGTACAGTGGATACGTACATCACTCCTGGTGGTTATGGCGTTCGTATTGATTCTGCTGTTTACGCTGGATATACAATTCCGCCGTTTTATGATTCAATGGTGGCGAAGTTAATCGTTCATGCAGATACTCGTGAAGAAGCAATCGCTAAGATGAACCGTGCATTAAGTGAATTTGTTGTAGAAGGACCTGGTATTCATACAACAATTCCTTTCCATGAAGCACTTATGAACAATGAAGTATTCCAATCTGGAGAATTCAATACGAAACTCTTAGAGGAAAATGATATTTTAAATATTAAAAAAGATACTGTAACAAAATAATGTTATGAAAATGTGTAGACATGGTTGTAGATCATTTGTCTACACATTTTTATATGAAAAATTCTTACTATGTGTTATTTCAAGCAACAACATATAAAATGTTGTATACTTAAATAAGTTAATGTTCGGTGGTTAAACGTATGTTTTCGCTGAAGAAAGAGAGGATGAAGAAGATGGCTGACAAAGTAACAAAAACTTTTGTACAACCAACTCCTTCTGGTAAAGAAGAACTTGGTCAAATTGAAGTAGCCCCTGAAGTGATTGAAGTAATCGCGGGTATTGCAACTACTGAAATTGAAGGCGTAGCAGCAACACGTGGAAACTTTGCTTCTGGTGTAGCGGAACGATTTGGGAAAAAAGTACACTCTAAAGGTGTAAAAGCTACTTTATCAGATGATGGAGACATCATTATTGATGTTTATTGTTCAGTAAAGTATGGTTACTCCATACCAAAAGTAGCGAAAGATATTCAAACGTCTATTAGACAAGCGATATTTAATATGACTTCAATTGATACGAGTGAAGTGAATATTCATATCACTGCAATACAATTTGATGCAATGAAAGAACAAGAATAGTCTAATATTCTATGATGGTTAACCCTTCCTTGGAGAGAGGTAGGGTTTTTTATATTCAAATAGTGTGTAAAAGCAAAAACTGATTTTATATAGTGAATTGAAAAAGCCGACTATGAGGTAGGTACCTCTAGTCGGCTTTAAACTTTCTATGTTGTCATTCAACGAAGAATTAAAGTTTAACTACGTTAGTAGCTTGTGGTCCACGGTTTCCTTCTTCAACTGAGAATTCAACTTTTTGACCTTCTTCTAGTGATTTGAAACCTTCGCCTTGAATAGCAGAGAAGTGTACGAATACATCGTTTCCACCTTCAACTTCGATAAATCCAAAACCTTTTTCTGAGTTAAACCATTTTACTGTACCTTGAGTCATTTAAAAGACCTCCAAAAAATTTATTATAGTTAAGACCAGTCATTGTAAAAAAATTCACACATTATAAAAAGCATCGAATGTTCACCGATACTTTTTGTAACATGTGAATTCTTTAATAACTTAGATTTTTAACTAGTTACTAAAATATACATTAAATATTTACCAATGTCAACAAATTTACTAAAAGTTTTAAATTTCCTTAATTAACATTACAATTAAAGTAGGAATATTATTGTGAAAACTGAAATATTAATTAACAAAAATTATATGTAATTGGGGGGATTATAATTGGAACAATATATACTTTCTTTAGATCAAGGTACAACAAGCTCTAGGGCAATCCTTTTTAATAGAAATGGAGATGTTTTCCATATTGCACAACGTGAATTTAAGCAATATTTTCCGAAATCTGGATGGGTTGAACATAATGCGAAAGAAATATGGAGTTCTATATTATCTGTAATTGCTTCTGTATTATCGGAAAAAAATATAAAACCAGATCAAATTGCTAGTATTGGAATAACAAATCAACGTGAGACAACCATTGTTTGGGATAAAGTAACTGGGGAACCAGTTTATAATGCTATTGTTTGGCAATCCAGACAAACAACCGATATTTGTAATGAACTATTAGATAAAGGCTATGGAGATTTATTCCGTGATAAAACCGGTTTATTGATTGATGCATACTTTTCTGGAACAAAGGTGAAATGGATATTAGACAATGTGGAAGGTGCCCGTGAGAAAGCGGAAAAAGGACAATTACTTTTCGGTACTATTGATACGTGGATTATTTGGAAGTTAACTGAAGGAAATGTACATGTTACAGATTATTCAAATGCATCGAGAACACTTATGTATAACATCTATGAACTAAAATGGGATGAAGAACTACTTAATATTTTAGGAGTACCTACTTCAATGTTACCAGAGGTTAAACAGTCCTCTGAAATCTATGGTTATGTATCCAAGAATCATTTTTTTGGTACCAGCGTTCCAATTGCTGGTATAGCAGGCGACCAACAGGCGGCGCTATTTGGTCAAGCTTGTTATGAGTCGGGAATGGTAAAAAATACATATGGCACAGGGTGCTTTATGTTAATGAATACAGGTGAAAAAGCAGTTCGTTCAAATCATGGTTTACTAACAACGATTGCTTGGGGTATTGATGGGAAAGTCCATTATGCGCTAGAGGGAAGTATTTTTGTTGCAGGTTCTGCCATTCAGTGGTTACGTGATGGTCTAAGAATGCTCCGTAACTCTGCGGAGAGTGAGAACTATGCAGAAAGGGTTCAAAGTACAGAGGGTGTGTATGTCGTTCCGGCATTTGTAGGTCTCGGCACACCTTATTGGGATAGCGAAGTGCGGGGAGCAGTTTTTGGACTTACACGTGGAACGTCAAAGGAACATTTTATCCGTGCAACAGTGGAATCTTTAGCGTATCAAACAAAAGATGTTTTAACCTCAATGGAAGCAGACTCTAACCTTACTCTTAAATCTTTAAGAGTTGATGGCGGAGCTGTAAAAAACAATTTCCTAATGCAATTTCAATCAGATATACTAGCTGTCCCAGTCGAAAGATCAGCAATTAGTGAAACGACAGCTTTAGGTGCTGCATACTTAGCTGGACTTGCCGTAGGTTTCTGGGATAGTAAAGAATCAATAGCTGAACATTGGAATTTAGAAAGAAAGTTCGAACCGTTAATGAAAGATGAGCAACGCACAATGCTTTACGGAGGATGGAAAAAAGCGGTTAATGCTGCACAAGTTTTTAAATGAAACTATTTAAAAAAAGACTAATCTCGAGATTTTGGATTTTAGTCTTTTTTATTGGAAACAAAACTGAGTAGTAAAATATTCTTTAATACCAAAAATGCTTTCAAAAAATTACGTTTTACAATGAATCCTTTTTTAGAATTTTGAAACTTGTTTGAACGTGTATATGATTAGCTAAAATATGTTATTATAGGTCTTAATGTTACTAAAGAAGGAGATTTATACATGAAACGACATGAAGCGCGTAGTAAAGCAATGCAAGTATTGTTTCAGTTAGATAATACAGAGCTAACTTTAGATGAAGCAATTGGACATGTTCTCGAAGAAGAAAAGAGTGATACATTCTTTGAAACACTAGTTCGAGGTACAGCAGAAAAAAAACAAGAAATAGATACTGCGCTTGAGCAAAAATTAGAAAACTGGTCATTAAGCAGACTACCAAAAATTGAAAGAACGGTTCTGCGCATAGCAGTTTATGAACTATTGTACATGGACGATACACCAAAAAGCGTTGTGTTAAACGAAGCAATTGAGCTTTGTAAAACATATGGTGATGAAAAATCAAGTAAATTTGTCAACGGTGTTCTATCAAAATTCTTAGACTAGGTTTTTACTGGAAGGAGAAATATGTTAATGGCAAGCATTATTAATGGTATAGAAATAGGGCAACAAATTCGACAATCAATTGCAGACCGTGTTGTAAACTTAAAAGAACAAGGTATTACAGCCGGTCTTGCTGTAATTTTAGTTGGGGATAACCCAGCCTCACAAACATATGTTAAAAATAAACAAAAATCATGTGAAGCAATTGGAATCTATTCTGAACTCATTAAACTACCTGAAGAAACGACAGAAACAGAATTATTAGAGCACATACAACAATTAAATGAACGTCAAGAAATTCATGGAATTTTAGTTCAACTACCACTTCCTAAACATATAAATGAAGATCATGTGATCGCTACTATTTCCCCAGAAAAGGATGTAGACGGTTTTTCTCCTGTTAGTGTAGGTAAAATGATGCTTGGCCAAGAAACATATCTACCATGTACTCCATTTGGTGTTATGAAACTACTTGAGCACTCTGGTGTTGAGATAGCTGGTAAACATGCTGTAATAGTAGGTAGAAGTCATATAGTAGGTAAGCCTATGGGTCAATTATTATTACAAAAAGATGCGACAGTTACATATACACATTCTAAAACAATTGATCTACCATCTATTACAAAACAAGCTGATATTTTAATTGCTGCTGTTGGAAGACCTAACTTCATTACAAAAGAGCATCTCAAACCAGGTGCTGTTGTAATCGATGTTGGAATAAATCGTGATGAGAATAATAAGTTAGTTGGTGATGTCGATTTTGCAGGTGTGGAATCGGTAGCATCACAAATTACTCCAGTACCAGGTGGAGTGGGTCCAATGACGATTACGATGTTACTTTATAACACAGTACAATCAGCTGAAAATACTTTACAACAGGACAAATGATTGTAAAACATGTAGAATGAATATACAGAAGCTGTTTTTCTGATGAGAAACAGCTTTTATTTTGGCGTCAGTTACTTAAAATAGAAATATAGAAAAGGAGTCGTCGTATATGACAACGTCTTCTTATTTAACAGTAAAGGCCTTAACTAAATATATTAAAAGAAAGTTCGACGCAGATCCCCATTTACGTGATGTCCATGTAAAAGGTGAACTCTCGAATGTAAAAATACATACATCCGGTCATATCTATTTTACTTTAAAAGATGAAGAAACACGCATTTCAGCTACTATGTTTCGTACCCAGGCAAGTAAATTGAAGTTTAGACCAGAGGAAGGTATGCAAGTATTTATACGTGGCGATGTATCCGTATACGAATCCTCCGGTAACTATCAATTATATGCTCAATCTATGGAACCAGATGGTGTTGGGGGCCTATTTATTGCATTTAATCAACTAAAAGAAAAGTTGCAAAAAGAAGGACTATTCAACCCGAATTTTAAGCAGCAAGTTCCTATGTTCCCGAAAACAATTGGTGTCTTAACTGCAACTACAGGTGCAGCCATTCGTGACATTTGTACAACCATTACAAGAAGATATCCATTAGCTGAAATTGTCATATACCCAACACTAGTTCAAGGTGCACAAGCAGCACCGAATATTGTGAAAAATATTCGACTAGCGAATGAACAACAATTTTGTGAGGTATTAATTGTTGGACGAGGTGGGGGTTCAATTGAAGATTTATGGGCATTTAACGAAGAAATAGTTGCTCGTGCAATTTTTGAAAGTAGAATCCCTATTATTAGTGCTGTTGGCCATGAGACAGATACAACCATCGCGGATTTTGTTGCAGATTTACGGGCACCAACCCCAACTGCAGCTGCTGAGTTATCTGTTCCACATCAACAAGAGTTATATCAACGAATTCTTACAAGTAAATCTTATTTGCATCAAATCATGACATCAAAGTTGAAGTTAGAGCGGAATCGTTTAAAAAAGCTTCAAAATTCTTATCCTCTGGCAACTCCTGAGAGATTATATAGACCGTTTACGGAAAAAATGATTACTCTAGATATGCGTTTATCACGTTCAAGCCAAGTTTATGTAATGAAAAAAAGAAATGAATTACAGAGACTAGATGGATCAATTAAAATGTATTCTCCAAAAAATGCAATTCGTTACTATGGAAAGCAATTAAATCACACAACGAATATATTAACTAGATCTGCTATTAATTTGCTGAATATTAAAAAAGACTCTTATCTGTCAATCATACGAACATTAGAAGCTCTAAATCCACTTACCATTATGAATAAGGGCTTTAGTGTTACATTCAAAGATGATAAAGTAGTTAATTCAGTCTCACAATTAACGGAAAATGATGAAATTAAGGTGAAATTTCAAGATGGTGAGGCAACAGCAAAAATAATTAATACCCAAATAAATCCGGGAGGCAACAAATAATATGACGAAGCAACAATCTTTTGCTGAAGCAATGTCAGAACTCGAAGTGATTGTTCAAAAGCTTGAACAAGGTGAGGTTCCTCTAGAAGAAGCGATTGATTTATATAAAAAAGGGATGGAACTATCTCATTTTTGTCATGAGAAATTACAAAATGCTGAACAGCAATTAATATCAATAGTAAATGAAAATGGTGAAAAACAACCATTTGAACCAACTAGTGAATGAGGTAAGTTAAATGACGAAACGATTAAAAAACTTTATGGACGAACAAATGCTAATGATTGATGATGAATTGTATTCATTAGTTGAAAAAATCATTGCACCAAAACACTTAAAAGAATCCATGCTTTATTCATTAAAAGCTGGAGGTAAAAGGATTAGACCACTATTTGTTTTAGCCGTTAGTCAAATGTTTAATAATAAACAAAAAGAGGCTTATACAGTGGCTGCTGCAGTTGAAATGATTCATACGTATTCATTAATACATGATGATTTACCAAGTATGGATAACGATGAATTGCGAAGAGGGAAACCAACGAACCATGTAGTATACGGAGAAGCATTAGCTACCCTTGCTGGTGATGCACTTAATACACTAAGTTTTGGTGTACTAGCAAGAATGAAAAACATTACTCCTGACATTAAAATAGAACTTATAAACCTTTTAAGCGTTGCTGCTGGAGCTGAAGGTATGGTAGGAGGACAAGTTCTTGATATTGATGGAGAAACACGTCAATTAAGTTTAGAAGAGCTTGAAAACGTTCATTTGAACAAAACTGGAGCACTTTTACGTTTCAGTATAGAATCTGGCGCGGTTTTATCCAATGCAACTGAAGAAGAAAGAAAAAATTTAGTTGAATACGCACATCATATTGGGCTAGCTTTCCAAATACAAGATGACATCTTAGATATCGAAGCAACTTCTGAAGAGTTAGGTAAAACAGCAGGAAAGGACGTTGCAAGTAATAAAAGCACATATCCTGCAATTTTATCACTGGAAGGTGCAAAAAATAAGTTGAATGAGCATTACGAAATAGCAATATCATGTTTAAATAAGTTACAAGTTGACACTTCTATTTTAAAAGAACTTTCAGAGTACATTGTGCGTCGTAACAAATAATATAAATGTATTACTTTTGAATATGTTTGAACACTGATATAATAAGAAAAATAAAATTACTATTATTAATAATTTGATGAAAAGGTGTGTGAGAGATGGATTTAAATAATATTACTAGTCCATCCTTTTTAAAAAAATTAAATAAAAACGAATTGGAAGAATTAGCGAGTGAAATCCGCTCTTTTCTCATAAAAAAGTGCTCTATTACTGGTGGCCATATCGGACCAAACCTCGGTGTTGTGGAGTTAACAATCGCTTTACACAGAGCGTTTAATAGTCCTAAAGACAAATTCATTTGGGATGTTGGTCATCAAACATATGTTCATAAAATCTTAACAGGACGTGCCAATCAATTTGATACGTTACGTCAATACAAAGGTTTAAGTGGATTTCCAAAACGCAATGAGAGTGAACATGATGAGTGGGAGACTGGACATAGTTCTACTTCATTATCTGCTGCAATGGGAATGGCAGTAGCAAGAGATCTTAAGAAAGAAGATTCTTATATTGTACCAATCATTGGTGATGGTGCTCTTACTGGTGGTATGGCATTAGAAGCATTAAATCATATTGGTCATGAAAAAACGAGAATGATCGTCATCTTAAATGACAACGAGATGTCAATTGCTCCTAACGTTGGAGCCCTTCATAATATTCTAGGTAGACTTCGTACTGCAAAAGAATACTCGAAGGCAAAAGAAGAGTTAGAATCACTAATGAAAAAAGTCCCCGTACTTGGTGATAAATTAGCAAGTACAGCAGAACGTTTAAAAGATAGTTTAAAATATTTAGTTGTATCAGGTGTTTTCTTCGAAGAAATGGGATTCAAATATTTAGGTCCAATCGATGGCCATGATATTGATTCGCTTGAAAAAACATTAGATTATGCGAAAAAAGCAAAAGGCCCAGTACTAGTACATGTTATTACAAAAAAAGGTAAAGGTTATAAACCTGCCGAAGAGGATACAGTAGGTACTTGGCATGGTACGGGTCCTTACAAGATGGAAACAGGGGATTTTGTAAAGAGTAAAGTAAAAGGTCCTGCTTGGAGTAGTTTAGTATCTGAATCTGTTCGCAAATTAATGAAGCAAGATCAAAGAATCGTTGCGATTACACCTGCGATGCCAGTTGGATCAAAAATGGAAGGCATTCAAAAAGACTTTCCAAATCGTTTCTTTGATGTTGGGATTGCAGAACAACATGCAGTCACAATGGCTGCAGGATTGGCAACTCAAGGAATGAAACCGTTTTTAGCGATATATTCAACATTTTTACAAAGAGCTTATGATCAAGTTTTACACGATGTAGCTCGTCAAAATTTGAATGTATTTATTGGAATTGACCGTGCAGGATTAGTAGGTGCGGATGGTGAAACTCATCAAGGTGTCTACGATATTTCATTTTTACGACATATACCTAATTTAGTTCTTATGATGCCTAAAGATGAAAATGAAGGACAACATATGGTCAAAACTGCCATTGAATATAATGATGGACCAATTGCAATGCGTTACCCTCGTGGTAATGGTTATGGTGTTCCATTAGACGAAGAAATGACAACAATTCCTATAGGTAGTTGGGAAGTTTTAAAAGAAGGTCGTGCAGCAACGATATTAACCTTTGGTACAACGATTCCTATGGTCATGGAAGCTGCAAAAGAATTGGCTAGTAAAGGGATTGAAGTAAAAGTTGTCAATGCTCGTTTTATAAAGCCAATGGATGAGGAATTGTTACATGAAATTATGTCTACTAACGTGCCTGTTTTAACCGTTGAAGAGTCAGTATTACAAGGTGGCTTTGGTAGTGCTGTACTTGAATTTGCAGGTGACAACAACTACCATAATCAAATTGAACGAATTGGTATTCCAGATCAGTTTATAGAACAGGGTAGTGTTGATTTGTTACTTGAAGAAATTCATATTACAAAAGAACAAGTAGTTGAACAAATTCAACAACTTGTAATAAACAAAGACCGACTAGGAACGAAAACAGTATGACAAAACAAATTAAAGAGCGTGTGGACGTTCTTTTAGTTGAAAGAGGATTGTGTGAAACACGCGAGAAAGCAAAACGCTCCATTATGGCTGGACTTGTTTATTCTAATGAAATGAGAATTGACAAAGCAGGCGAGAAAATCTCTGTTGATGCGCCTCTCCAAGTTAAAGGGACTCAATTAAAATATGTTAGTCGCGGTGGATTAAAGTTAGAAAAAGCATTAGAGATTTTTGATATGACTGTAGATGGTAAAATTATGTTAGACATAGGCTCATCTACAGGTGGTTTTACAGATTGTGCATTACAAAATGGTGCGAGTCACTGTTATGCACTTGATGTAGGAACAAACCAATTAGCATGGAAAATTCGATCTGATGAACGAGTTACAGTAATGGAAAAAACGAATTTTAGATATTCAAAGCCAGAAGATTTTGTTAATGGATTACCTAATTTTGCAACAATTGATGTATCGTTTATTTCTTTGTCTTTAATTTTACCCGTATTAAAAACGATTTTACTTCCTGGTGGAGATGTTATGGCACTTGTAAAGCCACAATTTGAAGCTGGAAAAGAAAACGTTGGAAAAAAAGGTATTGTAAGAGACCCTAAAGTACATCTTGATGTATTAGAGAGTATAGCCCAAATGGCTACAAATATTGGTTTTGTAGTGAAAGATGCATCATTTTCGCCTATCACTGGTGGGGAAGGAAATATTGAATTTTTATTCCACCTTGTGAATCCTAAGGAAAATGAAATAATTGAACCGTTTACTGATTTTGGTACAGTGGTTCAGTCATCACATCAACAACTTAAATAAATTATGTATAAGAAAATTCATATTGGTTTTTGCTAAAAAGTCCCATAGTATGATTTCATACTGTTGGGACATTCTTTTTGTTATGAATAAAATTTGTATTATTGTTAATGGGAAGTAATGTCCCTTGTGGATTGTTGTTCAAAATGTTAGTATAAATATACATTAATATTCAGGGGTGTACATATGAACAAAGGTCAACGCCACATGAGAATTAGAGAAATTATTACAAACTATACTATTGAAACACAAGATGAAATTGTCGATCGTTTGCGGGAAGCGGGCTATAATGTGACTCAGGCTACAGTTTCTAGGGATATTAAAGAATTGCATTTAGTTAAAGTACCGATGCAAGATGGTCGATATAAATACAGTTTACCAGCAGATCAGAGATTTAATCCTTTACAAAAATTGCAAAGAGCACTATCAGATGCCTTTATTAGTATCGATGGTGCATCACATTTCTTAGTACTAAAAGCATTACCTGGTAATGGAAACGCTATTGCTGTTCTTATTGACCAATTAGATTGGAACGAAATTATTGGTACAATCTCAGGTGACGATACTATTTTAATTATTTGTCGAACTGAAGATAGTAGAGAACTTGTAAGTAATCGACTTTTAGAAATGCTATAACTAAAGCGCATTTAATAATTCGAGGTGGGTATGTTTGTTAAGAGAGCTTAGTATTCGTAATTTTGCGATTATTGATGACCTAACTGTTAGTTTCTTAGAAGGTTTAACTGTTTTAACTGGCGAAACAGGTGCAGGAAAATCTATCATTATTGATGCTGTACATTTATTAGCTGGTGGAAGAGCATCATATGAATTTGTCCGCCATGGTGCAAATAAAGCTGAACTTACAGGGTTATTTCAAATAACAAAAAATCATCATGCAATATATGAAAAGCTACAAGAAATTGGAATTGACATTGAAGAAGATACAGTAATTCTTCAACGTGATATCAATGAAAAAGGGAAAAGTGTCTGTCGTATAAATGGCAAGTTAGTTACATTGTCAATTCTTCGAGAAATTGGTGGTAAATTAGTTGATATTCATGGCCAACATGAAAATCAAGAGCTCATGGATGAAAAGCAGCATATTCGTTTGTTAGATTATTTTGCCTCAAATGAAATGGCTTCAATCAAAGAAAACTATGTAAATGCTTACCAATCTTATCGAGATTTAAGTAAAGAAATTGTTCAATTAAGTAATGATGAAAAACGCTCGATTCAAAAAATAGATTTATACCAATTCCAAATAAATGAAATTGAAGATGCGAAGTTAAAAATCGGAGAAGAAGACGACTTGCTCGAAGAAAGACAACGACTTTCAAACTTCCATAAGATTTTTGAACGGGCGAATATAGCTTATGAGGCAATTTCTGGAGATATGAACGGCTTAGATTTAATTGGAAAATCAATGGGTGCAATAGATGATATCGTTGATCTCGATAATCAATTTAAAGAAGTGCAGGAAATTGTCGCTTCTTCATTCTATTCATTACAAGATGCTTCACATCAAATAAAAAGTATCCTCGATGACATGGAGTTTAATCCCGAACGATTAAATGAAGTAGAACATCGTCTTACTCAGTACCAAACATTAAAAAGAAAATATGGCTCAAGTGTTGAAGAGATCATTACCTATTATGAGAAGATTAAAAACGAATTAAATCAGCTTCTGAATAGGGATGAGGCATTAAGAATTGCAGAACATAAACTACGAAAGCTTGAAGAAGATTTAGAATTTTATGCGAAGGAATTAACAAAAATTAGAAAACAATGTGCACAACAGTTAAGCGAAGCAATTATGGATCAACTTCGTGATTTACATATGGAAAAAGCTAAATTTATCGTTAATTTTGATACGTTAAAACACTATGATGTGAATGGGAAAGATTTAATCACATTCTTTATCTCAACGAATGTAGGTGAGCCACCAAAATCATTGCCTAAAATTGCTTCTGGTGGGGAATTATCACGAATTATGCTTGCTTTAAAAACGATCTTCTCTTCTGCAGAAGGAGTTACTTCTATTATATTCGATGAAGTTGATACTGGAGTAAGTGGACGTGTTGCACAAGCAATTGCTGAAAAGATTTCAGATATTTCTCATCAATCACAAGTGTTATGTATTACGCATTTACCGCAAGTTGCAGCAATGGCAGATCAACATTATTTCATCAGAAAAGAAGTTGAAGATAACCGAACATTTACTACTGTGACCAATATCAATCTCGATGAACGTGCGATTGAGATAAGTCGAATGATGAGTGGTGCTGAAATTACAGATTTAACCCTGCAACATGCAAAAGAATTATTAAATTTAGCAGTTCAAAGAAAAAAGTTCGGAAAAGTGAAAATATAAATTCATAAAATTGTCGACAATATAATTATGTATTAGTCGGCAATTTTTTATTTTTATTCCCATCTTATTTCAAGGTCTAACGACAAATATTTACCTCTCATTAATGAACGGTTTCTGACACATAGTAATGTTACAAACTTTAAAGGAGGTGGACTATGAGACATATGCGTAAACTGTTTACACTTGTTTTACTCATCATGATTTTTGCAACTCAAACTGTTTATGCAGAAGCAAAAAAGTTGATTCCGATGGGTGAATCTATTGGAATACAGTTACAATTACCATTTGTCTATGTTGCTCATGATGTATTATTACCGAATGGGGAATGGCTTAAAAAGGGTGATTTCATTACAGAATTAAATGGACGAGAGATTGATTCTGTCAGTTCACTTAAGGAAGAACTAGATGCGGAAAGCTTAACAATTTCTGTTCGAAAAAATAATGAAAAAGAAGAACGAAAAATTTCTTTAAATAAGGATGAAGCAAATAATATCTTACCTTTTCTAAAAGATGAAACAGATGGAATCGGAACCCTTACATTTATTGACCCGGAATCGAAGCAATATGGAGCACTAGGACACCAAATAGTAGATGGTGTATTAAATGCACCACCGAAATTTACTGATGGATCCATATTTTTAGCATCTATTGAGCAAATTAAAAAGAGTAGTCCAGGACATCCGGGATATAAAATATCTGTCATAGAAAATAACAATATCCGTCTTGGAAGTATAAAATCAAATGATTTATACGGAATTTTTGGGAATTGGGAAACCGATATTAAACAAAGTTTACGACAACCTATAGAAATTATGCGCGAAGAGGATATTAATTTAGGAAAAGCAGAACTATACACAGCCATTGAAGGTTCAACGGTTGAGAAATTTGAAATAGATATTATTAAAGCAGAAGACAGCATATTACAATTTATTGTAACAGATAAAAAATTATTAGATAAAACTGGTGGTATTTTACAAGGAATGAGTGGAAGCCCAATCATACAAGATGGGAAATTTGTTGGAGCGGTGACCCATATGTTTGTCGAACAACCTTCAAAAGGTGCAGCGATTTCAGTTGTTGAAATGTTAAAGAAGTCTCCGGATTGAGTATATACGACTACACTTATCAAAAAGTGTAGTCGTATTTTTGTTAATTGTATTAAGAATTTGATTCGACAGAGAATTCCTCCTCAATTAAATCGATAATTTTGTCGATGAAGATAGAATATATCAGACTTGATAATCATTTTTTGAAGTTGAAAAGGTTTTTCTAATAAAATGTCGAAATTAGAATCGTCAAGTTAAAAATACTGTGACTTCTTAAATAAAGGGGTATTTTTTCGTAGAATTAATAATTAGGGGGAATTTTTTTGACGAAAGTTAGAGTAGCGATTGCCGACGATAATCGAGAATTAGTAAGGACATTAGAGCAATTTTTTGAGAACCATTCCGATATAGAAATCGTTGCAACAGCGCCAAATGGAAAATTATGTTTAAAAATGTTAGAAGATTTTCATCCAGATGTTTTACTTTTAGATATTATTATGCCACATCTTGATGGACTAGCAGTTTTAGAAACGATGTATGAAGATGATCGTTATTCAAATACGCAAGTCATTATGTTAACAGCCTTTGGACAAGAAGATGTGATGAAACAAGCTGTAACATATGGTGCGTCCTATTTCATGTTAAAACCATTTGAGTTTGATCAACTGGTACAAAAAATACTTCACTGTGCAGGACAAAAAACTGAAACAGTGAAACGACAAAGTGTATTACAACCTGAAACTTCAGGTAAAGTTAATCAAAGACAATTAGATACGACAATTACAGCAATAATTAAAGAAATTGGTGTGCCTGCACATATTAAAGGATATTCTTATCTAAGAGAAGCAATCCAAATGGTTTATTACGATATTGAATTACTAGGTTCTGTTACAAAAATTTTATATCCAGAAATTGCGAAAAAATTTGGTACAACACCTTCACGTGTTGAACGTGCGATTCGCCATGCCATTGAAGTTGCATGGAACCGAGGTAATTACGAATCCATTTCACAAATGTTTGGCTATACAGTTCACCATTTAAAGTCAAAACCAACAAACTCAGAATTCATTGCGATGATTGCGGATAAGATTCGTATTGAATTGGTTGCGTCTTAAAACTTACTATTATGGACTAATTTCTTTATACTAACAATTTATTTTAATTCATTGTAAAGCACTTTCTTCTTATCAATTTTACTAATTGATGAAGTAAGTGTTTTATTATTGTTGGAAAAAGTTAAAATTCATTTTAATGTATAATAATTATGTTATCCTGGAATATCTTACTTGTTGATATTATAATGAATTCATTTTACAATAAGAGAGCAGGACAACTTATGTTTTGCTTTGCCATTAAGTGATCCCTGGTAGTGGTAGCCGGGGGTCCTTTATATACATACTTTATAGCTCTATTATTATTTCGTTTGAAATAATAATAGAGTTTTTATTTTATAGAATTAGGCACAAGTAATTTCCAAGGAATAATGAGCTTAATAGAATAATAAAAATCAGTAAAAATTATGGAGGTGATATTATGATGGGGATTAATTGGAAAGTTCGGTTTAGGCATAAAACGTTTTGGATTTCACTAATTGCGTTACTTTCTGTTTTATTGAATCAACTTGCACCAATATTTAATTTTGATATTACTATAATCAATAAACAACTAACGGGATTAACAGAGACTGTATTAATGATTTTAGTGTTATTAGGTATTGTAGTGGATCCTACCACTGATGGAATAAAGGATAGTGATCAAGCACTATCTTATACACAACCTAGGAAATCGGGAAATGAACAAAATCCAAATGATAATAGTCCTAATAATGCAAACTAAAATTTAATTAATTGTTGTAAAACTGCCCCTAAATAAAGTTTTCTTTATTTAGGGGTTTTTGCATTGTATGAGAAAATATTATATACAAGTTAACTCTAATTTGAATGATAATGTTGTTGAGTTGAAAAATAATTTTATTGAGTTTCAGGAAAGAAAAAGATAGGTATACATTAAAGCGTTATCCTGGGACACTAACGCAAATAAATGAGAAATCATCAATCTTTAGTAAATGACGAAAGTGTAATTCGTCTAGAAATGGAGAATTGAATGTATAATAAATTACCGATATTTGCTCACCGGGGTGCTTATGAGGTAGAAAATACAATTTCTGCATTTGAAGTAGCGCGGAAGCTAGGGGCAGATGGAATAGAAATAGATCTTCAATTAACGCTAGACCATGAATTAATTGTATTTCATGATACAAACCTTTCAAGATTAGCAGGTATCAATAAACAAGTAACAGATTGTCTTCTTCAAGAACTAAGTGAAGTTCGTATTGGTAAACGTTTTTGGAGGAAGTTTACAAATCAAAGAATCCCAAGTTTTAAACAAGCCGTTGAATGGGCAAATGCTCATGAAGTTCCCTTAAATGTTGAATTAAAAGAAACAATATTAACCAATACTGAATCGATTATTGATATTTTGCAAAAATTAAAACTACCTAAGGGGAGTCACTTTTCTTCTTTTCATGATGAATTATTAAAAATTGTAAAAATGCAGAGACCTGATTTTGAGACAGCAATCATCGTTACACGCAAGTTTGACTGGACGCAATTAAATAAGATGTCTCATATTGATGCAGTCCATGCTCACAAAAGATACTATAAACAGATGTATTTTGATTACTGCTTTAAAGCAAAAAAAGGACTGCGGTTTTACTCCATTAATGGAGATGAATCCTTTCTATCATCACCAGACCGATCTGTTGTTGGGTGGATTACAGACTATCCTGATAAAGTTCTGAAGCACCGATAGTTTTTTAGAGAAAATAAAAAAGAGACTTCAAAGTTGTTTACATTACTTCAGAGTCTCTTTTAATATCGTTAATTTTTTGTGTCCTTTTGAAATTTAGGGGCTACACGTCCATTTTTTCGGTCCCGATTTAGTAAGAATCCAGCGAAGAATCCTAAACCAATGACTATGAAAATAATTCCGATGACAAATTGTAACCATAACCAAGGAAATGGAGAAAGTAATTTACCATAGAGTGTATCTCTTAAAAATTTTATGCCTGCACCTGCCATAATTGCTGGTATTAATAACACGATAAAAGCTGCCATTCGAGCCATACAACGTCCTCCTTATAACTACTTTAATTGTACAATGAGGAAATTGATTGTCAAGGAACGACAGTTGTCTTCTTGGGGAAATCATACTATAGAACGAATATGATTAATTATAAATTAATGACTTGATTCAAAGTAAAATTAAAAGTATTGTAGAAATATGGGTATTATACCGAGAAAAATTTTGAAAAATTGTAGAGAATAACGCTATAAAAAGAAAGCGCTTTCGCGAGGGGAGGACTTATTGTGGAAATCTTTAAGTATATGGAAAAGTACGATTATGAGCAACTGGTATTTTGTCAAGACCGTACATCTGGGCTAAAAGCAATTATTGCAATTCACGATACCACGCTGGGGCCAGCACTTGGCGGTGTTCGTATGTGGCCTTATGCAACCGAAGAGCAGGCAATAGAGGATGCATTGCGTTTAGCTAGAGGTATGACCTATAAAAATGCAGCAGCTGGCTTAAATTTAGGTGGAGGAAAAACGGTTATTATTGGTGATCCATTTCAAGATAAAAATGAAGAAATGTTTAGAGCTTTAGGACGTTTTATACAAGGGTTAAATGGACGATACATTACCGCGGAGGATGTAGGGACTACTGTTTCTGATATGGACCTTATTCATGAGGAAACAAATTATGTAACGGGTATTTCACCAACATTCGGTTCATCTGGTAATCCTTCACCTGTAACTGCTTATGGCGTTTATTTAGGCATGAAAGCTTCCGTAAAAGAGGCCTTTGGTACAGATTCTTTACAGGGAATAAAAGTAGCAATACAAGGACTTGGTAATGTAGCATATGCGTTATGTGATTATCTGCACCGTGACGGAGCGATACTTATTGTCACAGATATAAATAAAAAGGCAGTTGATCGAGTTGTAAATGATTTTGGTGCAACTTCAATTGAACCAAATGATATCTATAAACAAGAAGCAGATGTTTTTTCACCGTGTGCTTTAGGTGCTATTATTAATGATGTCACAATTCCGCAATTAAAAGCAAAAGTTATAGCAGGATCTGCTAATAATCAGTTGAAGGAATCAAGACATGGTAATATAATTCATGAAATGGGAATAGTGTATGCACCAGATTATGTGATCAATGCCGGAGGCGTAATCAATGTTGCAGACGAATTATATGGTTATAACCGTGAGCGCGCAATGAAACGTGTAGAAACAATATACGACAGTTTAACTAAAATATTCGAAATTTCCAAAGAAGAAAACATTCCAACCTATTTAGCTGCAAACAGATTAGCTGAAAACAGAATCCAACGTGTTGCGAAATCACGTAAACAGTTTCTACAAAACGATAAAAACATACTAAATGGACGTTAATTTAATTGGGAGTTGAAGGCCATGTCCTTCAATTTCCCTATTTTTCAAGGGGGAATACCATGTCACGTGAATATGACCTAGTGATATTAGGTGGTGGAACAGGCGGTTACGTCGCTGCAATAAGGGCAAGTCAACTGGGACTTTCAACTGCAATTGTAGAGAAGGAAAAACTAGGTGGTACTTGTTTGCATAAGGGATGTATACCGAGTAAGGCATTACTTCGTAGTGCGGAAGTGTACCGCCAATCACTTAATGCTAGTGAATTTGGTATTGATGTAGCTGCAGTTCGAATTAATTACAATGCAATCCAAAAAAGAAAAAACACTATCATAGACCAACTCCATAATGGCGTAAAAAGTCTTATGAAGAAAGGGAAAATTGATATTTATTATGGTACAGGGCGAATATTAGGACCTTCAATCTTTTCACCCATGGCTGGAACGATTTCAGTTGAAAAAGAAGGTGAAGAGAATGAAATGCTCTTACCGAAAAATATCATTATTGCAACAGGATCCTCTCCTCGTAATTTAGAAGGTGTTAGTACAGATGGAAAGAGAATATTAAACTCTGATCATGCGTTAGAAATGACTGAGCTTCCAAAATCCATCCTCATTGTTGGAGGGGGGGTTATTGGTATTGAATGGGCTTCTATGCTCAATGATTTTGGTGTGAAGGTTACTATTATTGAAACTAGTAATCAAATACTACCTTCAGAAGATACCGATATTTCAAAAGAATTAAAGAAATCATTAGAAAATCGTGGTATTGAAATCTATACAAACGCATTTCTTCAAAGTGAGAAATTGGACCTTTCAGATAATGATGTAAAGGTGCATGTCCACATAGAAGGAGAAGAAAAAACATTTGTTGTGGAAAAAATGTTAATCTCCGTTGGTAGAAAAGGGAATAGTCAGGATATAGGACTTGATAATACAGAAATAGAACTAGAATCTAGTTTTATTAAAGTAAACAATGTTTATCAAACGAAAGAAAAGCATATCTACGCAATCGGTGATGTTATAGGTGGAATGCAATTAGCACATGTCGCTTCACATGAAGGGATTGCAGCTGTTGAACACATTGTTAATGGGTCAGTAAAAGAGATTGATTATAAAAATGTGGCAAGATGTATTTATTCTAATCCTGAGGTAGCGAGTATCGGATTAACCGAAGAGAAAGCAAATGACTTAGGACATAAAGTGAAAGTTGGTAAGTTTCCGTTTAAGGCAATCGGAAAAGCATTAGTCTACGGTGAATTGGAAGGTTTCGTAAAAATCATTGCTGATCAGAATACTAATGATATACTAGGCGTTCATATGATAGGCCCACATGTTACCAATCTAATCTCTGAGGCTTCTTTAGCTATGTTGCTAGATGCTACTCCTTGGGAAATTGGAGAAACAATTCATCCTCATCCTTCATTAAGTGAAGTTATAGGAGAAGCTGCATTAGCAGTAGACGGTAAGGCAATTCATTTTTAAGGTAATTCATCTGAAAGGAGATGACATGTTTGACGGAAGTAAGATTACATCATAAGGACATAGGGTTATCAGACCAAGATGTATTAAATATGTACGAAACGATGTTAATGGCAAGAAGAATTGATGAGAGAATGTGGCTATTAAATCGTGCTGGTAAAATAGCTTTTGTTATTTCTTGTCAAGGTCAAGAAGCAGCACAAGTTGGTGCAGCATTTGCTCTAGATCACACAAAAGATTATATTGCTCCATATTATCGTGATATGGGAGTTGTATTACATTTTGGAATGACACCAAAAGATTTAATGTTATCGGCATTCGCAAAAGCAGAAGATCCAAATTCAGGCGGACGTCAAATGCCGGGGCACTTTGGACAAAAGAAAAATCGAATTTTAACTGGATCTTCTCCTGTTGCAACACAAGTACCACATGCAGTCGGTGTTGCTTTGGCCGCTAAAATGCAAAATAAAGACTATATTGCCTTTGTAACATTAGGTGAAGGCTCGACAAATCAAGGAGATTTTCATGAAGGATTGAATTTTGCGGGGGTCCATAAATTACCAGTTATTACAATGGTGGAAAATAATAAGTATGCAATTAGTGTACCAATTGAAAAACAAGTTGCTTGTGAAAATGTTTCTGACCGTGCTATAGGATATGGAATGCCAGGAGTTACAATAGATGGAAAGAATCCATTAGAAGTGTATAAGGCGGTTAAAGAGGCTGCTGAAAGAGCACGAAATGGTGAAGGGCCTACATTAATAGAAGCAGTTACTTATCGCCTAACAGCACACTCTTCGGATGATGACGACAGACAATATCGATCAGCAGATGATATAGCGCAAGGAAGAGCAAATGATCCTATCACTCTTTTTGAAAATTATTTAAAAGAATGTGGAGTAGCTACAGAAGAGTTATTTAATGAAATTAATTTGCGTGTGATGGGAATTGTAAATGAAGCAACTGATTATGCTGAAGAAGCTCCGTATTCTCCACCTGAACATGCTCTAAAACATGTCTATGCGGAAGGAGCTGATTCATAATGGCTGTGATGTCCTTTATTGAAGCTATTAATTTGGCGTTGAAAGAAGAAATGAATCGAGACGAAAGCGTATTTATTTTAGGAGAAGATGTGGGACTCAAAGGTGGGGTATTCAAAGCAACACAAGGGTTATATAACGAGTTTGGAGAATACCGTGTATTGGACACACCCTTAGCAGAAAGTGCAATCGCTGGTGTCGCCATTGGAGCTGCGATGGTAGGAATGAGGCCGATTGCAGAGATGCAATTTGCAGATTTTATCATGCCTGCAGTGAACCAAATTGTTTCAGAAGCAGCAAAAATTAGATATCGTTCTAATAATGACTGGAACTGTCCGATAGTTGTTCGTGCACCATTTGGTGGTGGAGTTCATGGCGCACTATATCATTCACAATCAGTAGAAGCATTATTTGCTGGTACACCAGGTCTAAAAATTGTCATCCCATCAACACCGTATGATGCTAAAGGTTTATTAAAGGCTGCTATTCGTGATGAAGACCCAGTTTTATTCTTTGAACATAAACGTGCATATCGCCTAATTAAAGGTGAAGTCCCTACAGAGGATTATGTATTGCCTATTGGGAAGGCGGATGTTAAACGTGAGGGTGATGATATTACTGTAATCACTTATGGTTTAGCTGTACATTTCGCTTTACAAGCTGCAGAACGACTTGCAGCTGATGGAATTGAGGTTCATATTTTAGATTTAAGAACAGTATACCCTCTAGATAAAGAAGCCATTATTGAAGCAGCAAGAAAGACGGGAAAAGTATTGTTGGTAACAGAAGATAATAAAGAAGGCAGTATTATGAGCGAAGTATCTGCAATCATTGCTGAGGAATGCTTATTTGACCTAGATGCACCGATTAAACGTCTAGCTGGACCAGATGTCCCTTCAATGCCATATTCTCCTTCAATGGAAAAATTCTTCATGATTAATCCTGAAAAAATCGAGCAAGCAATGCGTGCGTTAGCTGCGTTCTAATGGAGGTGTAAATTATGCCAATTGAAAATATTTTAATGCCACAGTTAGGTGAAAGTGTAACAGAAGGCACGATTGAAAAATGGCTTGTGAAACCTGGTGACTTTGTAAATAAATATGACCCAATTGCTGAAGTTGTTACTGATAAGGTAAATGCAGAGATTCCTTCTTCCTTCACTGGAAAAGTACATGAACTTATTGCAAAGGAAGGGGAAACTTTACCCATAGGCAAAATCGTTTGTACTTTACAAGTTGGTGAAGATTCGAATGTTAATCAAATGAATCCAACTACAAAGGTAGAAAACGTAAATGTTACTCAACAAATAACACCAATTCTAGCTACTGAGAAAGTTAAGGAACTAAAAACAACTGATTTAGGTAATAAAGCTCGTTATTCCCCTGCAGTGTTAAAGATTGCTAATGAACATAATATTAACTTAGAAACTGTGAGTGGAACTGGTTTAGGTGGTCGTATTACACGTAAAGATCTATTAAAAATAATAGAATCCGGTAATGTAAATGAAGTATCACAAACAATTACTCAAACAACAGAGGTGCAAAATTCAGTTGGACAGTTGCCAACATCGAATGGACCTTCAAAATATGAAAATGTTAGTACACAGGGTGATATTGAAATTCCTGTAACGTCAATTCGTCGAGCAATAGCGAATAATATGGTGCGTAGTAAACATGAAATTCCACATGCTTGGATGATGATGGAAGTTGATGTGACAAACTTAGTAAGCTACCGTGATGGTATTAAAAACGAGTTTAAAGAAAGAGAAGGGTTTAATTTAACTTATTTTGCTTTCTTTATAAAAGCTGTTGCAATTGCTCTGAAAGAATACCCAATGATGAATTCAGTTTGGGCTGGAGATAAAATCATTCAGAAAAAGGCTATTAATATTTCAATAGCTGTTGCAACCGAAGATTCGCTTTTCGTTCCAGTAATTAAAAATGCAGATGACCTTTCAATAAAAGGTATTGCCAAAGAGATTCATGAATTATCTAAAACTGTAAAAACGGGTAAACTACGTTCTGAACATATAGAAGGTGGTACTTTTACGGTGAATAATACTGGTTCATTTGGCTCTGTACAATCAATGGGTATTATTAATTACCCACAAGCAGCTATCTTACAAGTGGAATCCATTGTTAAAAGACCCGTTATTCTGAATGGTGGATTTGCTAGTAGGGATATGGTGAATTTATGCCTATCAATTGATCATAGAATTTTAGATGGTCTTGTTTGTGGTAAATTCCTTAAAAGAGTTAAGAATATTCTCGAAAATACAGACATTAATAATTTGTCAGTCTATTAAAAAATTAAAGGAAGCCTATACACTAGGCTTCCTTTAATTTTTTCACTTTTATGAAAAAGGTTTCTAATGTAAAATATTTGTAAGCCATGATAAAGGGGGAAGCTGTTAAGCGAACGTATGACGATGAAAGAGATTGAATTTGATCCAGTCAGTTACGAACAGTGGAAAAAGGAAGCGATAAAAGCTTTAAAGGGGAAGCCATTCGAATCACTTTTCACAAAAACAACTGAAGGAATTACACTAGAACCTTTATATACACAAGAAACATTAGTTGAAAAGCTTGGTGAAAAGTTAGAAAAACAAATATCAACAATTCGTATACTAAAAGCAACAAGCGGTATTTCTAGTGCCCAACAAATTTTTGGTAACAATGTGGAACATTTTCTATCAAATATACATGACAGCTTAAATCGTGGTAATACAATACTAACGATTGATAGTAGAGTTCCTTTTGAATGGGACGACCAACTTCTATCGGAGTTAGCGAATATATTATCAACAAATGAATTTAAATTGATAATACAACATTCTAATGATGCTCTATTAGGATTATTTGAAAAAATAGATAGCAGCCAACGTGAGTATGTAAATGGCTATATCATATCAAATGAATTTATCGAATTAAATAATTATCCGAGAGTTCGTACTATTTGCGCAAACACAATCCCATATCATTATGAAGGTGCAAATGCTATTCAAGAATTAGCATTAACATTAGCAATTGCTCACAAATATGCTAATCAAAATGATTTTCATTCTTTTGCTAATAGGTTTTTTGTGAATTTTGCAGTAGATACACAATTCTTTTCAGAAATCGCAAAATTGCGTGCAATTAGAATATTGTGGAAAGCATTTTCGTCTGCGTACGGTATTTCTGAAGCCATAACGTTTCCGATAGTTGCCGAAACATCTTTAAGAAGTTATTCAAAACTAGATGTCTATGTAAACTTGCTACGTGCAGGGAATGAAGCCTTTTCTGCATTAATCGGAGGCGCGGATGCATTTACTGTTCATCCTCATGATGTGTTAACGAATCCAACAGATCAATCTATAAGAATTGCTAGAAATATTATGCTTGTCATAAATGAAGAATCATTAGTACAAAACGTTGTTGACCCTTCAGGGGGCTCGTATTTCATAGAAACATTAACAAGCGAATATGTTGAAAAGGCATGGGCGATGTTTTTAGAAATTGAGGAGGTAGGCGGTTTAGATGCCTATCAGCAATCAGGAAAGCTTAAGGCTCTACTTGATGAAACGAAATCTGTCAGATTGAATGCGATTGCGACTCGAAGACAATCTCTTATTGGAACAAACATCTACGCCAATCCTGTAGACAGTCTAACAGCTGAGACAAACCCTTTATTTACTGATGCAAAACGTTTTGCATCTCCTTTTGAAGAATTGCGAATTACATATGATGCGATTCAACCAAAAATTGCAATCTTGACATATGGTAAACTAAAAAACTTTAAGCCAAGAGCTGACTTTGTTTCTGGCTACTTTGCTACAGCTGGAATTGTTTGCGAACATTCTGGAGAAATTGAAACAATCGAAGCGGCGAAAGAATGGTTAAACAATTCGGATTATGACTACGTTATAATCGCAACAACTGATGATGATACAAAATCGATTGTTCCTCAATTATTAGAAACTAGACCTAAAGACTTACTTCTTGATGTAGCTGGGAGATTTAAAGATTACGAAGATGAATGGAAAGCAAATGGACTAAATGGATTTATCTTTGCTGGCCAAAACATAATTGAAAAATTAAGTTCAGTTGCGGATCGCTTAACGGGGGTAAAGTCATGAGTGCTAACTTTAAATCAGTGATTATAGAACAAGTTTTAATTGACGAGAATCTTACGCCAACAGCTTCTTTTATAACAAATGAAGGAATTGAAGTAAAAGAATTTTATTCACAGGAAGATATTAAAGAAGCAATACACTTAAAAGATTTAGCTGGAATTGCACCAAATACTCGTGGACCATATCCCACAATGTATGTGGCTCGTCCATGGACTGTACGTCAATATGCAGGGTTCTCGACTGCTGAAGAATCAAATGCCTTTTATCGTCGTAATTTAGCAATGGGACAAAAAGGATTGTCTGTTGCATTTGATTTAGCTACTCACCGTGGTTATGATTCTGACCATCCTCGAGTAAAAGGGGATGTAGGTAAAGCTGGTGTTGCGATTGACTCGATTGAGGATATGAAAATATTATTCGATGGAATTCCACTCGATCAGATGTCCGTCTCTATGACAATGAATGGTGCGGTTTTACCAATTATGGCATTTTATATTGTAGCAGCAGAGGAACAAGGGGTTACACCTGAAAAGCTAGCTGGAACGATTCAGAATGACATCTTAAAAGAATACATGGTTCGTAACACATATATTTATCCACCTGCAATGTCCATGAAGATTATTGCAGATATATTTGAATATACAAGTAAGTTTATGCCAAAATTCAACTCTATATCAATTTCAGGTTATCACATTCAAGAAGCAGGTGCCACTGCTGATATTGAGCTTGCCTATACTTTAGCTGATGGTCTTGAGTATGTTCGTACTGGACTCAAGGCAGGAATTGATATTGATTCTTTTGCACCTCGATTATCGTTCTTTTGGGGAATTGGAATGAATTATTTTATGGAAGTAGCTAAAATGCGTGCTGCCCGAAGAATCTGGGCACAGATGATGAGCACATTTAATCCTAAAAATCCGAAATCACTGGCATTACGTACACATTCCCAAACATCAGGATGGTCTTTAACTGAACAAGATCCATTTAATAATGTTACTAGAACATTGATAGAAGCCAATGCTGCTGCCATGGGTCATACGCAATCTCTTCATACAAATGCTCTTGATGAAGCAATCGCTTTACCAACTGATTTCTCCGCCCGAATAGCGCGGAACACACAATTGTTTTTACAGGAAGAGACTGGAATGACAAAAGTGATTGATCCGTGGGGTGGCTCTTTCTACGTTGAAAAGTTAACAGAAGAATTAACAGAAAAAGCGTGGGAATTGATTCAAGAAGTTGAAGAATTAGGTGGCATGGCAAAAGCTATTGAAACGGGACTTCCAAAAATGAAAGTTGAAGAGTCCGCAGCAAAACGTCAAGCGAAAATTGACTCAAAAACAGAGACAATTGTTGGTGTGAATAAATATCGTTTAGATGAAGAAGAGCCAATTGATATTTTAAATATAGATAATACAATCGTTCGTCAAAAACAAATTGAGAGATTGAAAAAGATGAAAACGGAGAGAAATGAAGAAGTAGTACAACAACATTTAGCTAGACTAACTCGTTCTGCTGAAACTGGTGAGGAGAACCTCCTGGCTGTAGCAGTTGATGCTGCAAGAGCTCGTGCATCTTTAGGTGAAATTTCAGATGCAATTGAAAAGGTATCTGGACGTCATATTGCAATTATTCGTTCCATTTCAGGCATTTACTCCTCAAATTTCTCTGACGAAGAATTAATCTCTGAAGTAAAACAAATGAGTGAAGAATTCCTTGAAAATGAAGGAAGACGCCCTCGTATTTTAGTTGCAAAAATGGGTCAAGATGGACATGACCGTGGAGCTAAAGTTGTTGCGACAGGTTATGCAGATTTAGGATTTGATGTTGATATTTCTCCATTATTCATGACTCCGCAAGAAGCAGCTCAGATGGCTGTTGAGAATGATGTACATTGCGTTGGTGTATCATCACTTGCTGCTGGTCATAAAACATTAGTTCCAGAATTGGTTGAAGAATTGAAAAAATTAGGTCGTGAAGATATTATTGTAATCGTGGGTGGAGTAATTCCTGCCCAAGATTATGAATTTCTTTATGAGGCTGGTGCTGTTGCTATATTTGGACCGGGAACAGTCATCCCAGTTTCAGCAATCAAAATTATTGAAGAAATTTATAAACGTTTAGGCTACGAGGAAGTGTCTGAATAATGGATGGAAACAAAGGGTTAGAAGATAGCGCCTTATTTGTCATGGAAGGTGTTAAAGGTGGACATGACGGGTTGACGAAAATCTCGCCTAAAAAATTCCGAAAAAAAAAGGAAGACCAAATTGATATTCCAGCAATAGCAAATGAGATTCGTTCAGGGAATCGAAATTTTTTAGCACGAGCTATAACATTAATTGAAAGCTCGAATAGTGTCCATAAAGAGCAAGCTCAAAAACTTCTGCAACAATTACTTCCTTTCACAGGCAATAGTATTCGTATCGGAATAACTGGTGTACCAGGTGCAG
>JAPSJC010000014.1 GCA_031178355.1 Ureibacillus sp.
GAATACTTTCTGTACCAGGTACACAAACAATTCTGAATATTTTCTGTACCTGGCACACAAACAATTAATTATGGGCCTTGTTGAAAATAACGATTGGCAACTAACTTCCAATCTTCTAAAAATAACAACCACAAGTTTGGTCGTCTTCTTACTGCTAATGGATGGTAGGCTACAGTCGTTTGATAACCTTGTACATCATGCCAAAAACCTCTTAATGATTTCACATCTATTTCTTGATTTTGAAAAAATGTTTGAACAGCAACATTTCCAAGACAGAAAATATACTGAGGTTTATGTAGCTGCAACTGCTGTTTAAAATGCATCATGCAAATTTCTCGCGTTTTATCTTTATCATATTTCTTTTTTGGTCTTCTTTTTAACACGTAAGTAACATATAAGTCTTCAACTGTTAAACCAACCTCTATGGCTGCTTGCTGTAACGCTTGTCTTGTCCCGCACACGAAGGGGATATTTTCTTTATCTTCTCGGGCCCCAGGATTGTCCAACAAAATATATATGGGTGCCCGTGGATTTCCTTCGCCCCATATTATTCGAGAGTTATGCTTGTCTAGACCACATTCACTACAATTCAAAAGGTGTTCGGGAGTGGGATCTTCCGGCCATAATGTACAATATTCAGGCAAATCTGTTCCCTCCTAGGTTTAGTAATATACAGTATATCCATTTCTGTCTTTTCCGTAACAGATACATAACAATTCTGAATATTATCTGTACCAGGCACACAAACTATTCTGAAAATTACAAAAGAACGAATGCCTCTAAATGGGTATTCGTTCTTATTAGCAGATAGGACTGCTCAGTATTATCTTTTTTCATTGTTCGAGTTCATAAATGAATCTACTTGCGAGCTCAGTTCTTCTACTAATTCTTTAATTGCTGTTTTTTGTTCATCAGATAATTTACTCTTTGCATTATTAAGGTTAACACCATTTTTACGGAAGATTTCACTAACTAGTAAATCAACGGCTATATTCGGGATGCCTTTTTGATTTTTAGGTAAATTACTCATACTCATCGCTCCTTTTCTCAAAATGTACTTATTGAAGAATATGCCAAAATCTGATTAGAGGGAACGAAAGTTTACTAAATTTAATGACGATGTATTAGGGGAAAAAGTACTTAAGAGTGATTATAAAACATATCCCACGCAGCAAATTTCCTAATGCTGCGTGGAAAAAATTAATAGCTTTGTATTATTCAAAAAAATATATAAAATATTATTATCTCTAAGTCATTCATCGTATCTCAATTCTGTGAATTGGAATATTATGCAATATCTACTTTAGCAACGATAGCTACTAAAATTTGAAGCATTGCTTGAATGTTTACCGCAACATCTGTATCTGTAGTATGAACATAAACATGTTTACATCCTTCAATAACTGTTTTTTGTGAGTTTCGTTGTTTCGTTTTCATAAATTGTTTTAAATCTTGAGAAACAGCTCTACCCTGATCGTTGTCTCCAATTGTAATGCTGAGAACAGCCGCAATTGCAGCTTGAATTGCTAGTTGTAAAGAAACTGCAACTTGCGTATCCGTTGTGTGTACTTTTACATCTTCGGAATCTCTAACAATGATCCATTCAAATGACTCTTGTTTTGTTCCTACTACTTGTGAAGCTTCCTGTACTTTATCCGCATCAATAGTGCTCCTATAATCATCACAATGATCTAACGCTCTCCAATTTCTACCTACCATTTTTTTCACCTCTTCTTATTTAAATTAAAAAATATCTAATCTAGCAACAAGTGTAACTAACACTTCTAACAATGCTTGAATATTTACAGAAAGGTCTGTATCTGTAGTGACAATTTCACAATCTTTTGAGTTCTCGATATAAATTTTCTGTACGTTAGTTTGTGTATCATCAAATTTTTGGAACATTTCCTGAGCTATTGCACGACCTTGATCTGAATCACCAAGGGAAATACTCAATACTAAAGCAATTGCAAGCTGTAAACCAACTTGTAATGAAACAGCTGCTTGTGTATCGTGTGACTTAACTGTGATGTTGCATGAATCTTTAATCCAGATACATTCATCAGACTCTTGATCTAAAATTGACACCTGACCAGCACCTTGCGATACTGTTGCATCATCAACACGTCTTCTTTTTTTACTCATACTTCTCTCCACCTCCATTTCATCGGCATTATCCAACATTAAAAAACCCATGGAATCGCAGTTACTACAACTAAACTGAGCCTCTTTATTTGTTTGTTTACAATCCGAACATTTCCAACTAGCCACTTATTCTCCCCCTTTCCTGTAAGTCACACAAGCTGAGTCATCATATCAACTTGTCTGTAATAGGATATGGACCTATAAATCTTTGGTATAGGTTAAATAACCTTATTTTAAAAAAACTTTACTAATTAGTAAGATGAAGGCCTATTTTATATTGTGTTAAAATAACTTCTACTAGTGGGTGAAAACGTGGATTTTAGTATTTTTTGGTGAAAGCACCTATATAATGCTAGGTGTTAGACTATAAAGAATCTCATTCCCTCTAAGCCCGAATAAAAAATCTATATGTTCGTTTGGTTTTGTTGTAAATAACTATAGGAGTTAGCCTTTTACGCTGGTATGAGCATGTAAGTAATCTAGATTTCTTCATTAAGGCAAAAGTATAAAAATGTAATAAGAAACCAGACTATTACTAAAATTGTTTGGGGGATTAAAAATGGACAATCAAAACATACCAAATCCAGATAATAGAACAAATAACGTTGAACGGTTACATGACATGATTGAAAATACGGAGAAA
This sequence comes from Ureibacillus sp., assembly GCA_031178355.1. GTDB lineage: Bacteria > Bacillota > Bacilli > Bacillales_A > Planococcaceae > Ureibacillus. The sequence goes on from JAPSJC010000014.1 coordinate 2,789, forward strand.
AAAGTTCAAGAGGCCGAAATTAGTGCAGAATTTGCAACTCCTGAGGAGCGTACATGGATTAGGGAGAAAAATGAACGTCGCAAACAGTCAATTGATGCAATGAAGGAAGAGATGAAAGAAGAAATGGATGCGCGGAGAAGAGGAGAGGTTTAGAGAAAATTAAATATAAATTCCAATGGGTGTAAGAATTAATGATATATCCAGACTAAAAAAGACCAGTCCATTACCATTATTTAGCTATTATACAGTTTATAATTATATGAAAACGCTCCTAACGATAGGAGCGTTTTATCAAGTAAAAATGAATTCAAATCTTCGAATAATAATAAGTAATTGGAAGTCAATTTAACCAATATTTTGCCCTATATAAATAGATACTGCATGTGTACGATTTTTTGCATCTAATTTTATCATAATCGATTTGATATATTGTTTTATTGTTGCTTCACTTAAACCTAAAATGTGTGTCATCTCTTTTGTAGTAAGGCCATTTGCTAGCGCTTTTATAATTTCATTTTCTCTAGGGCTTAATTTATGATTCGATTGAATTTGAGGTTGAACAAGTAATTCTCCTGCAATTTTACCAAATTCCAACAATTCCTCTATTAGTTGAGTTTCAAAGTTTATAGTTTCCTCGATAAATTCATTCAAAATATAAGCAACGGTTAGTTTATTTACAATAATTGGTATGACCAATAATGCATATAACGGATCTTTCCTTGTATATCTACTTGTAATTTTTGTAATGATGTCTTGCCCGTCATAGTAAATGGGCCTTTGTTTTTCAATAGCGTGTCTTATGACTGGTAATACTCTGATATCATCACGAATATAATTGATAGATTGATAACGGCCATTTTCTAATAATGCTACTCCTTCTCCGACATAACCAACCGGACTAAACCGAAAGAATGACAGTCTTTCCCCGTTATAAAGACGACCAAAAGTGTGAAGAATAAAGCAGATTTGCTCCTCTTGGGATTGTAAATGTAACGCACCCTTTAAGTTCTCCTTAATTGTCCATAAATTTATCTGCATTCAATCACTCCTTTATAAAAAATATGCTGCAACATATACGAAAAGTAGTAATTCTAGTAACTTTTTACCCTTTTTAGGTAATAAAAAATAGCTAAAAGTAGGAATAGGGAGAAGATACATAGTTTGATAGGATAAAGTTGCATACAAGTCGTCATGCAATTTGGGGAAAGGGATGATGAAACTAAATGGGGTTAACAAATAACGCTAAGGCTTATCTTGAAGGTTTTTATAGTGGGCCAAAAAGAATTCAAGAACTTGAACCTGAAGTTGTCCGTGCAGCTTTGGGGGGCGCACCAGTTCCTGAAGGTATAGAGATTCCGCCTGTTAGTAAAGTAGAAGATTGCCTAATTCCTGTTGAGGGTGGAGAAATAGCTGTTCGAATTTACACACCTGAAGGAGAAGGTCCGTTCCCACTATTTGTTTATTATCATGGTGGTGGCTGGGTAATTGGAAATTTAGAAACATCCGATGCAGGATGTCGTTTACTAGCGGAGAAAACAGGACGAGTAGTTGTCTCAGTTGACTATAGACTTGCACCAGAATATAAGTTCCCAATACCTGTAGAAGATAGTTATACAGCTCTTTGTTGGGCGCGCGACAACGCAGTATCTATCAATGCTAATGGGGAAGATATTGTGGTTGGCGGAGACTCAGCAGGAGGTAATCTTTCAACTGTAATGGCAATCATTAGCCAGGAAAAATCAGGTCCGAATATTACTGCACAAGCATTAATATATCCAGTAACCAATCTAGATTTTACAACTTCATCATATGAAAAGTTCCAAGACGGCTATGGTTTAGATAAAGATTTAATGATTTGGTTTGGGGAATATTATGTGAATAACGAAGATGACTATAAAAATGTATACGTCTCTCCTTTATTGCATAATAATGTAAGCGCTTTACCGCCGGCGATTATTGTGGCAGCTGAAAATGATGTACTACTTGATGAAGGTGCCCAATACCGCGATAAATTAAGAGAAGCCGGAGTGAGGGTTGATTATACAATCGTACCAGGAAGTGTACACGGCTACTTTAGTAATATGGTCATTTTTGCTCATGAGACTAAAGCGACTGTTGATGAAATTGCCAAGTTCTTAAAAAGTATATAAATAGCTTAAAAGATTGTGAGTTAAGGCTAAATGTAGTTTTCTTAAATTATAACTAAGGGGGTTTCCTATGGGAACAAAACAATTTGATGCGGTTGTAGTTGGTGCAGGATTTGCAGGTCTTTATATGCTTCATAGATTAAGAGATCGTGGTTTGAATGTAAGAGTAATTGAAGCTGCGGATGGTGTTGGTGGTACGTGGTACTGGAGCCGTTATCCAGGAGCTCGATGTGATTCTGATTCAATCTATTATAATTTTACATTCTCTGAAGAATTATATAAAAAATGGCGTTGGCCAGAACGTTATTCAGCACAACCTGATATTTTAAGGTATTTAAATTTCGTTGCTGATGAACTTGATTTAAGAAAAGATATTCAATTTGAAACACGCGTAACGAAGGCAAGTTTTAATGAGGATACGAAAAGATGGGAAATAGAGACAGATTCAAATGAAAAGCTTGAAGCGAAATACTTTATCAGTGGTGTTGGATGCTTATCCACTACAAACATCCCTCCATTTGAAGGTGTAGAGACATTTAAAGGCGAAAAGTACCATACAGGACGTTGGCCACATGAAAAAGTAGACTTCACTGGCAAACGTGTTGTCATTATTGGAAACGGTTCCAGTGGCGTACAGGCGATGCCGATTATTGCTGAGGAAGCAAAAGAGCTGACTTTATTAATGCGTACTCCACACTATGTAGCGGAAGCTCGTAACTACCCTCTAACAAAAGAGCAACAAGATGAAGCGATTGCAAACTATGAAAATATACGCGATTCATTCTCTACAACTCCTGGTGGAATCCGTATGTATACTACTGGTAAATCTGCAACTGAATTTACACCTGAAGAACAGAGAAAAGAGTTAGAATACGTTTGGAAAACAGGTGGTTTAGCATTAGGTGGTGTATTCCCGGATGTAAGTGTAAATAAGGAATCGAACTTTGTAGTCTCTCAATTTGTGCGTGACAAAATTGATGAAATCATTGAAGATGAAGATACTGCAAAGGCTTTACACCCAGATTACTATATCAACACTAAACGTTTAATCATCGGAACGAACTATTATGAAATCTTTAACAGAGATAATGTGAATCTTGTACCAATTAAGGACAATCCAATTGTCCGAATCGTCCCAAATGGTGTGGAACTACAAAACGGTATCATCGAATGTGATGTAATTATATTTGCAACAGGATATGATTCAATGACTGGATCGATTTTAAGAATGGATATTAGAGGTAGAGATGGTCAGCCATTAAAAGAAAAATGGGAAGATGGTAAAGTTGTAAAAACATATTTAGGATTATCTGTTCAAAACTTCCCGAACTTCTTTATGGTAACAGGGCCACAAAGTCCATCTGTATTAACGAATATGCCTTCAGCAATTGAACAACATGTCGATTGGATTGACAGATGTATTGAGTACATGGAGGACAATGGTATTCAATTAATCGAAGCGAAAGAAGAATCTGAAGTTGAATGGGCGAAACAATGTGATGATATAGCAAATCAAACATTATTCCCATATACAAATTCTTGGTATACAGGTGCAAACCTTGACGGTACAAAACGTAGTGGATTTGTTATCTATGTAGGTGGACTAAACAACTACAAAAAAATCTGTGATGACATCGCGGACAATAATTATGAAGGCTTTACTTTGGATAAGGTAAATATATTAAACTAAAAAATAGATGAACGAACAATCTCCTTCCTTTTGAATTACAAAATAATTAATTGGCAAAGTTAAGAGAAGAAGGGAGGAGTAGTTATGCTTCATTATACAAGACAAGGAAAAGGTGAAGTTCTTGTATTAATACATGGTTTCTTAGGATCAAAGAATATTTTTAATGAAGTGTTCGACGATTTTGTTTCGCATTATGATGTCATTGCAATAGATTTACCCGGACATCATAAAAGTGAGTTAGAACAAGAATTCTATTCTGTTTACGATTACGCATCTTCAATAGCACAAGTATTACAGCATGAAAAAATACCAAAAGCGACATGGTTAGGTCATTCAATGGGTGGCTATATTGTTTTAGCAGCTATGGAAAAAAACATTGCTACAGTCAATAAGGCAATATTAGCTTATTCAACAGAGGCATCCGATACAAATGAGCAAATTGAAAAACGTTCCAAGCAGCAAAAACAAATATTAGAAGCTGGTGTCCAAAGTTTCGTGGATGAAGTAATTGGTGGATTTTTCAGTAAAAATGCACAACAAGATAAGGTTGAATTTGCAAAACAAATTGCTTATAAAGCTTCTCCTGAAGGGCTAATAATTGCTCTCGATGCAATGAAATCTAGACCTAATCAATTTGCATTCATTGAACAAATAACAACTCCCATCTTGGTAATAGAAGGTACTGAGGATAAAGTTGTTAAGCCAGTTGAAACAAATAATCCTAATGTAATGAAAGTCTACACAGAGACTGGACATTTAGGTATGTTAGAGAATCCTAGAAGTTTTGCATCAGCAGTTCATAATTTCATGAAAAATGTGTGAGTCAAATACTCACACATTTTTTTATAATAAATAATCGTGAATTTTGTAGCATATTGTTGTATTAGGTTGAATGGCAGGTACAAATATCATTGTCACAAAGAAAGTGGAGAAATAATGGTGCTAATTTTAACTAAATAGCCCAGTCTCCATTACGGAACACTGGCACCACTGTACCGTCTTCTTTAATCCCATCAATATTCATTTCAGCAGAACCAATCATGAAGTCCACATGTACTGTTCCAGTATTTAATCCATTTGCTCTTAACTCTTCAGCATTCATTTTTGTTCCGCCTTCAATCGTAGTTGGATAAGCGGAACCGATTGCTAAATGATTTGATGCATTTTCGTCAAATAAAGTATTAAAGAACGTAATACCTGATTGTGAAATTGGAGATGGATCTGGAACTAGTGCGATTTCACCTAAACCTGTACCACCTTCATTATCGAATACTAATTTTTCCATTGCCTCACCGCCCTTTTCGGCAGAGATACCAACGATTTTCCCATCTTTAAAGTGCACTTCAATACCTTCAATTAAGGTACCTGCGTAGCTTAATGGTTTTGTACTGCGGACGACACCATCCATTCTACGAGTATCAGGTGCAGTAAATACTTCTTCAGTCGGCATATTAGCGATAAATTCTTCACCTTTAGGATTATAACTTTCTGCACAAACCCAGATATGATTTTTAGGTAAACCTAATGTTAAATCAGTTCCAGGAGCTGTATAATGAAGGGCATCAAATTGTATGCTATTTAATTTTGCTGCTTTTTCATTTAATGTTTTCTTGTGCTCGTCCCATGCTGCGATTGGATCTTCTTCGTATACACGACATGTTTTGAAAATTTGATCCCAAAGAGCGGCAACTTGTTCTTCTGATGTTTCTAACTGAGGGAACACTGTTGCTGCCCATCCAGCACCAGCTGCAGCTGCTACAGTCCATTTTAGGTCATCATTTTGTGTAGCGATTCGTTGTGCCTGGAACGCTTTTCCAGCAATTTGCTGATAGGCAGCTATTTTAGCAGGATCTGCTTCATTTAATAGACCAGGGTCACTTGAAACGATAGATAGACGACTTACACGTTTATTTAATACGTGGTCTTCTACTTCGTCAATTTCATATTGTGGAATATCTGTTAATACTTCAGTTGGTTGATGTAAATAATGAAGTTTGGAAATTTCATCGTCAGACCACTTGATAATGACTTTTTCAGCACCTAATGCGTAAGCCTCCTGCGTAACTAAACGAGCTAAGGGAGCTTGGTCAACAGTAATCGTCATTTTCACCCAATCTCCAGCCTGTACATTAATACCTTTAGATACAAGAAGTTTTGCGTACTTTTTTAAATTTTCATTAAAATTTGGTAGCATTTAGCAATCCCCCAATTTAGATTTATTTACCAATATTACCATAAACTTTACCTAAATGTTTAATAACGTTCTTTTGTTTATTAACAATAAATTAAGCACAACTAACGAATAATGGCCTTTTTTCATAGGAAAGAACGGACCATGTATCTTGATTAAGATAAAAAACGTTCTTTAACTTCAGGAGTAGGAATCATACAACTATCAACTTTTCCAAACCATTTATAACGATTTTTTGCTATAAGCTGATAAACTAAATTTCGAATGGGCTTTGGGATTATAATGAAGGAATAAAGTAATTTATACACACCTTTTAAATGTTTACATACTCTAAGTGCGGCAGTTGACTGGAGGAAAATACCTCCACTATCAATTAGGACAAAACTATCTAAATGTTCTGGGGCATTATGTTCTTTTAATAATTTTCGCCCAATATCGCTCTGTAAAGAGGCGAAGTAAAATCTTTTGTTGAAATCTCTTTTAATAATAAATTGCACACTCGCACTACAAAAGTTACATTCCCCGTCAAATAAAACAATACTATTCAAAGTCTTCACAACCTCACCATTTTTTGATGGATATCGTCCTCTAAATCTATTCTTATTATATGATAGTTCCAGCCTAGAGAGGAACGATAAAACCAAACTCAGTTGAAATTTAATAAATATATTTTTACCTTTATATTCGGGTTCTTTTCATAATAGTAACCTCATATAATTTAAAGCTAAATGTAGTAATAAGTCGTTTACTATCAATTGATGTCGCCTGTTTTGTCAATGTTAAATAAAAACACCCCTGTATTTATTTGGTTAGTATGAATTTGAGAAGGCAACTATTATAATGGGAGGAAATCTGGATGGAAAATGATAACATCCAAAAAGAAGAAAAAAAAGTTGAAGAAAAAAAGAAAGAAAAGGACTTAGATCATATACTAGAAATTTTAGTGGTTGTCATGCTTGGTATAACAGCACTTTTAACAGCATGGGCAAGTTGGATTGGAGCATTACATGGTGGAAACCAAGCTACGAATTATACCGAAAGTAATAACTTTGCATCAGAAGGTAACTCTGAATACAATGCGGGTATCCAAGGGATGATGCAAGATATGCTTTTGTGGAACGAAATCAGTGATTTGCAAATTGATATATTTTTTGCCCAAGAAAACAATGATCCTATAACCTTGGAACAAACTACTAATAAACTATACTTCAAATTGAATGATAACCTTTCAGATGACATGGCAGCTACTATTGGATGGAGTTTGGATCATGAATTGGGGGATCCAACAGAAATTATTCTTTCTTGGTTGGAAAAAGAAGAGGCGCTAGTTTCCCCATTTACAATTGATGGATTTATAGAAAAGTATTTTGAGAGTGCAAACACACTATTAGCTGAATCGAGTGCTAAACTAGAAGAAGGACAAAAATCTAATGCATATAGTGATGCGTTTGGATTAGTGACAGTCATTTTTGGTGTAGTATTATTCTTACTCGGTATTGCTGGTACAATTAAAAGTCAGAAAAACCGAATCGTTGTAATCTCTATTTCAACATTTAGTCTAGTTATCGCAACGATCTATATGTTTACGTTACCATTACCGGCAGGGTTTAATATTATGAGCTTCTTTGGTCAAGGATGATAAAACATTATACTTATATGTTTTGAATGAACAAAAAAACTGTCCTCATCATGAATAAGGACAGTTTTTTCAATATATTATGAAAGTGTGATTTATTTTGCTCTGGCTTGTTTATTTTTTTTTGCTATATCTGCAACTGCAGTAAATAAGACGTCAGATGATGAATTTAATGCTGTTTCAGAAGAGTCTTGCAAAACACTGATTACAAACCCTACACCAATTACTTGCATCGCTATATCATTTGGAATACCTAATAAACTACAAGCTAGAGGTATTAGTAACAATGATCCACCTGCAACTCCAGAAGCTCCGGCTGCTGACAGGGCAGAAACTACCATTAAAATAATAGCTGTCCAAAAATCTACTTCTACATCAAGTGTGTTTGCTGCTGCAAGCGTTAATATAGAAATTGTAACTGCTGCACCTGCCATATTGATTGTTGCACCTAATGGTATTGAAACAGAGTATGTGTCTTCATCCAAGCCTAATTTTTTACATAGCGTAAGATTTACTGGAATATTCGCAGCTGAACTTCGTGTGAAGAAGGCTGTAAGTCCACTTTCTTTAACCGTTCTCCAAACAAGTGGGTAAGGGTTTTTACGAATATAAATAAAGACAATAATTGGGTTGAGTACGAAAGCTACAAAGAAAATAGATCCTAAAAGTAATAGAAGAAGTTGACCATATTCAACTAATGCTTGTAATCCATTCGTTGTAATACTAGAGAATACAAGACCCATAATCCCGAAAGGAGCAATTTCAATAACCCATTTAACAAGAACTGTAATTGCTTCAGATACATTGGCGATTACAGTTTTTGTAGTGTCGGAAGATCTTTTTAATATAATTCCTAGTAATATTGCCCATGTTAAAATTCCAAGATAGTTTGCATTTAAAAGTGCATTTACAGGGTTATCAACTATATTAAATAGTAGTGTTTGAAAAACTTCAGAAATTCCACTTGGAGGAGCAACACCGCTAGCTCCTTCTGTTAGAGTTAAAGTTACAGGGAATAAGAAACTAGCAACAACTCCAACAACTCCTGCTAGTAATGTAGCAATTAAGTAAAGAACTATAATAGATTTCATATTAGTTTGTTTACCACTAGCGTGGTTAGAAATTGCATGCATGACCAAAAATAATACAAGAATTGGTGCTACAGCCTTTAATGCACTGACAAATAATGACCCAAAGATAGAAACCCATTGTGTATAAGTAGGTATTGTAACTGCCAATAGTATTCCTAGAATGACTCCTCCAAGAATTCTTCCGACTAAGCTAAGTTCTGTCCATTTAACGATGATGTTTTTCATGACTGACCTCCGGAGATTAGTAGATAACTATTTTTGCCGTGAACAATTGTACTGCCCAAGTGGACAGTTTGATAAAAAATAGTTTATCATGTTTCTTCTAATAGGGAAACATGTAATTATTACAAAACGAAAAAAATGTCGAAATATATAAAATTATTAAACAATATTTGGCAAAAAAGTTAAGATGAGTTGAATAAAAGGATATGAGAATTTATATAGGAAGTTAGTAATTTTTAATAATTTGAAATATCATCTCAAAAAAGAACAAATGGAATAACTACTAAGTTAAACTGATTTAATCATTGAGGTGCTTCAGATCTAAATGCATTAGTACGTTTCTTAATTGGTTCAATTTCCAAGCAAACATTCGAGACGGAAAAAGTAATGTGTAGTAGTTAGTCTTTCAAAAATGGGTGGGAGCAACTAATTCACTTTCCATAAACCCTTTTCATCAATAATATGCTGGATTCCTTCCTCACAAACACCATAAGATCTCCAATTGCAAGTTTCACATATTGTTTGTATATCTGAGGGAATAACAAAGTTGCGAACACGATTTTCAATTTCCTTCCACTCATATGTTTCATGAAGTTTAAGTCCCAGCTTCTCTAATATTACTTCATCTCTGACGTATATATGATGATCCTTACAATGATACACACCTGAATTCGGATACATTGCACATAAATGATCTGGGCCTTCAATGATCTGAACTAATGATTTTGGATTTTTTCTTAAAGTTTGATGTAGTTTTGTCATATTTTCAACGTATTCCTTCGAGTAGCCCATACCACGATAGCCTAAAAGACAGAAGAGATGATGTCCACGTAATTTAAACAATGAATTGCCCCCCTTAATATGTGTTAACCATGTCCATTATTAGGTTAACTAATAAAATAATATTAACATAATAGAAATGAAGTACAATTACATTTTAATATACTATGATGAAAGAGAAACTCAGTTTGTTAATACAAAGTAAAATGAAAAAGCGAGTACTGGAAAGTACCCGCAAATTGTAATATTCAATTGTTACTACTTCGTAAATCGATTTGCATAACTACTAGCTACAAAGGAATATGGTTTAATTTTTGCTTCAAGTCCAATAGAGTTCATTCGGGACATCATTTCGTTTACAAAGATACTTGTTTTATTTCTTTTACCGGAACCAATATCAATATGTCCCTCAATTGAGAAACTTGCACCCTTATAGATATGGGGTAACACTATTTCGATTAATCGTTCCCTCTTATCTTTTGTAAACATCGACACAACTTCTTCTGTTAAAGTCGTTTCATAAGAGATTCTTTCATGTAAGTTAGCCATTTTTCTAGGGACGATTACCTTTCGGAAACAAGCCCAAACCCCTTTTCTTTCCTGCTGGATCACTATACCAGTTATGAATTTTGTGAAATGGCCATGTACTTGTGAGTCTGTTCCAAACATTAATCGAAAATTACCACTTGGATCTTTTTCTATAAACAAGACGATGTTTTTAAATACTTGCTCAAACGACATACGTTTCTGACTAAGATTTTGAAATGTAGGATCAATATGAAATATATTCTTCATTTTTTGCCTACCCTTCTTTGATTTAGTAAGCTTAGTAAAAGTTTATTCAAGAAATAAGTAGTATAATCAGCAATTTGTGTGAATTTTCCTTATATAAATTGTATGAGATAAGGAATAATAGACAGATAAACGAAAATTGAAATGGGGTTAAATATATGATTGCGTCGAATTTATTCAAACTTTTTATTAGCTTTAATGCTTTCTTTTCTTTCTTAAATATTGATGAATCCACTAATATAATTGAAGTAAGCGAGCCAATTGAGGAGCCGATTTCTGTTGTCTCTAAAATCTATAAAGAGGATTTTTTAATTTATCCCCAAGTGAAAGATATGAAAGATCAAGCTGCTCAAAATAAAATCAATGAAACTTTTATAGAGCATATGGAATCTTCTTATCAAGGTTACCTACAACTAAAAATGGAGATGGAAAAATTTAGAGAAGACGAAAAAGAGCTTTGTAAAGAGTACCCGTATTCTTGTGAATACAGTTATAACACGCGGTTCGATGTAAAATTTAATCAAAATGGAAAGTTAAGTTTCCTTTTATACGATGCAACTTATTCAGGTGGGGCACATGGGCTAGAAGCGGTACAAACTTATAACTTTAATGTACAAACGGGTGAACTATATTCACTTAAGGACATCATTTCAAATGAATCCAAATTTGCAAGTTTAACTGACTTCGTAAAAAACTATATAAAAGAAAACCCAGAATACTTTTTTGACGAGGAAATTATAGGTGACTTTGAAGTGAATGAAAAAACACAATTTTATTTTACAGAAAGTGGCATTGATTTGATTTTTCAACAGTATGAAATAGCGCCATACGCTGCTGGACATCCAACTATTAGCATACCAAGTTCTGAATTATAATATAAACTTGATTCCAATTCATCGGAATCGAGTTTTTTTCGTGTAAATTTGGGATAACGATATGATAAAAGGGAGATAGGAGTTTAATTCAAAAAACCTGGCGTGTTCCTCCAATAATTACGGAAAATTTTTGACTAATATCCGGCACTCTGTAATTATGTAAATGGATAAACTCAAAAAATACCTCAATCACAACCCCGACGAAAAGAACCTCTTTCCAAGAAAGAGGTCCATTTCATAAAACCTATAAATGACTAAGTAGGGCATCTTTTACTTCTACAAGTGAAGAAGTACCGCCTAAATCCCCAGTTTTAATGCCTGAGGCAAGAGTTTTTTCAATAGCGTTAAGAACACGGTTTCCTGCTTCATAATGCCCTAAAAAATCTAACATCATTTTTCCAGTCCAAATTTGACCAATAGGATTTGCAATTCCTTTCCCTGCAATATCGGGAGCTGAGCCATGCACAGGTTCAAACATTGAAGGACAATCTCGTTCAATATTTAAGTTTGCTGCAGGGGCTATTCCGATACTTCCCATGATCGCTCCACCTAAATCTGTTAAAATATCACCGAATAAATTTGAAGCAACAATGATATCTAACTTTTGTGGCTGCATAACCATATAAGCTGCTAATGCATCGATATGATTGGAAGTCGTTTCGATTTCAGGGTAGTCTTTTTTAACTTCTTCAAATACTTCATCCCAGAAAGGCATTGAGTAAGTTAGACCGTTTGATTTCGTTGCACTTGTTACATGGCCTTCCGTGCTTTTAGCTAATTCAAAAGCGTAGCGCATAGCTCTTTCCGTACCTTTTCGAGTAAATACAGCATTTTGAATTGCAATTTCATCAGTCCCACTATGGATACGGCCGCCACTATCTGAATATTCACCCTCCGAATTTTCTCGTACAACAGTAATATCAAAGTTTTGTGGGTTTTTAAGTGGTGATTCAAGGCCAGCAAGTAATTTCGCAGGTCTTACGTTAATTGACTGCTTCATGCCACGTCTAATCTTAATTAGCAATCCCCAAAGTGAAATATGATCTGGTACAAGTTCAGGCATTCCAACTGCACCAAGGAAGATTTGATCATATTTTTTTAATGTTTCAATACCATTTTCAGGCATCATCACACCATGCTCTAAGTAGTAGTCACACCCCCAAGGAAAATATGTCCACTCAAATTGAAAGCTTCCATCTAGTTGTGCAATTTTGTCTAAAACTTCAATCGCTGCTGGGACTACCTCTTTCCCAATGCCATCTCCCTCAATAACTGCAATTCTATAAGTATTCATTACTATCACCCTTTGTTTTAATATAGTTGAATTTGGTTAATTATAGAAATAATAATATAGAAGAAATTTTATTTGTAAATAGTAATAAAAAAATGAGTGGATTTTTCATCGCCCACTCATAGTAGTATATATATCAAAATCTTATGAAAGGATTTCATTTTGCAAGTAATTATCTAGAACGCTTCGTAATGATATTAATTGTTCCTTATTTAGTGGTACCATTGGTAGTCTTACACCACCAACAGGAATGCCATTTAGATTTAAAGCCGCTTTAACCGAGGTTGGGTTAGGTGTTGCAAATAATATTTTCATAAGAGGTAAAAGACGACGGTGCTCTCTAGCAGCATCTTGAATCTGACCAAGTTGGAATTTTTTAATCATAGTTTGCATTTCATTGCCGATAATGTGTGATGCTACTGAAATTACACCAGTTCCACCAATAGATAGAATCGGAATTGTTAAACCATCATCACCGCTGTATAAAGAAAAATCATCGGGTGTTCTTTCAATCATTTCAGACATTTCATTTAAGTTGCCACTTGCTTCTTTAATGGCAACAATATTATTAATTTTAGATAGCTCTACTACTGTTTCAACAGAAAGACTTACAACACTTCTTCCTGGTATGTTATATAGGATAATTGGTAGTGTTGTTTCTGCCGCAATGGCTTTAAAGTGTTCATACATTCCTTCTTGAGACGGTTTGTTATAGTAAGGTACTACAAGCATAATACCATCAACACCAGCATTTTCAGCTTTTTTTGTTAACTCAATAGATGCTCTAGTGTTATATGAACCAGTACCTGCAATAACAGGTATTCTTCCATTAACAACTTTCACTGCAAATTGAAATAATTGAACTTTCTCTTCTTCAGATAATGTTGGAGATTCTCCTGTTGTACCAGATACAACTAAACCATCAGTACCGTTTGCAATTAGGTAGTTAATTAAATTTTCAGTAGCCTGCCAATCGATATCACCATTTTGATCAAAAGGGGTAACCATAGCTGTTAATATTCTTCCAAAATTCATTTCTTCTCCACATCCTTTTATTTTTTTAAAAAAATAGAGGGAGAAGGGCGTTAAGAAAACGCAAAAAAGCAACAACGAGGGCTCGTTGTTGCTAAGAAATAAAAGTCATTTCTTTGCGTAAGATAGCCCTCCACATAGTTTCCTATATGACAATCCTGCACTTATTCAATGCAGAACCAGCTTCAAGATCAATGAGTATACTTGAAACTTCGGCAAATTCCCCTTTTCACAAATTTCAATGGGTCTCATTACCCTCAAAATGTGTACTAATGGTTTTTGCGCCTCTATCCTTACTTCAATATTTTTGAAATAAGTATGTATTTAATTATCAAAATAATAAAGCTTTTTCGAACAAAAAGCAATAGAAATCCAAAAAGTCCCCAATAATATTTGTAAAATTATTTTCTACAAAAAATGAGTGCTGTTTGATTAGTAACCGTCCATTTATCACTACGCATGGAGAGCATATTAACGCTTTGTAAATTTAATTTATATTATGTTAATTATAGGTAAATTATGAGCATATACGATAACTATAGGGATAGAAAGTATGCAAGGTTTAAAACCCTAATAAAGACGATTGTAGGTGAAAACGTGAAAAATATAAATAGAATACCTTTAAAACTTTATTTTTACGCATTTATTGGATTAATTATAATTAGTTTTTATTTCTATTTCCAAAATCACCCTGCAATATTAATTAGAACAGAAATTTCTCCAATCGATGATATGACCTATAACCAATTAGGTTTATATGACAAAGTAGAATTTTTAGATAGAAGTAAGCTCCAAGAGTTGACTTTCACTTTGAAAGTGAATTACTCAAATAATGTTGAAAATCTGGAAGTTAACATCCCTCAATACTTTACCGACTTGTTAGGTAGTGAGATTTACCTAGGTGCAAAATATAAGGAGCATAATGACGCTGAAACATATCAGTTTATCCATGAGGCGGAGATTATATTATTTACAGGTCAGGTAAGTAGAGAAGAGATAAAGAAACTGTTACAGGAAGGGAATATATTATTAACATGGGATCGAAAAGGGAAGAGAGAACAACAAACATACAATATTGGTGAAACAGTTCTTTATACCAAACAGTAATAACCCCCGATGTCTAAAAGATATCGGGGTTTTATAAGTGCACATTATTATGTATCAACATTATGTTCGTTGTTTTTTACCTTTTACAAAGTATTGAATAATCACACTTAAAATAAGTAGTAAAACGATTAAGACACCAATATATTGTAAATTTAGCATTAGTAATTGCCATCCATTTTTAAATGCTAATATTAAATCAATCAGTATAACGTGAGCAATTAGAAGAAGAAAAAGTTTGTTGAATTTGGAGTCGTGTTTTGAAACAATCGCTTTTCCCATCTGCCATAACAATATTAGTAAGGTAAGGATACCTAGGAATAATAAAAAAGTTGGTAATAACAAATTCCATAGGAAACTAATTTGGTCATTTCCATCAAAAACAAGATCTACTAGAGAAGTTCCTGTTTCAACCTCTAACATTAACGGACCAGATAACCATTTGGATAATAAAAACATAAGAAATGTTAAGGCTAGTCCAACTGAATATAGCATTAAATCTAGGCTTTCATGTACTTTTTTAGACACAAAGGTTCTCTCCCCTCAAAATACAATAAATAATGGTAATTAAATGTATGTTGGAGAGAAAGAAATTAAAACGAAGAAATATATAACAGAGTACCTATAATTTTTATTATTTTAACAATTTATAAATTTAGAGGTTTAGACGAAATGGATGGATTGTATTTTTGTTCTAGTATCCCGTGTTGTTTGGTTGTATAGACGTCGCTTTGCAGACGACCATAAAAGCAAATAGTATTATGTCTAACATGTAATAAAAGCTTTTGTACTAGCTTCTTTTATCAATATTTTAATATTGATAAAAATGAATGATGGATAATCTATTATCCATAACAATTGTTAATTTTTTATAATGTATTAAAAAAAGCCTCCTTGTGCATTCTAAATGACACAAGGAGGTGATAGAAATGGCATCTAACAACAACGGTAGTTCAAATAAGTTAGTATTTCCTGGGGCACAAGCAGCAGTGGATCAAATGAAATATGAAATTGCACAAGAGTTTGGTGTTCAGTTATCGGCAGATAATTCTTCACGCGCAAACGGTTCAGTAGGTGGAGAGATTACCAAACGCCTTGTGCAAATGGCTGAAGCACAATTAAGAGGTAGAACTCCTAACGAATAATATATGTGTTTATAAGGTTGATTCAATTTATTGGATCAGCCTTTTTTATTTTCTAACAATTTCGACTCTTTCTTATTCAAGTTATCGCCAGAAATTAATGAACATATACACTCTCAATAGAAATAATTTTTACGTTATTCAATGAAACGTCATGAATGTTTCATAAGGAAATGAATAAAGGGATGTTCCAGAGCTTGGAACATCCCTTCATTTTATCTGTGTAAAATCAAAGAAAGTGCTGTAGCGAATCGATATTTCTTATTAGATGTTTTTAACATCGTTATTAATTCATCTCGATCAACAAGCTGGATATCTTTTGTATTTGCTAGTTTTTTTGCTGAAGAAGTAAAATATTGATTTGTTATAATGATTGCACCGTTAGCTTCATAGTTTCTTACTTCCCATAGAATTTCGTGAATTGCTTTTACCCCAATTTTATTTTCTTTACGTTTTGTTTGAATAATATATTTTTGAGGCCCTTTTTTTATGATTAAATAGGATGAAAATTCGTTAGAGTCTTTTGTTAACTCAGTTTCATACCCATACTTCTCAAAAAGAGATCTTAAGTATCGAACTATTTCTAAACAACTAAGTTCATCAATTTTTGTAGAACTAATATTTTTACGTAAAGGTAACTTTTTAAGAGTGAATACAATTGACTTAAAAAGACGGTTCAACAAACTAAAGAAAAAAACACCAAATGGTTTATATAACAATGCTAATGCAATTAATAGTAAGGCGTAGAAATATAAATTAGTTAGATTCGGCTTTATCGATAGTGAACTAAGGAATGTGATAACGATTCCAAAGCCAAATATACTTACTAACAGGAGTTGTGTTAGTTTATTTTCCTTTAATCTAGAAGTTTCTCGACTCATTGCTGTCATCCCTTAATATTTTTTTAATAGTATCGTCAATAATTGCACAAATTATGAACGTTGAAGATGAATGTGAATTTAACTTAGTTCATTTAGGAAGAACTTCATAAAAGTTGTTGAGTAAGCAAATAAACATGGCAATTTCGATGAGGTTTACATTCAATATAAAATAAGGAGATGAGTTTATGTCGAATAATCAAATACCGAGAGAAGATGGAATAGACCATACATTACCTCTTTTAAAAGAGGGATACGAGTTCATTATGAATAGAAAAAGAAGTTTCAATTCTCAAATTTTTGAAACACGAATAATGGGGAAAAAGTCAGTATGTATGAGTGGTAGAGATGCAGCTCAAGTTTTTTATGATACTGATATGTTTAAGAGGGAAGATGCTGCTCCTAACCGATTGGTTCAAACATTGTTTGGTAAAAATGGTGTTCAAACACTCGATGGTGAGGCACATAGACACCGTAAACAAATGCATATGTCGGTTATGCATGAACAGAATGTAGAGAAATTTAAAGAGATCTCAGTTCAATATTGGGAAAAGGCACTTGATGAATGGAGTAAAAAAGAAGATATCATATTGTATGATGAAGTGAAGAAATTACTTTGTAAAGTGGCTTGTTTATGGGCAGGAGTACTTGTTGAAGAAGAGGAAATTAGCTGGTTAACCAAAGAATTAAGTGAAATGTATGAAGGTGCTGGAGCAATAGGACCAACACATTGGAAGGGAAGAAGTGCTCAAAATCAAGTAGAGAAGTGGATGTTGGCATTAGTTGAAAAAGTACGTGATGGTAGACTAATACCACCTGAAAATACAGCGTTACACCAATTTACTTGGCATAAAGATTTGGATGGCAATTTATTAGACCCATCAATCGTCGTAGTGGAAATGATGAATATTTATAGACCGATTGTGGCAATTTCGGTTTATATTAACTTTGTTGCGCTAGCATTAATTCAACATCCGGATGAAATAGATAAACTAAAAAATGGTGATGAGAAATACACTTACATGTTTATAGACGAAGTACGAAGATATTATCCTTTTTTCCCATTTGTTGCGGCAAAAGTAAAAGAAGATTTTACTTGGAGAGATTATAAGATTGAAAAAGATACCTTGGCTTTCCTAGACCTTTATGGGACGAATCATGACGAAAACTTATGGTTATATCCAGAAGAATTCAATCCTAACCGCTTTGCAGACCAAATGAACGATCGTTTTAGTTTTATACCACAAGGCGGTGGTGAATATTTAACGGGACATCGTTGTTCTGGAGAACAGTTAACAATAGAAATGATGAAAGTAAGTTTAGATTACTTTGTTAACCATATGGAGTATGAAGTACCAGAGCAAGATTTTTCATTCGAAATGAATGAGTTTCCTGCCATCCCACGTAGTAGAATCGTATTAAGAAATGTCGAAAGAAAATTAACCCATTAATCAATTCCGTTCGAGGTGAAAAAATGTACAAATTGTTATCTCATAATGACTTAGATGGGGTTGGTTGTGGAATTTTAGCAAAATTAGCATTCGGACAAGATGTTAAAGTTCGTTACAATTCAATAGCGTCCCTAAACCGTGAAATTCAATTCTTTTTGGAAAATGATAGTTCTGATATTTTTTTATTTATTACAGACCTTTCACCAAATGAAGAAAATGAATTGAAGTTGCAAGAGTTTTATGAAGAGCATGGAAATGTACAGTTAATCGACCATCATAAGACAGCCATCCATTTAAATGATTATAAATGGGGATATGTTCTACTTGAAGATGCGATTGGGCGGTTAACGAGTGCAACTTCACTATTTTATGAATATCTAGTGTCCAATAAATATCTTGAAGAAACTAATGCAATTGTGGAGTTTGTTGAGCTTGTACGACAGTATGACACATGGGAATGGGAAAAAAATGAGAACCATAAAGCCCATTCATTAAATTCTCTGTTTTATCTCGTCTCTATAGATGAATTTGAAGAAACCATGTTAGAACGTCTTCAATCAAGTGATCATTTTGATTTTGATGATTTTGAAAAGAGACTTCTTAATATGGAAGAGGATAAGATTGAACGATATATCCGACGTAAACGTAGAGAGATTGTACAAGCAAAAGTGGGTGATTATTTTGCTGGTATAGTGTATGCGGAATCCTATCATTCAGAATTAGGAAATGAATTAGGCAAAGAACACCCACATCTAGATTATATAACGATATTAAATATGGGAGGAAAACGGATATCCTTCCGTACTATTCATGATCATGTAGATGTTTCAGAAGTAGCGAGTAAGTTTGGCGGTGGAGGCCATCAAAAAGCTTCTGGGTGCAATCTAGTTGATGAAGCGTATAAGTTATACGTTTTAGATACATTTAAGCTAGATCCTATTCAAGAGGATGCAAAACGTAATCGTTACAACTTAAAAGAGTCGACTTTTGGTGCGATGTACAAGGATCGAGAGGGTAATCAATTCCTTATTTATCCTAAAGCTGAAAAATGGCATATTAATCGAAATAAAAAATTGATGGATCAATCGTTTATTAGTTTCCAAGAGGCTGAGTTATTATTAAAGAGAAAATATGAAGCATGGTTAGTAAGAGATGAAGATTTTGTTGAATATTTAATGAATGAAGTGAAAAAGAATTCTCCAGAAAAATAATTACTACCATATACATTGGTTGATGAATCCGAATCCGTAAATTGATAAGGTTTACGGATTTCTTCTTTCATTTTGTAGATAGCAGTCTGTAAAAAAGCTCCTAGATATATTCAATCTAAGAGCTTTTTAGTACGAATTCAATTTTATAAGTCATCTGCTTCGGGAATGTCTAGTAGGTTATATTGGAACTCCCATTTACTTGGATCTAGTAAGACTTCTTGTGGTAATTGAAAACCTGCTCCTAAAAAAATGGTTGTTCCTTGAGTGGCGATTACCATAGTTTCTAATTGGTTGTCCGTTTTTCTATAGATATCACCAATGGCTATAGATAATTCATCCTGTAAGTTTGATTGGTCATCATCTAAGGTTTGTCCAAGTTGCGGATCCTTATATTCGATTGGTTTACTTTCCTCATGCCTACCGGGCACCATTAATAAGTACTCTGAATGCTTGATACCGTTTGAATGGTTCGTGATAACGCCTTGTCTATCTACTGAAGCAACAATCTCAATCTCGTTTAGCGAATAATGATCTAAATAATCTGGATCTGGATTCGTTATTAAAATATAATCACCAACTTCTGCAACCTTTTTACTGAGGGTATATTTTTTATAGTTAAAGATGAAGCTATCATGCTCCTTTGGCTGATATCTTTCAATCTCTTTTGCACTACAAAGATGTTGTGATAAATCCCTCAATCTCATTAAATGGATAGATAATTTATACACAGGTTTAACTGCATAAACTCTATGTAATTCATTATTAAAGTAAACAAATTGTCCTTTCCGGACTTGAAATAAATTCACCAGATCACACCTACCTAAAAATATTCTTATTATTGGTTAGTATTAGTAATTATTCTCTTTCTATAAGGAGAAATTCATAGAAGTATGTATTTTTCACTTTGAAATCCCAAAAATTGAAAAGACTTAACTTTGTCATGTATGATGAATGCAATACATACCCAATTCTTAACATTAAAGAATGAGTAATAATAGGAGGAAAAAGAATGGAATTAGGATTAACTACATTTGTTGAAACAACTCCTGACGTCAATACAGGAGAAGTGAAAAGTCACGCGGAACGTTTACGTGAGGTTTTAGAAGAGATTATTTTAGCTGATGAAGTTGGTTTAGATATTTTTGGAGTTGGAGAACATCATCGTAAAGATTATGCGTGTTCTACCCCGGCCGTTTTATTAGCGGCTGCAGCAGCGAGAACGAAAAATATTCGACTTTCTAGCGCTGTAACTGTTCTTTCGTCAGATGATCCTGTACGTGTATTCCAAGAATTTTCTACGGTTGATGCGATTTCAAATGGACGTGCTGAAATCATGGCAGGACGCGGTTCATTTATTGAGTCGTTTCCGCTTTTTGGATACGATTTAAAAGACTATGATGAATTATTTGATGAAAAATTAGATTTACTACTAAAAATTCGAGAGAACGAAATTGTGAATTGGGAAGGTAAACATCGCCCATCTATACATAATCGAGGAGTTTACCCCCGACCAGTACAAGATCCGTTACCAGTTTGGATTGCTAGTGGCGGAACACCACAATCAGTAGTTCGGGCAGGTGCCCTAGGGTTACCGTTAGCATTAGCAATAATTGGAGGAAGTCCACTTCAATTTGCCCCGCTTGTTAACCTTTACTATAAAGCAGCACAACAAGCCGGACACGATAAGTCAAAATTAACTGTTGCAACACATTCACATGGCTTTATTGCTGATACAACAGAAATAGCAATAGATAAATTCTTCCCTCCTACCCAATATGCAATGTCCAAAATTGGACGAGAACGTGGATGGGGTGATTACACAAGAGCGACTTTTGATCATGCAAGAAGTTTAGAAGGTGCTTTATATGTAGGTGATGTGAAAACTGTCGCAGAGAAGATTATTTTCCTTCGTAAGAATGTCGGTGTGACACGTTTTATGCTTCACTGTCCTGTTGGATCAATGCCACATGAAGATGTCATGAGAGCCATTGAGCTTTTAGGTAAAGAAGTTGCTCCTATTGTGCGTGAGGAAGTAGCAAAATGGGAATTGGAGAATTCAGAAAAATAACTCCAAATATTAGTAAAGAGTTGTTTTGTGGACTTTGTCTGTGGAACAGCTCTTTTTTATTTGAAAAAAAGATAAAAATGATCAATATGAACAAATATTTACATTTTGTGCATTTTTGTCCGATAATAAGGGTATAACTATTTACTGAATGAATAAAAATCAGGAAATCCATATAACCTACAAATTAAATTTAAAAATTTACAAAGTTTACATCTAAAATTGAAAACATTTTATTGATAAATTCGTCTAATATATTGTTTGCATTTTCCAATACAAGGCAATTGGAATTTCATTATGTTTTATGTGGAGGCATAAACTTGAACTCTCAAATGACAACTTTTATAGAAAA
Source organism: Ureibacillus sp. (assembly GCA_031178355.1). Lineage (GTDB taxonomy): Bacteria > Bacillota > Bacilli > Bacillales_A > Planococcaceae > Ureibacillus. The sequence goes on from JAPSJC010000014.1 coordinate 24,739, forward strand.
CTTTAATCTCCTCATGTTTTTCCTATTTGCATTTATGTATTTGTATCAAATGATTTATATGTTCATTGCATTTAAAGCAAAGAAGAGTGGTAAACATGGGAAAAAGGAGGGGAAATTTAACAGAATAGGCGTTCTAATTGCTGCAAGGAACGAAGAAGTCGTTATAGGACAATTGATTAAAAGTATAAAAGCACAAAATTACCCGAAAGAATTAATTGATATTTTTGTTGTTGCAGATAACTGTACAGACCATACTGCGCATGTTGCAAAAAAAGAAGGCGCAATCGTTATGGAAAGGTTCAACAAAGAACTAGTGGGTAAGGGGTATGCTTTAGATTATATGTTGAAATTTATCGAAAAAGAATATTCCCATAAAGGGTATGATGGTTATCTTGTATTAGACGCAGATAATTTACTCGATAAAAACTATATTGTAGAAATGAATAATACATTTAACGAAGGTTATAGAGTGATTACGAGTTATCGTAATTCAAAAAATTATGATCAAAATTGGATTTCTGCAGGTTATGGCCTTTGGTTTTTACATGAAGCGGAGTATTTAAACTTACCAAGAATGAAGCTGAAAAACAGTTGTGCAATTTCTGGTACTGGATTCTTAGTAAAAGCAGACATATTTAAAGAAAATGGCGGTTGGATTCATCATTTATTGACAGAGGATATTGAGTTTTCTGTTTCCCAAATTTTGAAAGGGGAAAAAATAGGGTATTGTCGAAATGCAGTGCTTTATGATGAACAACCGATTACTTTTAAGCAATCTTGGCATCAGAGGTTGCGTTGGGCAAAAGGCTTTTATCAAGTTTTTAGTACCTATGGAAAAAGGCTAATAAGTGGTATCCTATTCAATAGAGGCAATCGATTTTCTTGTTATGATATGACCATGACATTAATGCCAGCCATGTTAATAACATGTTTTAGTATAGTAGTGAACAGTAGCTTTTATTTAGCAGCAATTCTTGGATTTATTGTTGAAAAGGAAATTATTTTCGTTACTACTATTTCAATATTAAAATCGTTTATATGGTACTACAGTATTTTATTTATAATTGGCTTCATAACGACGATATCAGAATGGAATAGAATCCATTGTTCTAATTGGAAAAAAGTGATGTATTCTTTCACATTCCCACTGTTTATGTTTACGTATATTCCAATTGCCATTGTGGCCTTATTTAAGAAAGTTGAATGGAAACCCATTGCACATACAGTTTCAAAATCTGTTGAAGAAGTATTAGAAAATGTAAAGAATTAGTCAAATTTAAAAAGCTACACTCGCTATGTAAGCAAGTGTAGCTTTTTAATTTATTGGATTCATTTCATACCGGTACTGTGTACAGTAAAACATCATTTCAACATAGAAAACTAGGTTGTGTGTAGTAACAAATCATACTTTTAGTTTAAATAAATACGACTTGAGACTTAGTCAAATTACATATGGAGGTCATGTTGTAATGAAGTACGTTCTACTATTATTTAATTACAGAAAGTATTTGAAAGGGAGATAAAATTGAAAAAGTCTTATATCGTCATCCTACTTGTTATACTTATTGGCATTAGTCTGGTTAATGTCGTTGCGGGGTTCTTTACTTACGGAGGGAAAGAAGAAATTGAAATTCGCAATGGCGGTTTTAGCCATGTTGAAATCGATACAAAAAATGCCGAGATTAATTTACTTGTAACAAATGACAGACCATACGTAGAGCTATTAAACAAAGGTAGCTATGATTTAAAAGTAGAGGTTGAAGGAAATACACTTGATATCGAAGTAAACAAAAAATGGTTTAATTTGTTTTCTTTTAATCTATTCTTTCATTCTCCAACGTTAAATGTATACCTTCCTGAAAATGTTTATGAAACGATTCAATCAGAAACAGACAATGGGTCAGTCTATGTAACAAATCTTAAGGTGAATGAGTTAAATGTGGAGACAAATAACGGAAAAGTTCTTGTAAGGGATGTGGAAAGTTCATATCTATATTTGAGTTCAAATAATGGTGATGTTAACTTAGAAAATGTTGAAGGAAAGATCATTGGTGAAACGAATAATGGAGATGTTACCATTCAAAAAAGTATACTCAACCAGCCAATCGAACTTAAAACAGATAATGGGAATGTTTCTATAATTACTAACGAGGAACCAACAAATGTCACGTATCAATTTAAAACTCATAATGGTGATATTACAGTATTTGGCTCGGAACATTTTGAAACAGTTGTAGGAGATGGTAAATATTTAATACAGCTAACGTCTCATAATGGAAATATTACAATAAAAAAGTAATAATGAATTGAAAGGCTTAATCGGTTTTGCTGGTTAAGCCCTTTCTAATAATTTTGTATTATTTGAATTATAGAATAATATATTTACATATGTAGTGTCTTAGTTTGGATGTTGTAAAGTAAACGGATAAAGGTGAGTTTTAATGAATGATTTATATGTAATAGAAGTAAATAGGTGTTATACGGAAGCAGAGCAGAAGGCATTGCAGTATCTTCTTAATTTACAGGGACAAATTCGAGAACAATCTTATATCCAAACATTAACAAAAGACATTCGGTCATGGAAAAAGAATCATGTTCGTACGAATATACTGTCATTAATACAGAGTCGAAATGATAAAACTTCGAGCTTAAATTACCATCAGTATATTGATTGGCTTGAAAATAAAGGGAAACTTAAGAACTATTTAGAGCGAAGTGTTTCGTATATTTTTTTACGTGACTTAGGTAAAAGCTTAGATTCTAAGGATACCGAACTAAGAATCCAGGAGATTGTTCATAATTTAATCGAACAAATGAAAAATCCATCTAAGAATGATGGTTTCACTGATTTATTCAGTTATAGAGGAATGTATCGTAAATCCCAAGAAGAACAAGTCGAATCAACGATGATTTGGTTATTCGAAAAACTTCAAATGGTAACGAGGAACCTTCCTGAGGAAATGGATGCATTAAATGCAAGAAGGAAGCTTATTAAAATCATTGCTGGAGTTATGATGCATGTGAATGAAGAATTGGACGATTCTTATTCCGATAAGGAACGTGCCAAAAAATTCGAAGAAGCGATTCGTTTAGGTTATTCTTATGGTTTAACCTATCCATTTATAGATGATTTGCTAGACTCTAATGTACTAGATCCTGAAGAAAAAAAGCGTTATTCTAGCTTAATTCGAGACACGTTAACGACAGGTGTAGTGCCGGATTTTGGTAAGTGGGATGGCAAAAATGAATCCCTTATGCATTATATTCATGCTGAATTGAAGGAAGCCTTTTTATATTTAAAAAGCTACCAACAAGAACAATCGAAATTTTATGAGCAGGCTTATGTGTTTTTCCAATCACAAGAAGTAGATCGAAACAAAAATCTAAACGTACCTCACTATACAAATGAAGATTTGTTTATCCCAGTTATTTTGAAATCATCATCATCAAGGCTGATTGCTCGAACGATGATCAATGCGGAACAAGATGAAGACTTTGAAGAAAGAACATTTTTATACGGTATCTACAATCAGTTAGCTGATGATTTTGCGGATATGTTTCAAGATGAAAAAGATGGTGCCGTTACACCTTATACGTATTTCTTAAAATATCATAAAAAGAGAGAGGATTTAATTAATCCCTTTGAAATGTATTGGACAGTCATCTCGAACTTAATCCATCATGTATATCATGCTAACGATAAAACTCGCGAAGTAATATTGGATAGAGCGATTAACGGATTAAAACGCTTTAAGGAGAAGCATGGGAAAGAAACCTTTAAAAATGTAATGACAATTTTTGCATTAAGTAATTCCAAGTTTCAAAAGCTTATAGAACAAATGGTTAATAAAGCAGATGATGTAGATTTTTATGATAAGCTCTTGCGAGACCAGATGTTAAATTCCTTTAAAAAAGAGAAACAGGAACAAGAAGAGTTCTCAAAAACAATTAAGGAAGTACAAAACAAAATTAATGCAAACTTAAAAATTCATTCAGATAATCAGCAAATGATTGTGAAAGAATCAGTGCTTGAGGCTGCTAATTATAGTTTGGAAACCGGTGGTAAACGATTACGTCCAATTATGACCTGGTTTATGGGTGTGAGAGTATATGGTTTAAATGAATCTCACTTATACCCACTTCTTAAATCACTAGAATATATGCACACGGCATCATTAATTTTTGACGATTTACCTTCACAAGATAGTGCTTCAACACGTCGTGGCCATGCCACTGTTCATCAAATATATAATGTGGCTACTGCTGAATTAGCAGGGCTCTACTTAACCCAAAAGGCATTTGAAGAGCAAGCATCATTGGAGAATTTTGAGCCTAAGTCAGTATTAAAGCTAGTTCAATACTCAGCTAGAGTGACAGCTGAAATGTGTCAAGGTCAAGCAATGGACTTAGAATCTAAGGGGAAATCTCTTTCATTACATGAGTTAAATACGATTAGTTTTTATAAGACTGGTTTAGGATTTGAAGCTTGTCTTGTGATGCCGGCGATCTTATCGAATGCTCAAGAAGAGGAAATAGACTCTTTGAAATTGTTTGCTAAACATGCCGGAATTGCATTTCAGATTAAAGATGATTTATTGGATGTAGAGGGTGATTCCATGCAACTTGGAAAAATGGTGGGTATCGATGTGGAAAATAACAATTCGACTTTTGTTTCAATTTTAGGGTTAGATGGTGCGAAACAACAAATGTGGGATCACTATTGCCAAGCAATGGAATCATTAGATACTATCTCTCGAAATACCTCCTTCCTTAAGCATTTTTTAAACTATATCGTGCATAGAGAAAAATGATAACAAACCCTTCCTAAAAGTTAGGAAGGGTTTGTTATGTAACGGATGATTCTGTTGTCTTTCTTTCTATTAAAGAATGTCGTTTGCCAAAGTAATTTACGATAATGACTCCAGTAATAGCAATGACACCACCAGTAATGGAAAGCATAGAAGGTAGTTCGCTTATCCAGATCCAAGCCACAATGATTGCAATGACAGGCTCTAAGTACAATACACTCGATATGGAGCTAGCAGTAGTTAAAGATAAAGCGATTGCCCAAGTTAAGTAAGCAATAGCAGTGGGGAAAATTCCAATATATACCGCGGTCATATTGGCTTCAATAGTTGCGTTTTGAATCGTTTCAAGCAAGCCAGGTGTGAAAATGAAAAATGGGATTGTTCCAGCCCAAGTAAAATACGCCGTTAATTCAATAGCTGTATATTTCTTAAATAAAGGCTTTTGAAAAACGAAAAATAAAGAAGTAGCAATTGCTGCGAAAATAATAAGTACAACGCCAGGAGAAATACCAAAGGAATCACCTGCGCCAATTGAGATAATGACAATCCCAATGAGCCCGAATCCAAGCCCCGCCCATCCAATTTTCCCCAATCGTTCTTTTAAGAACCACATGGCAAAAAGTGTTGTGAAAATCGGACCAGAACCTATTAATAACCCAGCTGTACCAGCACTAACTGTTATTTGTCCAAAAGTGGCGCAAATATGATAGCCACTAATACCTAAAATACCTAGCAATAAAATTTTTAAGAGATCTTCTTTAGCAGGTAATCTAAATTTGACAACTGGTAAAAGTGCGATGAAGATAAAAATCATGGAGGCGATAACAAAACGAAATAAGATTAAATGTCCTGCAGAGTATCCCCCCTGCAAAGTAACGCTATTTGCTGCGAAGGTCGATCCCCATATAAATACAGTTAGGAGCGCTAACAGTAACGCTTTTGAATTCATTTTTCTACACCATTCTTTCAATAGTTCATAGACTACATCTTCTCATGACAGATATGTATTTTTCAAGACTTCATTTTGAGCCGTTGAAAAGGTTAATTTATATTCTTTAAATGAACATGAAAAAATCCCTTCGCTTATAACGAAGGGAAGCCACATTATTAGTATACTTTCTTTTTACCTTGTTCATCTTTCAATATTTCAACAGCCTCTCTAAATCTTAAAGAATGAATTACTTCACGTTCACGTAAAAACTTCAATCCGTCATTTAAGTCCGGATCGTCTGACATATCAATAATCCACTGGTATGTTGCGCGGGCTTTTTCCTCAGCGGCAATATCTTCATATAGATCTGCTATTGGGTCCCCTTTTGCTTGAATATAGGAAGCAGTCCATGGAACACCTGAAGCATTATGATAATATAACGCCCGATCATGATTGGCATAATGATCACCTAGACCGGCAGCTTTCATTTGTTCTGGTGTAGCATCTTTTGTGAGTTTGTAAATCATCGTCGCAATCATTTCAAGATGTGAAAACTCTTCCATTGCGATGTCATTTAGAAGACCAATAACTTTATCTGGAATAGTATAACGCTGATTCATATAGCGTAGAGCGGCAGCAAGTTCTCCATCTGCCCCACCATATTGCTCTATTAGGAATTTTGCCAACATTGGATTACATGTACTAACCCTTACAGGATATTGGAGCTTTTTTTCATAATAAAACATGAATTAATCACTTCCCTCACTTTTCAATTCACTACATCTTTAGGATTAATATGCAAAAGACCAATATGAAAACATTTTTACACTTGCCATGGCCAAGGTGAATCATCAAGGTCCCATGGATAATTAGAATAACTTTTTCCGAAATTCATTAAAGGTCCAAATTGCTTTTCAAATTCAACTTTAAGATGCATAGAAATTTGGGTAGCTTCGTTATATTGTTTGATAGCTTCCATATCATGAGGGTGTGTGTCTAAATAAAGATTCAAGTCAACAATCACAAAATCAATGGCTTGAATTTCTTCAAGTAGCTTGTAATACTCAGGTGGCATTTGTTTCGTCACGGTTTTTCCACTCCTTTATTCGGATCTGGATAAGGGCTATATAATTGTGGCCAAAGTGTACCGTGCATTAATGCTTGTTTGGGAGATTGGAATTGTGGTAATCCAGGTGGTTGAAAATTCATATATAAGTGCGGAGGTGTTGAGTAACTTTTTACACGTATTGGTTTACATGGATCATAGGGACTGACATAGGGACGCCAATACTTGAACTGAGAATGCATGTAATCCTCCTCTCGGTTTCTCAATACCAAGTTATATATATGTTGGTTATAGTAAATCTATTCATTTTATTTACTTTGAATTTTTAAGATAACGAAAGTTGAAATGAAATTTGGTTAAGAGCTGAATTGAAAACGACTTTTCATGTTGATATTGAGGATGTTTTAATTAGAACGATTAATGAAAATAAAAATAAAGTTAGGACTACATTTTCATGGGATGGCCATAGTAATGTAGTCCTTTTTATATTGTTAATGGAAATTAGTCATCTATTCATTGTAGCTTTCAATCATATTAATCATATGGGCATATGCTCCACCTGCGCATAATGCTGCTGATACTAATACAGCTTCTGCAAGTTCTTCATTTGTAGCACCTTTATTTATAGCATTGTTAGAGTGTACGTCAATACAATTAGGGCATTGTGTAACTGTAGCAACTGCTACTGCAATGATTTCTTTGAATTTTGTAGTAAGGTGGCCTTCTTTCATGGCAATCGCACTAAAGTTTGAGTATCCTTTAAATCCATCAGGTGCAAATTTACCAAGCTCTTCTAAATAACTTAAGTTTGCACGACTATATAATTCATCAGATGTATGTTTCTTCCTGGCATTGTGACTATGGGTATTATGTGTTACGACTCCACCAGCTTCTATAGCCATTGCAACAAAAACCGCTTCAACTAACTCTGAAAGTGTCGCACCAACAACTTTAGCTTTTTTCGTATGGGTATCAATACAGTAAGGGCATTCAGTTACATGTGAAATAGCAACTGCAATAATTTCTTTTTCTTTTTTTGTAAGAGCGCCTGCCTTTAAGACAGCAGCATCAAATTGATAAAATGCTTTTAATTGTTCAGGAGCAAGATTTTTTAACTCGTAAATATTTTTAGATTTACTTTTGTCATAGTAGTTTTCCGACATGATTAAACTCCTTGGATTTTAAATGGATATTAAGGTTGGTGATTTTCCCTTATTATACATAATACTTTCTTATAATATTAAGTTTTTTACTTGTCCCTAGTTGTCAAGTAATTTAATAATAAAAACACAATGACACTTTAATCCTTTGAAATAAGCAAACCTACAATTATTCCGCAAGATTACAAGAATGTCTTGGAATCTTAACCGCTTAATCGACATAGTATGTTTAATAAACCATGCCATGTGAAATGGAGGGAATACTATCGATATTTTAAATAAGGTAAGAAAATACCGTGACGATGAGGACAGGTTAAAGTGGGAAGGGACTTTCGCGCAATATTTAGAACTTATTAAGGAAAGACCAGAAATTGCTCAAACAGCTCACTCTCGTGTTTACAGTATGATTAAAACAGCTGGTGTAGAAGAGTTTGACAGCCAAAAGTCATATAATTTTTTTAATAGAGAAATGTATGGGTTAGAATCAGCACTAGAACGCTTAGTAGAGGAATATTTCCATCCAGCAGCAAGAAGACTTGATGTTCGTAAACGTATATTGTTATTGATGGGTCCAGTTAGTGGTGGTAAATCTACCATTGTTACGATGTTAAAAAGAGGTTTGGAACAGTTTTCTAGAACGGATGAAGGTGCTGTTTATGCGATAAAAGGGTGCCCGATGCATGAAGATCCGTTGCATCTTATTCCGCATCATTTAAGAAATGACTTTTATGAAGAATATGGGATTCGTATCGAAGGAAGTTTGTCTCCATTAAATACGATGCGTCTTGAACAGGAGTATGGTGGTCGTATTGAAGATGTGTTGATTGAACGTATATTCTTCTCAGAAGATAGACGAGTTGGTATTGGTACGTTTACACCATCTGATCCTAAATCACAAGATATTGCGGATTTAACAGGTAGTATTGATTTCTCAACAATTGCAGAGTATGGTTCAGAATCTGATCCACGTGCTTATCGTTTTGACGGGGAGCTTAATAAGGCAAACCGAGGTATGATGGAGTTCCAGGAAATGCTGAAATTAGATGAGAAGTTCTTATGGCATCTATTATCTTTAACACAGGAAGGGAATTTCAAGGCTGGTCGTTTTGCCTTAATTTCAGCCGATGAACTGATTGTGGCGCATACGAATGAAACGGAGTACCGTAGCTTTATTTCAAATAAAAAGAACGAAGCGCTTCACTCTCGTATTATTGTAATACCAATTCCTTATAATTTAAAGGTCAGTGAGGAAGAACGAATTTATCAAAAGATGATACGTGAAAGTGATATGGCACATGTTCATATTGCACCTCACGCTTTACGAGCAGCAGCAATCTTTTCGGTACTAACGAGGCTGGAAGTTCCGAAGAAACAAGGCATTGATTTACTGAAAAAGATGCGCTTGTACGATGGTGAAAATGTAGAGGGCTTTAATGATGTAGATGTTCAAGAATTGAAAAAAGAGTTTCCGAACGAAGGGATGCATGGTATTGATCCAAGGTACATCATCAATAGAATTTCATCTGCAATCATTCGTAAGGAAGTACCATCAATCAATGCGTTAGATGTGTTACGTTCATTAAAAGATGGACTCGATCAGCATCCATCCATCTCTCAAGAAGATCGAGAAAAGTATATCAATTATATAGCTGTTGCTAGACGTGAGTACGATGAAATAGCGAAAAATGAAGTTCAAAAAGCCTTTGTTTACTCCTATGAGGAATCTGCAAAACACCTAATGAATAACTATCTTGATAACGTAGAGGCATTTTGTAATAAAAATAAACTTCGCGATCAATTAACAGGCGAGGAAATGAATCCAGATGAAAAATTAATGCGCTCCATTGAAGAACAAATTGGAGTTTCGGAAAATGCGAAAAAGGCATTCCGAGAAGAAATCTTAATTCGCTTATCCGCCTATGCAAGAAAGGGACAACGTTTTGACTACAATTCTCATGAAAGATTACGAGAAGCGATTCAGAAGAAGTTATTTGCTGACTTGAAAGATATCGTAAAAATTACAACGTCGTCAAAAACACCAGATGAATCACAACTTAAGAAAATTAACGAAGTTGTTGCCACGCTAGTTGACGAATATGGTTACAACACAACAAGTGCCAATGAGTTGCTACGCTATGTAGGAAGTCTTTTAAACAGATAAAATTAGGGTGCCAGGTACAAGAACAATTCTGAATATTCAAAATTGTTTGCGTGCCAGGTACACAAACAACTAAAAGAGAGTGCTCGACGATGAGGTCGGGCACTCTCTTTCATTTGGATTTGCAAATAGGGAAGCCTTAAGCTTTTACAGTCTCTAAAACAATCGCTTGTTTTACTGCATTTTCTAAACGGTTAACAACCTCGTTTTCAACCAGGTAAGTATCTTTGTCTTTTGTGATTTGTTTATCAACTACATATACAGGGCTTGTAACATGTGACGCTCCTAAAATTGAAACAATTGGTTTTAATGCATATTCAATTGATAGTAAATGTGCAATCGATCCACCGATTGCCACTGGAATTACTGATTTATTTTCAAGTCCTTTTTGTGGAAGTAAGTCTAAAAATGTTTTCAAAATGCCTGAATACGAACCTTTAAAGACAGGTGTTAAAATAATGACGATATCCGCTACTTCCACTTTTTTAACATGTTCAATAATTGAAGGGCTAGAGAAATTAGCTGTAATTAAATCTTGTGCTGGTAATTGATGTACCGTAATTGTTTCGTAAGTAATTTTGTTGGCATGTAGACGTTTCTCAATTTCAAGCTGAACCCCAGTTAGTCGAGAATTCACACTATAACCACCATTTATAATAATCGCTTTCAAATGAATCACCTTTTCCTTCATTTAAGTTTACAAACTATTAAACTACCATCAAAGAACACTTCCACTTTATCGACAAAGGTCCATTACCCTTTAGAACTTTCTATTCAAACGAATTAACCCTTCTTAATCCCTAGCAACTCCTGTATTACTGTAGGCCGTGATTTTCCGTTCAATCAAATGAGCAACCAATTCAATAATAATTGTGATACCCCAGTAAATAACCCCAGCTGCAATAAATGCTTCTAAAAATTTTAAATTACTTGATGCAAGGATATTAGCAGCGCCTGTAAGCTCCTTTACAGAAACAAGGAAAGCAATTGACGTCGCATGTAAGAAGCCTATTAAAATATTCGTTAAGTTTGGTAGTGCAGAAGCAAATGCTTGTGGTAGGACAATTCGTCTTAAAGTTTCGGTTGTTGTCATGCCAATGGAATAAGCAGCATCAATTTGACCTTTTGACACACTCAAAATGCCAGATCTTATTATCTCTGATAAGTAAGCCCCTGCATTTAACGCGAGAGCAATAATAATAAATATAGCAATCGGTACAAAGTTCAGAGAAATACCAAAAGTAGACTCAACTAAAAGAGGTAGCCCAAAATAAATAATCATAATATGCATAATGACAGGTGTTCCTCGATAAAACGAAACATAAAAATTTGCAATAGGCGTAAGTACTTTAATAGGATTCATACGAAGGAACGCAACCGTAATGCCAATCAAAAGACCAATAATTATCGGTGTAAAAGCAATGACTAATGTTATCGGTAGAGCTTTAATGATTTCTGTAATAGCCGTCCATATAAATGGGATATCTAGTTGCATCATCGTTTCCTCCTTTACATCGATAGTTCATCTTTCACTAAGTAGCGATTTAAATAGTGTTCAATCCATTTAAAACCACGTTCAAAAATCAACACAACCACATAGTAAATAATCGCTAAAGAAATATAAATTTCTACAGCATGCGCAGTTGCCGTAATAAGTGTTTCACCACGGCCCATCATATCCATTACACCGATTGAAAAGGCAAGGGAAGTGTCTTTTAATGAACTAATCGATGTATTTGCGATATTTGGAAATGCAACACGAAAAGCTTGTGGAAATACAATTCGGTAGAAGTTTTGCCAAGGTGTAAACCCAACTGAATAAGCAGCTTCTGTTTGACCGTAGTCTACGGACGAAATAGCACCACGGAAAATTTCTGCGAATGAGGCAGCATTGCTTAGCGTGTAAGTAATAATAACAAAATAGAATGGGTCCATTCGTGTAATATCAATACCCAATTGACCAATGATCACAGGTAACCCATAAAATACTAAAAATAATTGAATTAATATCGGTGTCCCACGAATAAAAGAAATATAGACTGTTACAATTTCCTTTAATATCGGAATATGATAAAGCTTTGGCATCGCTATTAGGATGCCGAGCAAAAGACCGATTCCTACAGATAACGCTAAAATTTCAATCGTTATATGCAAATAGGGTAAAAGCTTCGGAATAGAATTGAAAATTAAGGATGGGTCAAAAGAACCCCCCATTACGGTGCCTCCTTTCTATAAAAAGTTATTGACTGTGTTATCTATTAAAGCTAAAAGAGTCTATAACTCTACTGAATAGTCAGCGCCTAACCATTTCGTGCTTAGTTCTTTTACAGTGCCATCTTGGATTAATTCTTTTAATACTTTGTCTACTGCATTTGCCAAATCAGTATCATCTTTATTGAACATGAAGAAGATATCCGTGAATAGAAGAGGGTCACCTACAATCTTTTGCTCAGCATCTGCTGCTTTATTATTAATATCAACTGCAAATGGGAAGCTGAAAATAGCGTCAATTCTACCGGTTTTTAATTGGTTATTCATATCTGTTGTTTGTGTAATATAAGAAACTTCCGTGTCAAAGTTATGATCTTTTATATATTGCTCAACAAATATAGAAGCATTACTTGTTGGCGTTACACCAACTGTTTTCCCGTTAATGTCATCGATTGATCGAACTTCTGTATTCCCTTCATGTACAACAACATGCAAAGGCATTGCATTATAAGGCTGCTGGTTAAATAAAAACTTCGCTTCTCGTTCTTCATTTTTTGCCATGTTATGGGCTAAAAGATCAATTTTCTCTGTTTCTAGGCTTAATAGTAAGTTACTAAAGTCCATTGTTTGAAATTCGAATTCGTATTCTTCAAGACGGTTATCGATTGCTTTTAATAATTCGATATCGTAACCTGTTAAATTACCATTTTCATCATAGAAACAAATATTAATAAATTGCGACCCTGTACCGATAATAATTTTCTCAACGTCAGCTGATGAAGCTAAAGTTGATGAATTACTGGAACTTCCACATGCTGATAACAGTAAAGTAGCGCCTATAGATATAGCTGCTAGTAGTTTTTTCATGAAGTTTGAACTCCTTCGTTTTTAAATTGTTCAAGTGCATTTTGTAAATGCACGACCCCTAACTCTGTGACAGCTGTAAATGTATTTCCTTCGCCAATTTCCACAACTGGTACATATCGGACACCATATTTTACTTCTAATATATCTCGAAATTCGTCGTTTTCAGTAACGTCAATTGTTTGATAGTCCATTCCTTCATTTTCTAAATAGCTTTTTACTTCTCCACAATATGAGCAACCTTGTTTAGCCCAAACGACTACTTTAAAATTTGCCATCGATTGTTCCTCCTAAATTTTCAAAGAGATTTCAATTTTTTCTAGATTTACTGGACTAATTAATTTAAATGATTCAATGCGAGCGTCAATATTTGGTACCGGAGTATGATAAATAAACTCATCGACCCCATATTTTTCATGAAGTTCATCAAGTTTATCTTTAATTTGAGATGGGACACCACTAATTACATTTGGAAAGTGCTTTTCAATCGTAAATTCTTCTCCCGATTCTCTTCCTAACTTCACTGCTTGTTCCTCAGTAACTAAAGTTAATCTTTTTCCACTTGCAAGGTGTACTTTATAAAGCGTTTGACCTGTGGCGAATTCCTTTGCTACTTGTTCATTTAACGTTGCAATAACGTTAACACCTAAGATAAATCGACCAGTTGGGAAGTTTTCGCGATAAGCTTTTACTGCTGCTTCTAATTCTTCATCATTACTATTAAAGAATTGTGCATAAGCAAATGAAATACCAAGTTTAGCAGCTTCTTTTGCACTTCCTTGACTCGCACCAAGTAAAATGACTTCTGGTTTCACTAATGGAAGTGGGGAAGCTTTTAACTCTACAAATTCATGATCCTTTGGAATGCTATGATTTATGAATTGGTTTAATAGACCAAGTCGTTCATAAAAATCGTTTTCAGTTGAAACTTTTTTGTATTGTAATGCTTTTGTTGATAAAGGGAGGCCACCGGGTGCTTTCCCAATTCCTAAGTCCACACGATCGCCTGCTAAACTAGCAAGTACATTGAAGTTTTCAGCAACTTTATAAGGACTATAGTGTTGTAGCATGACACCACCTGAGCCAACACGAATCTTCTCCGTTTTTGCTAGAAGATAAGAGACTAAAACTTCAGGTGAAGAACCTGCTACTTCAACAGAGTTGTGATGTTCTGAAACTAAAAAGCGATGGTAGCCAAGTTTTTCAGCTTCTTGAGCAAGTTCAACTGTGTGTTTTAATGTCTCTTCATTTGATTCCTGATTCAGAACAGGACTCTGATCCAATAAGGAGATTTTATATTTCAACTGACTCTTCCTTTCATTATTAGATTTCATAAGTAAATTCAGGGACTAATCTCCGTAAAAATTGCTTTGTGCGGTCGTTTTTTGGATTGTTGAAGATTTGTCTTGGAGTGCCTTCTTCGACCACGACACCACCATCCATAAACACTACTCGATTTGATATATCACGTGCGAAGTTCATTTCGTGTGTCACAATAATCATTGTGATCCCTTCTTTCGCAATTTTTCGAATAACATCTAGCACTTCGCCCACTAGTTCTGGGTCAAGTGCAGAAGTAGGCTCGTCAAATAAGATTACCTCTGGATTTAACGCAAGAGCACGTGCAATTCCAACTCGTTGCTGCTGTCCACCAGAGAGGGAACTAGGGAAAGCATCAGCTTTATGTTCAAGTCCAATTTTGGCGAGCATTGTTTTAGCAATTTCATTTGCTTCTTTTTCGTTTTTCTTTTGAACAACGACTAATCCCTCAGTAATGTTTTGGAGTACTGTTTTATGTTGGAAGAGGTTATAGCTTTGGAATACCATCGCCGTTTTTTTACGAAGGGCAACGATTTCCTTTTTCGTCGCATGTCTTACATCAAGAGCGATGTCATCGATTTCAATCGACCCTTCATTCGCCTTTTCCAAAAAGTTAATGCAGCGCAGTAAAGTTGTTTTACCAGAACCACTTGGTCCTAAGATTGAAATGATGTCTCCTTTATTCACCTGTAAATCGATTCCTTTTAACACGTCTGTTTTACCGAAGCTCTTATGAATATTTGTTAGCTGTATCATATAGAATCCTCTTTCATAGTATTTGTACTGAAATACTCGGATTAAACGGTCAATTAGACAGTTTGTTTTGCTTTAGCTTGTGTATAGCGATTTTCTACAATTGGAATTCCTAAATTTTCACGCAGCGTATCAGCAGTGTACTCTGTACGATAACGACCTTCTTTTTGAAGTAGCGGTATTACTTTATCTACAAAGTCTTCTAACGTATGTGGAGCTGTTGTAGTAATGATGAACCCATCAGCACCTTCCTCATCAACCCAACGTATAATTTCATTTGCTATTCTTTCCGGTGTCCCAATAAATGGTGAACGCGGTGTAGCTTCGCGTAATGCAACTTCACGTAATGTTAAATTTTCTGCTTTAGCGTATTTTTTAATGTGATCTGTTGTACTTCTAAAGCTGTTTGCACCAATATTGCCTAATTCAGGGAACGGTGCATCGACATCATATTGAGAAAAATCATGGTGATCGAAGTAACGTCCTAAATAAGCAAGTGCTCTATCAATCGAAACTAGATTGGCAATTTCCCAATATTTACGTTCTGCTTCTTCCTCTGTGTCACCAATGATAGGGGAGATACCTGGGAAAACAAGAACCTCATCTGGGTTTCGTCCTTCTTCACGAACGGCTGTTTTTAGTTTTTTATAATATTCTTGCGTTCCTTCAAGAGTGGCACCATGAGTAAATACTGAATCGGCAGTTTTCGCTGCTAGACGAATACCTGCTTCGGAAGCCCCTGCTTGGAACACAACGGGCTGACCTTGTTTTGAGCGTGCAACATTTAATGGTCCACGAACAGAGAAATATTTCCCTTTGTGATTAAGAACATGTAATTTTGATGAGTCAAAGAATTGGTCTTTTTCAACATCATAGGTAAACGCATCGTCTTCCCATGAATCCCATAATCCTTTAACGACTTCTAAATATTCTTCAGCAATTTCATAACGAACAGGATGGCTTGGATGCTCCTCAATCGTTTTATTAAAGTTCAATGCTGTACTTTCTAATGGAGTTGTGACAACATTCCAACCTACACGACCTCCGCTAATTAGGTCAAGAGAGCCTAACTGACGTGCAACGTTAAAAGGTTCGCTATAGGAAGTTGATATTGTACCAACAAGGCCGATTTGTTTTGTTTGAGTAGCTAGCGCCGAAAGAATGGTTACTGGCTCAAAGCGGTTTAAAAAGTGAGGGATAGACTTTTCATTTATGAACAAACCATCTGCGATGAATACTAAATCAAATTTACCTTCTTCAGCTTTTTGTGCTTGTTGTGTATAAAACTCAAGGCTAACACTTTGATCCTTCTTTACTTCTGGATGACGCCATCCTGAAATATTTCCTCCTACACCATGAATGATTGCACCGAAATGAATTTGTTTTGCCATAATGATTTCCTCCTTCTAGGATCTATTATTTTCCTTATAATTCTCAATTTCAACCAAACCACTAAGTATTGTTGGAATTTACTGAATTCTAACATCAGCCGGATATTTTTGGCAATACAGTTAGTGATAGAAAAAACCTATCAGGACAAATCACTTAAATAAAGAATAGTAATTTGATAGGAATTACCCATTTGGAAAGAAGCGAGCGTGGTTACAAAATGAAACGTTTAATTGGGGTGAATTAGTATAGAGAATCAAAAAGATGTCACACAAACGTTTCTTTGTGTGACATCAACTTATGATTGATTATTTCTATTAAGATACTTTTTGCTTTCATAGAAGGACTCTACAATGTTTGTTGCAAATGGAATGAATTCCTTACCACTTTCTGTAAGAGTTAAACTACGACTTTCTCGATGAAACAGTGTTGTTCCTAGTGTTTCTTCTAGTGATTTAATACGAGCCGAAACAGTTGGTTGTGTTAAGTATAGTGCGTTAGCAGCTTTATGTATGCTTTTATACTTAACTACATAAAGAAACGACTCGATATGTTCAATATTCATTTCCACCCCTCTATTCCTATATTATTTAAAACCTACTTATCCAATTTGTTTTCTATTATATGCTGAATACAAGATGCAAATCAACAATTCTAAAAGTTTTAAAAGTGAGGGATATATTTTAAACGACTTTATTCCCCTTTTTTATTTTTTTGAAATTAAGTGAAATATGTCAGAAAATTCTCATATTATAAGAAAAGTGCTTTTCCTTTTCAAAAGAATAATTGCACTTTTTGACGAGTTGTTCACTTTTTGATGAAAATTAAAAATATAGATGGGTGAGGATAATATGAGCGAAATTCAAAAAAACTTTGTTATCTCAAAGGAAAACTGGTCCCTCCATCGTAAAGGGCATCAGGATCAACAACGTCATATGGAAAAGGTTAGAGATGCAATAAAAAATAATTTACCGGATATTGTAAGCGAAGAAAGTATTATCATGTCGAATGGTCGTGAAGTTATTAAAGTACCAATTCGTTCTTTAGATGAATATAAAATTCGCTATAATTACGACAAGTCAAAGCACGTCGGTCAAGGAAAAGGTGATAGCAAAGTTGGAGATGTTATTGCCAAGGAACGAGGTACTGCAGAGAAGGGACCAGGTAAAGGGAACAAACCAGGCGATTCTCCAGGTGAAGATTTCTATGAAGCTGAAGTAAGTTTAGAAGAAGTCCAGAATATATTATTCAATGAGCTGGAGCTTCCAAATTTACAGGAAAAAGAGAAGGAAAATATTACAATAGAAAAAATTGAATTCAATGATATTCGTAAAAAAGGACTAATGGGAAATATCGATAAAAAGAGAACGATTTTAACGGCAATTAAACGTAATGCAATAAAGGGAGAAGCCAAAATAACGCCGATCCATAACGATGATTTAAGGTTTAAAACATGGGATGAAGTCATTAAACCAGAATCAAAAGCAGTCGTCCTAGCGATGATGGATACAAGTGGATCCATGGGAACGTTTGAAAAGTATTGTGCTCGAAGTTTCTTCTTCTGGATGACTAGATTCTTAAGAACGAAATATGAGTATGTAGACATTGAATTTATAGCTCACCATACTGAAGCGAAAGTAGTGACGGAGGAAGAATTCTTTACTAAGGGCGAAAGCGGAGGTACAGCCTGTTCTTCAGCATATGCAAAAGCACTAGAATTGGTTTCAGGTAAATATAATCCAAAACGATATAATATTTATCCTGTACATTTTTCAGATGGCGATAATTTTTCAACGGATAATGAGAAGTGTTTAAAACTGGTGAAAGAATTAATGGAAGTATCCAGTATGTTTGGTTATGGGGAAGTTAATGCACATAATCGTTATTCCACTTTAATGAGTGTCTATCGAAAAATTGATGATCCAAAATTTAGATACTATATACTGAAGCAAAAAAATGATGTTTACGAAGCATTGAAAAGGTTTTTCCAAAAGGCTGTGGAGGCATAAGGAAATATAATGTGAATTTTCCCTATAAATCGGTACAAGGAGGGATCATTTTATGGAAAAAGAGCTTCATAAAGCGATTGACGAAATTACAGAGATAGCGGTAGGGTTTGGCTTAGATTTCTTTCCAATGCGCTATGAAATATGCCCAGCAGATGTGATCTATACGATTGGAGCTTACGGCATGCCAACTCGTTTTACTCATTGGAGCTTCGGAAAACAATTTCATAAAATGAAGCTTCAATACGATTTCGGTTTAAGTCAGATTTATGAATTGGTTATTAATTCAGATCCTTGTTACGCATTTTTACTTGATACCAACACACTTACACAAAATAAATTAATTATTGCCCATGTGTTAGCACACTGTGATTTCTTCAAGAATAATGTGCGTTTTTCAAATACAAGAAGAGATATGGTTGAGAGTATGACAGCTACGGCTGAACGTATTGCACATTATGAAATGTTATATGGAAAAGATGAAGTTGAGCAGTTTTTAGATGCGGTTCTAGCTATACAAGAACATATCGATCCTTCCTTACTAAGGCCAAAACTTATGTATAGTAGCTACGAAGATGAAGAAGAGGATATGACTGTAAAATCAAAATCTCCTTATGATGATTTATGGAATATAGATAATCAAAGTAAGGAAGAAAGTACAGTACGTCAGAAGAAAAAGAAGTTTCCTCCTAGGCCGGAGAAGGATTTGTTGTTATTTATTGAGGAATACAGCCGTGAATTAGAAGAATGGCAACGTGATATTTTAACAATGATGCGGGAAGAGATGTTATACTTCTGGCCACAATTAGAAACTAAAATTATGAATGAAGGATGGGCTTCTTACTGGCACCAAAGAATCATGCGTGAACTAAACTTGACGACAAATGAAACAATTGAATATGCAAAGTTAAATGCTGGCGTTGTTCAACCATCCAAAACGACAATAAACCCATACTACTTAGGGTTAAAAATATTTGAAGATATCGAAAAGCGTTACGATAACCCAACTGAAGAAATGAAACGATTTGGAGCAAAACCTGGTTTAGGAAGAGAGAAGATGTTTGAGGTGAGGGAAATTGAATCGGATATTTCCTTTATCAGAAACTATTTAACGAAAGACTTGGTAGAACAAGAAGATTTGTATTTATTTGAAAAGAAGGGCCTAGAGTATCGGATTAGTGATAAAGACTATAAAAATGTGAGAGATCAACTTGTTTCAATGCGAGTAAATGGTGGCTTCCCATATATTGTAGTTGAAAATGGAGATTATTTAAGAAATGGCGAGCTATATCTAAAACATGGCTACGAAGGGATGGAATTAGACTCTCGTTATCTCGAACAAGTACTTCAATATATTTATAAATTATGGGGAAGACCTGTACACGTAGAAACCTTTGTCGAAGAAAAACCAATTCTTTACTCCTATGACGGGAAGAAAAACTCTAAACGATTTATGT